>NZ_LR734808.1:0-324687 GCF_902506655.1 Marinoscillum sp. 108 | reverse complement strand
TTTTGGGAGGACATTCAGCGGTATTTTTACGCTGAAGGCGTGGCAGGCCTCGAGCCTGCTGTCAACTTCCAGTACCACATCTTTGTCACACAAACTACGCTCTCTAAGCGGGCCTATCAGTACTGGCAACAGATTCACGCCCAGCTAAAAAACACAGGCGGTATTTTTGATGCCATACTCGGCACCATCGATGGCAATCTATCCATTCATGGGGCGGATCTCCCGGTTTTGGGATATTTCTCTGCTGGAACCGCCATCAGGCAGGAAATCGTACTCGATGACGTAATGATTCTCGTACCATGAGTCGCTCAGTCAACAACCATAAAGCTTTCCCGTTCCTCCTGGTTTTGTTAACCATCACCCTCCTTACTCCCGGCTGTGAAGAGCCCTACCAGTTTGACAAAGAGTATTCCCGCTTCATTCTCATAGATGGGCGTGTAACCACCAATGGATCTCGTGTGATCGTGAGCTATTCGGGTGGGTATAATTCTGACAGCACCATTCTCACGCCGATCACTGACGCCACCGTGATCGTAGAGAGTTTCAGCGGCCAGTACTACGTCTTTGAGAGTCTCCTCAATAATGTCTATAACCCACCAGAAGACTTTGACCCTGTGGCAGGAGAAACTTACTTGCTTACCGTGCAGGTGGGTGATAAGACCATTCTTTCAAGACCGGAAACAATGGTGTCTGCTCTACCCTTTGACCTCACCGCAACTTACGCGGAACGAACCGTATTCACGGCTAATAACGAAGCTGAAATCAGATATGGACATGACGTGACTGCCTCATTCGTGCGGTCCATTCCCGAAACCACTTTCTTGAAATGGAAATACGAGGGAGATTGGGAGCACCCCTACACTTATGTGGATTATCATGAAGTGACCGGCTCCCAGTTCAATCTGATGTCCGGATCTGAGCTCAACGCCGCTGGAATCTCCGGCTTTGATGTGCTCTGGTTTCCTAATCAAAACGATACCTACTCAGAGGCTCTGGATTTTGCCATTCAGGTAGAAGACCTGGAAGAAGACGATTATATTGGAACCCTCACACCTGAAAACCAACAGGAAATCCTTGATTCACTCACCCTTGTCAATGACACCACTCCTGCCAAGCAATATGTTTACACGCTGAGGGTTATCCAGTCCACCTTATCCGAAAGAGCATACACCTACTGGGATCAGATACTCACTCAACAGAGAAATACCGGTACCATTTTCGATGCACTGCCAGCTGAGTTTGAAGGGAATCTTTTCGTACCCAACACCAATGAAGTTGTATTGGGTTATTTTTCTGCAGAAGATATTGAAATGCGTGAATATGAGCTTTTTTATATAATGGATAGAGTCAAATGATGAATCAAGAAGTTAAATTCAAGTCCATTTCCATTTCCAATCTCAACTATTGCAGAATGATGAAAAATCTAATTTTCATACTACTGATGCTGGTGCTCTGTGAGGCAAAAACCCAGTCAATCAGTGAGGATCTGGAGGGAAAATTCATGCGATTCATTGAAAATCATCCAATTGAAACGCCCGTTCTGCAAGTTGGTTCCCGTGTAGTTTTCACCGGAGATACCTTGCGAATTTCGGGGATGGTTACCGATCTGTTTTTTAGGCCCACGGATGCTATCAGTCAGGTGATGAAGGTTTCGCTCGTAGATACCACAGGCCGTACTTTAAGGACGCTGAACTTCAAGAATCAGGCAGGTACTTTTTATGGATCCTGGTACATTCCTCACACCACTCCTACGGGAAGCTATTTTCTGGTGGCTCATTCAGCTTACATGCAAAACTTTGAGGAAGACCTGAGGGCCATCACTCCTGTCTATATTAAGAATATCTGGGATCCCGGAACCACCCAAAAGTTTACTAGCATACAAGCTAAAAGGACTTTTTCAGTGTATCCCGAAGGTGGTAAACTGATCCCCGGACACAATCAAAAGGTTCTTATCTCAGCGCCTCAGGCAGATGCCACAAGTGGTAAGATCATGAGCAAATCAGGAAAGGTGATCTCCGAGTTTCTATTCAATGAGGGCTTTGGAGTGACTTTTTTTACTCCTGACCGAAAAGAGGACTACTTCATTCAGGTATCCACATTGTCGGGAAAAACTCACCGACAGGCAATGGATATTGAGCGATCAGGAGCCACGTTCAAGGTATCCAAAGTTGGCAGTCGGTATTTCGTCAATGTCCTCACTACGGAAGCATCAAACCAGTCCCTCTCGATGGTTTTGGAGTCTGGCAATCGCCTCCAGTCTATCCTTCCGGTCACCTTCAACGACCAGGGCACTGCTACCTTTGTATTACCCTCCTCAGCGCTTCAGGGACATTTTCATACTGCTGCACTGCTAGATGAGCAATGGAATGTGCTGGCGATCCGTCCCTTCCACACCCTACCCAAAACAATGACTCTTTCAGGGCCTGATACGGTGAAAACGGACACCCAAATTTCCTATGAATTTCCGGCCGCTTCCGGTGCTGCATCCACTTTCTCCATGAGCATACCTGACGCGTTCAGCTCCAACACCTATTTACTCACTGACATGGCCCTGCACTATGCCTTTGCCCCGATCAGTGCCAGAGTATCTGCGGCAGGTACCTTAAGTATCGACGATCTGCTGATTTATTCCACTTCTTGGTTTGATCAGAAGTGGAACAACATCCTTTCTGAATCTACGCCCTTTTCAATGACCATACCACCTGAACTGGGAATAGATCTCAGAGGCGAAACCGAAACCGTTTTGCCAGAAGGTTCATGGGTTCATTTCTATCAATGGAAAAACAAAATGAGCTATTCGCTTGAAATTATGGACGGCCGGTTCAACCTGCCATTGACAGATTTCCACGACCAGCAAACCTTTACTTATGCAGTAAAGGACTCTACAGGAGGACCCATTAAGACGCAGGTGAAGTTTGAAAATCTGAGTATTAACCTCCCGGAGATTGAATACATCGAAGAGCCAGCCACGGACTCACTGATCAACAAGGCAGTCGGACTAAAACGGGTAATGGCCCAATACCAGTCGGAAACCCTGCTCAACCAGCCAAGCTTATACGACCAACTGACAGCCGATCGGGTATATGACATGACCGATTATGTCATCCTGAAGTCGTTTCAGGAGGTGGTGGTAGACATTCTGGTGGGCATAGGTATCCGGTCTGTTAAGGGTGAGAAGGAGCTCAGAATCAATGATCCGGTTTCAGGTGAAACTTTCTATTATAAACCGACCATTATCATTAACGATCATCAGGTGGCCAATGATGATATGATCTGGACCATTCCGCCCATCTATATTGATGAAATTAAAGTGATCAGCAGCAAAGAGCACCTTGGTGTTTTTGAGGGATTAGGTGTGCATGGAGGTATACTCGGCATTCAGCTTCAGGATGATGCACCCGATGCGTTAATCAAAAATATTATTGATCAAAAAATAGAAGTGACGGGTTTTCTACACTCGCAAAAAAACCCGGCTTCAGATCTACCAGATTTCAGACACGAACTCATCAATACAGCTGGTAAACAGAATGATTGGACCGTGAAATCCTCCGACGAAACAGGAGTTTATCGCGCCCTTATCCAATGTCTCTCTACGGATGGCGCAGTGTCCATCGCAGAGAAAAAAACGGTGGTTATACTCCCGCCAAAGTGAGGTAAAGATATCTTCCGATACTGCGCTTTGAATCCTTTGTTACCTTTGCGGCATGATAAGCAACCGACAGCTCTTCCTTAGCCATCTGGCCCAAACCACGGATTTCCCACTGCTCGTAGAAATAGAAAGAGCCGAAGGCATTTACATGTACAGTCCCGAAGGCAAAGCCTACATTGATCTGATCTCCGGCATAGGTGTGAGCAACGTAGGGCACTGCCACCCCCACGTGGTGAAAGCTGCCAAGGACCAGATAGACAAATACATGCACCTGATGGTCTACGGTGAGTATGTACAGACCCCACAGGTCAAACTTGCTGAGGCTCTTGTCCGGACACTCCCGGCACCATTGACATCAGTCTATCTGGTAAACTCCGGCAGTGAGGCCATAGAGGGCGCCATGAAGCTAGCTAAGCGATTCACTGGGAAGCCTCACATCATTTCATGCAAAGATGCTTATCACGGGTCATCACAAGGGGCATTGTCCGCTGGAGGCAATGAGTTTTTCAAGCAAAACTACCGTCCACTGATTCCCGGTCACCTGCATATGCCGTTCAACAGCTTGCCAGCGCTGGACCTGATAGATCATCAGACGGCTGCCGTACTGGTGGAGACGGTGCAGGGTGAAGCGGGAGTACGCATAGCCTCTCCTGAGTACTTCGCAGCACTAAGGGCCAAATGTACCGAGGTAGGTGCCTTATTGATTCTCGACGAAATTCAGGCTGGCTTTGGTCGCACAGGCAAATTCTGGGCTTTTGAACATTACAACATAGTACCGGATATCCTCGTCAGCGCCAAGGGTATGGGCGGAGGTATGCCCATCGGTGCCTTCATCAGTAGCAAAGAAATCATGGATGTACTCAAAGACAATCCCATCCTGGGGCACATTACCACTTTCGGAGGGCACCCCGTAAGTGCCGCTGCCTCTTTGGCTACCATTGAGACCATAATGAGTGAAAATCTACTGGCCGAAGTGGAGGCTAAGGCCGACTATTTCAGGTCGCTACTGGTGCACCCCAAGATCATCAACATCAGAAACAAGGGACTCATGATGGCCGTCGAACTGGAGTCATTTGAACTTCTGAAGCCAGTCATAGACAAGGCCATCGAATTGGGGGTAGTCACGGACTGGTTCTTGTTTTGTGACAATTCTATGAGAATAGCCCCTCCGCTTATCATCACCTTTGATGAAATAAAAAAAGCCTGCAATATCATTTTGCAGGCCCTTGATTCGGTTTAAGTAAAATCAATCTATACTTTTTAAAGCAGCGGCTCAAGATTGAGCGATGCTTCTGAGGTGACCCCCTCCTGGCGATATTCCAGAGTGACTGTTTTATTGTCTATGTCTTTGAGCATCTTCCTGATCTCTGGAAGCGTATAAGTGCCGATATCCGTGCCGTTAATTGAGATAACCTCAGCATTCTCTTTTATCCCCGCAGCTTCTGCCGGACTCCCCTCAAACACCCGGTGAACGAGCAACTTCTGGAGATCCTCTCCATACTGAAGGTTCAGCCCACTGGCATTCACCAAAAAAGGCTGCTTATTCAAGTCATTGGCTTCAAAATATGCGGTGCTGGTGCTGTAATTAAATGTGATATTAAAACGCTGGAGCAGGTTATTACCCAAAATACCCGCCACTTTTTTGTTATGCTGGATGCCATGCTTGGCCTGACTAATGCCCACTGGCATTTCATCAAACTCAAAACTACCAACGCTAAATTTCTTTACTCGCCCTTCGTAGTGCATGGTCTCCTGATCTGCCAGACCCGCCACAGGATACGAATAGTGATTTCCGGTCTTAGAAATCACGTCGTGCTTGGTCGCAAAAAAAGTGTTGAAATCCATGCTGGTACCGGCTCCGGTATTGATGAAAAAGTAATCCTTGTATGACTCTCCATTATTCAATGTTACACTGGCCTCTATCGTCGGGATATAATTCACCAGTTTAAACTTAAAGGCTTCTCCTGCTCCCTGATAAGCAAACCCATCAGGCTGATACAGGTTCATGACCATCTCATCATAATTCAATTCAACCACATAATTCTTAAGGAGGTCATAGCCTATAATTCCATCGATGTTTCTACCGATCGTACGTTCCAAATGACGCAAATTGGTGGTGTAGAGCTCAATATCATTCACCTTCACATCGCCTATTTCTACCTTATTGTGGGCAATCAGTGCCCCGCTGATGGTCCCCTGAGCACTGGTTTTGGACTTTTGATGATCCGTTTTTAGATTCAACTTCTTGGCCAAATCGATATCAATCACAGCCAGTCCATCTCCCGTATCGAAAATGAAATCCACCGGCTCAGAGTCATCCACACTCAGCGAAATAAACAAATGATTTCCGAATAACTCAAAGGGTGTAGAGGTGATCAGTTTCTGAGCAGAAAGCCCAAAAGAGCCAAAAATGGTAAGTAGCAGAAAAATCCTTTTCATGTTTTGTAGGAATGATTGATTTGGTCGGTCAATTTAAAAACAGATTTCCTTCTTTGCTATAAAAAGTCTTTAATTTTCACCCCAAATCCGGTGACTATGAACTCAACCAAAACACGAGCCTTCTGTGTCGTAACACTCGTCATTTCCCTTTTTGGATGTACGAATCAGGAAGACCCCAGGCAAACCCTCTTTACGAAAGTAAGTCCGACCGAATCAGGAGTGGATTTCATCAATGACCTCAACGAGCGTAAAGACTTCAACCTGTTCACCTGGAAATATATCTACAACGGAGGAGGCGTCGCCATTGGTGACATCAACAATGATGGTTTGGCTGACCTCTACTTCTCCGGAAATGCCAATGCCAACAAGCTTTACCTGAATAAAGGAAACTTCAAATTTGAAGACATTACGCTCAGTTCGGGAACCAAAGCTGCACAGGGTTACAAAACAGGTATTTCCATGGTCGATATCAATGGAGACGGTTGGCTGGATATATATGTATGCAGGGACGCCCACCCCAATGAAAACATTCGAAACAACCTGGTCTTTATCAATAACAAAGACCTGACCTTTACTGAACAAGGTAAAAATCTTGGACTTCAGGATAAGGCCTACAGTACACAAAGCGTATTTTTTGACATGGACAGAGATGGCGATCTGGATCTCTTCCTGGTGAATCACCCTGCTGATTTCGACAAGGCCATACAGATGCGGGTATCTAATGAAAATGGAGACTCCCGGCGCATCACGGCTCCCGAAAGCAAAGACCAATCCTATCACCTCTATGTAAACAACCTAGGGCACTTTGAAGACATTACGGAACAATCAGGCCTTGCGTACCATGGATTCGGCCTCAGTGCCCTGGCGGCTGATTTCAATGATGACGGGTGGCTCGACCTGTTTGTGGCCAATGATTTCATAGAACCGGATGTAGTCTTCCTCAACAACGGAGATCAGACCTTTACACCATCATATTCAGGCTTTGATCATATGAGTCAAAACAGCATGGGCTCAGACCTGGGGGACATGAACAATGATGGAGAGCTGGACCTCATCGTATTGGACATGCTGGCTGCTACCAACGAGCGACAGAAAATATTCGCCACCAATATGACCCAAAACCGATATGAAAGACTAGCAGATATGGGTTACGGAAAACAGCTCATGCGCAATGTCTTACAACTTAAAACTGGCCCCAACGCATTCTCTGAAATTGGTTGTCTCTCGGGAATAGAAAAAACAGACTGGAGTTGGTCAGCACTCTTTGCAGACCTCAACCTGGATGGTCATCAGGACCTTTTCATTACCAATGGTATCAAGCGTGACATGTCCAACAAAGACTTTATTGATTTCAATTCTGACTCCATACAGCGCGCCAGGCAACAAGGCGTCGATGTTTTCAACAGAGAAACCGTACTCGACTGGATAGACCTGATTCCATCCACTCCCCTCCCCAATTACCTTTACCTCAATAATCACGATTTTACATTTACGAATATCGCTCAGCAAGCCGGACTTTCGGAAGCCACCTTTAGCCATGGTGCGGCCTATGGGGACCTTGATAATGATGGGGATCTGGATTTGGTGGTCAATAATATGGACTTGCCGGCTTCTATCTACCAAAATAATAGCATCCAACAACAGCCTGGCAGTCACTTCCTAAAAGTGAAATTGCATGGCCCTGAAGGCAATCCTTTTGGACTGGGCGCTCGGGTTATATTCCGATATGACGAAGTGCGGCAAACGATCATTCTGCAATCCTCAAGGGGTTACCTCTCCAGCAGTGAGCCCGTCGCACACTTTGGACTGTCCACCGAACCGAAAGTGAAATCCATTGAAGTCATCTGGCCAGATCAAACAGTTCAGACCGTAGCCGATTTTGCCATTGACCAAACCCTGGAGATCGGGTATCAACCAAAAGAAATACCTCAGACATCAGTCAAAAAGCTCTTTGAGGAATCTGAAACAACACTTTTCACCCATCAAGACGGCACTTTTAACGACTTCAAACAAGAGCCACTCCTATTCAAACCGCAATCCCGCAAAGGACCACATATGACCCTTGGTGACCTCAATGGGGATGGACTGGAGGATGTATTCGTGGGAGGCGGAAGTGGCCAATCAGGAGCCATATTGCTTCAAAAAAAGGATGGAGCATTCCAGAGAATAGAAGAAAAAACTTTGACCCTGGATCTGGAACCTGAAGACCTGGGGGCAGCACTGGTGGATCTGGACCTGGATGGAGATCTTGATCTGTACGTGGTTTCCGGAGGGAGCTCATTCCCCAAAGGCAATCCAACTTACCAGGACCGTTTATACCTAAATGATGGTAAAGGCCGTTTTCAAAAAGGCACCTTACCCAAAATATCTCACTCCGGCACCGTGGTAAAGGTTTCCGATTTTGATCAGGACGGAGACCCTGACCTCTTCATCGGGGGTGGCGCGGTACCTGGGCAATACCCGAGTAGTGAACCTTCAATACTTCTCGAAAACAGAAACGGTCAACTGCTTCGGAGTACCCTGCTGCCTGCTGTGGAGGGGATCGTCAATGATGCCCTCTGGTGGGATTACAATGAAGATGGGTACGATGACCTGATCCTGGCAGGAGAATGGATGCCCATAACCATCCTCAAAAACCAATCAGGAAAATCCTTTGAAAACGTAACAGAAAAAATGGGACTGTCGAAATCACACGGATTATGGAATTCCCTGGTCGTCTTGGATCTCGATGGCGATGAGAAAAATGAACTCATGGTCGGAAATCTAGGACTCAACCACCTTTTCGAAGTTTCCTCATCGGAGCCTATCACAGCCTATCAATCTGATTTTGATCAGAATGATCAGAAGGAAACCATCATCACTCATTACCTGAATGGTGAAAGATGGCCACTCCCAAGGAAGGAAACGATCACCGGGGTATTACCCCATCTCAAAAAGAAGTTCATCAACAACCAGACCTATGCAGAAGCCCGGTTAGAAGATATTTTCTCCTCTGATCAGCTGGCGCAGGCCACAACTTATAACCTCTATGAACTAAGGTCTGGATACTTCACCCTTAGGGAAGACTCCATGATCTTCTCTGCCTTCCCCACGATCGCACAATCTTTTCCCATTTACGACATGGTCTTTCTGGACCTCAATGGGGATCAGGTCAAAGACCTGCTCCTTGGTGGTAATATGAGCTATTCGGAAGTAGAACAGGGACCATATGATGCCGGAGGAGGGCTTATTTTGTGGGGTACTGAAAGGGCTCTGACATTTGATGCAAACAACTTTCAATTCCTGAACTGGACGGGCGATATTCGTAAGATGAGTATTCAGAACGTCAATGGAACCCAAATGCTCTGGGTAGTTCAAAACAATGGACCACTTAAAAGCTATAACCTTGTCAAGTAAATGATTGAAAAAGTAAAAGAAACGGTTGCTTTCCTGCGCGAAAGTGGATTTGAACACCCTGAATTGGGAATCATCCTGGGTACCGGACTCGGAGCACTCACCGCACACATAGAGGTCATCAAAGAAATCAGCTATGACGAAATTCCTCACTTCCCCATTGCCACAGTGGAGTTTCATAAAGGAAAGCTGATCTACGGTAAGCTCGAAGGCAAGTGGGTGATCGCCATGAGCGGCAGGTTTCACTACTATGAAGGTTACAGCATGGCAGAAGTTGTTTTTCCGGTTCGTGTGATGAAATTTCTCGGGATTCAGAAACTTTTGGTGAGTAATGCAGCAGGGTGTATGAACCTCTCCTGGAAAAAAGGCGAGCTCATGCTCATAGATGATCACATCAACCTGCAGCCCGACAACCCACTGCGAGGGAAACAGGCCGCTGATTTTGGCCCTATCTTTACGGACCTCAGTGCACCGTATGATGCAGAAATGAACAAGCTCATGAAGAACCTGGCCACTAAAGAAAACATCCCCCTTCATGAGGGGGTCTACGTGGCAGTATCAGGGCCGCATCTGGAAACGAGGGCTGAGTATCGATACCTGAGAAATATTGGAGCTGATGTGGTGGGCATGTCCACCGTACCAGAGGTGATTGCCGCCAATCAACTGGGCCTTCCGGTGAGTGCCGTATCAGTGCTTACAGATGAATGTGATCCTGACAACCTTCATCCGGTGGATATCAACGACATCATTAGCACCGCTCAGAAAGCTGAAAAACACCTGGTGGCGCTATTCAAAGAAGTAATTAAGAACCTATAAACACCCCCAAATGGAAACGAAAGTAATAAACGGCTATACCCATCTCAAATACCATAGCATCAGCCTGCAAGAACCTGAAATGCTCCGGCGGGCAGAAGAATTTCACCAATACATGGAGCTTAGAAGGAGCGTCAGGGACATTAGTAACGAACCCGTCCCTCAGGAGCTGATCGAGCACATCATTATGACTGCCTCCACTGCGCCTTCCGGTGCCCATAAGCAACCGTGGACATTCTGTGTGGTGTCCAATCCTGAACTGAAATCAGAAATCAGAAAAGCCGCAGAACGCGAAGAGTATGAAAGCTACAACGGCAGAATGAGTGAGCGGTGGCTAAAAGACCTGAAGCCAATAGGTACAGACTGGCACAAGCCCTTTCTTGAGAAGGCCCCATGGCTCATCGTTGTATTTAAGAAAGCCTATGCAGAGATAGATGGTGAGAAATCCAACTACTATTATGTCAATGAATCTGTGGGCATCGCCTGTGGAATGCTCATCACTGCTATCCATCAAGCCGGGCTTGTCACCCTTACCCATACCCCTTCACCCATGAACTTTCTCACACAGGTACTCCAAAGACCTGCCAATGAACGCCCTTTTCTACTGTTGCCCGTGGGCTATCCTGACTCAGATGCCTATGTACCTGACCTCAAAAGGAAACCGCTGAATGAAGTAGCGTCTTTCTACTCATAAGTTAACAAACAGCGTTTGAAGCCTTTAAAAGCACCATCGAACGGCAATTTGGCAGTCTCGTAAAGCTTTTTGGCAGAATTCCGATATAAAAAAGCTGCAACTTAGCAATATTATAATTCACGAAACAACTCCTGTTATACAGGATCTTGTCTATAGCTGGTTGGAACCCTGGAGATTAAATTTCCAGGGTTTTCTTTTTTAATAAATCTTCCCACCTTTACTGTAACCAACGCCCTTAGTCATGAAACCCCTCATGTACGTGATATTTATCATCCCAATGGTCTGCTGGTCACAACTGCCCGGCAACTCTGAAAGCATCAACAAAAAAACTCCTGCCAAATATCCTGTTCAAAGTGGAATCATCTCCTACACCGTCAGTGGTGGAGCCACAGGCACAGCCACACTTTACTTTGACAGAAATGGATGGAGAGCCCTGGAACACCGCACGATTCAAATCAATCGCTATGGCACCATGAGTACTGAGGATAGAAAAGAACTGACGGATGGAGATTATATCTTCAAAATCAACCTCACCTCAGGCTCGGGCGAAAAAGCCAAAGATGAACGGTGGAGTGGTCTGATGACCTACAAATCAAATGCTCAGGCGTTTGAGGCCATCATGGTGAGCAGAGGCGGAAGTAAAGTGGGTATGGATACCTTACTCGGAAAACCATGCAACAAATGGGCGTTTGAGAAGGGGCCGGTTTCTCATCTTTGGGTATGGCAGGGCATCCCGCTGAAAGTCATCAAAAAACTGCCTGGTCTGTCTTATGAACAGACGGCCGTTTCATTCACTGAAAATCCACAAATAGAGGAAGTGACATTTACACTCCCTGAGGAGGTTATCTGGAAATAAAAAGGGAAGATCTCTTAAACAACAATCAAATCCTTGTACTTACCTTTTTCATAAGTCTTGCAGACCATGGCATGTCTCAATACCGCAGGCTTCAGCATGGACTTCCCAAGTAGCATACGGCCACATTCCTGAATGCCTTCTATGATCGACGGGTGAGGGTGAATCAATTCGGCAAGCTCACGTATGCCCCGATCCATGGAAATCAGTAATGCTACCGCCTGTATAGCACTGGAAGCATGCTCACCAACCACACGCATCCCGAGAATTTTCTGATGCTCATCGTCCGTCACCATGATTTTGATAAAGCCCTGGGTGTTACGCATGGCAATGGCCCTGGGGATGCAGGAGTAATCTATACTCACCACCTTATAACCCAGTTCACTATTTTGAGCCTGAATTTCATTCATACCCACTCCTGCTACTTCCGGAGACAGAAACATAATGGTAGAAATGTTTTCATAAATCAGCGGCCGCTCCGGTTTGCCGAAAATTCGCTCTATGGCAAACCTTCCTTCCAACTCACCTACATTCACAAGTGAAATATCCGCTGTAATGTCCCCTACTGCATAGATATTCGGAATACTCGTCTGAGTGAGATCATCAATAATCCCTCGGCCATCTATCTTGATGTCCATATTACTTTCAAAGAGATTCTCGTATCGGGGCACTCTACCTACAGAGACTAAAGCTTTCTCTACACGAAAGACCTCCTTGGAGCCGTCTGTATACTCCAGCGTATAGGCCACCATTTCACCCTCTTTACGCATATCTATTAATCTGGAGTTTCTGTGAATCAGCACATTCTTCGCCTCCAGGTTTTTCTCAATTACCTTCACCACATCTTCGTCTTCAAAAGGAAGTATGCGATCTCCTTTATCAATCAAGTGCACCTTGGTATGTCCAAAGTTGGAGAAGATGGTTGCAAACTCGCAACCAATCACCCCGGCACCCACAATCACCATGCTTTTGGGGAAATCTTCGAGTTTATCCAGTCCATCGCTGGTGAAAATGCATTCCTCGTCAATAGGAATTTCGGGTAACAACCTCGGGCGGCTGCCCGTGGCCACTATGATATAGTCTGCAGATATTTGAGTGGTTTCCTCAAATCTTTGAATTTCGATCGTGTTGGGATCTTTCACTTTGGCATTGCCCTGGATGTACTCAAAGAGTCCTTCCTCTATTGATACATTGATATTGTGCATGTGGTGCTCCAGCTGATCCATGCGCTCCTGCACAGCTTTCTGCACTTCAGACTTCAGCTTTTTATAATTAAACTGTACACCACCAGTATTGAGGGCTTCGCCGTGTTTACGCAGAGAAAAGGCTTCTCTGCTCAGCTCCCACCAGGTTTTACTCCAGAGGGCTCCGTGGTGTATACCTGCACCACCTAATTGTTTCTTTTCTATGAGGGCTACTTTCTTCTTGAAATCTACTGCGCGCATGGCGGCTGCATAGCCTGCAGGGCCAGCACCAATGATCACAACATCGTATTTTTTCATTACAGGTCGGCTTGATTGACCTTAATCTATGAAAAAATTAAGCAATCACGAAGCCTGATGCCTTGTTTTCAGTATTTTCACCACATCGTCTAAGGAAAAATCCTTATACGAAAGCAAAGCCATCAGATGAAAGAGCAAATCTGCTGATTCATTCAGAAAAAGCTCCGCATTGTCATCCTTGGCTTCAATCACAACTTCCACTGCTTCTTCTCCAACTTTCTGCGCTACTTTATTGATCCCTTCTTTGAACAGGCTGGCAGTGTATGACTTATCCGAAGGGTTTTTCTTCCGGTCTTCTATGATGTCACGTAAGTGATTAAGAAAAGTGATTGGATTGCTGTTCACTTCATCGAAGCAAGTGTCGCTCCCGGTGTGGCAGACTGGTCCTTTGGGGAGTGCCTTAATCAGCAGTGTGTCTCCGTCACAGTCTTCAAGGATTTCCCTTACCTCCAGAAAGTTTCCGGAAGTTTCTCCTTTCACCCATAACCGTCCTTTGGATCTGCTGAAAAAAGTTACCTGTCCGGTTTGTCTGGTTTGTGCGAGCGCCTCTTCATTCATGTACCCAAGCATCAGTACTTTGCCAGTCTGATCATCCTGAATCACTGCCGGAATGAGTCCGTCTCCTTTTTGAAAATCCAATGCCATTACTTTCTTATTGGTAGGTTATTTTTAATCAATTCATCCTTCAAATGCATGATTTCCACTTCCTGATAGTGAAAAATGCTGGCCGCCAAAGCAGCATCGGCCTCCCCTGCTCCAAAGATCTCCACAAAATGGGACTCGTCCCCCCCTCCGCCGGAAGCAATCACTGGGATGTTAACCGCCTGGCTCACCCTCTGGGTCAGATCCACAGCAAAACCGGCTTTGGTACCGTCATGATCCATGGAAGTCAGTAGAAGCTCCCCGGCTCCCCTTCTGGCCACTTCCTTTGCCCAGGCGATCGTCTCCAGCTCAGTAGGCCGGGTGCCTCCATGGGTATGTACCCAATCAATTCCATCCACATTGCGGCTGTCTATGGCCACTACAATGCACTGGCTACCAAACTCGGCGGCCAGTTCATCTATGAGGTCTGGGTTCTTCACCGCTGATGAGTTGATGGATATCTTATCAGCACCTTCATTGAGCAACGCCCGCACATCCGCAACGGAACTGATTCCACCCCCTACGGTGAAAGGAATATGAATGGCTTCAGCCACCTTTCGCACCAGCTCCAAGAGCGTCTTTCGCTTCTCCAAAGTGGCAGAAATATCCAAAAATACCAGCTCATCGGCACCCTCACGTGTATATCTTTCTGCCAGTTCTACAGGGTCACCCGCATCCCGCAGGTCTACAAAGTTCACGCCCTTGACAGTGCGTCCGTCCTTTATATCGAGGCAAGGTATGATTCTTTTTGTGAGCATCAGATGGTTGTCAGTTCTTCCAAAGTTAATCTTCCTTCATAAAAAGCCTTTCCTACAATAGCGCCATAGAGGCCTTGTCTTTTCAATCTTATGAGGTCATCCTTTCCGGAAACACCCCCGCTGGCAATCAGGTGAAGCGCTGGGAATCGCAGCTGTATGGCTTCATACAGCTCAAAAGACGGCCCGGCCAATACTCCATCTTTGCTGATATCGGTACAGATGACATATTGAATACCCAACTGCACATAATAGTTCAGAAAGTCCATCAGCTCCTCTCCGGAGGATTCCTGCCAGCCCGAAACCATTACCTTTCCATCCAGCACATCCGCTCCGAGGATAATTTTATCCGGGCCAAATTCTTCAATCCACTTTTTGACTTCCTCCTTATCACTCACCGCAATGCTTCCGGCAGTCACCTGCTTCGCACCTGCCGCCAGCACCAGTTCCAGATCTTCCCTGGTCTTCACTCCCCCGCCAAAATCGACGGAAAGCCCAGTGGCCGAAGTGATGTTTCTAAGGGTATCAATATTCACCACATGCCGGGCTTTGGCTCCATCCAGGTCCACCACATGAAGTCTGGAAATTCCCGCCAGTTCAAAATCGCGGGCTACCTGTGCCGGATCATCCGAATATCTGGTGACCTGATCATAATCCCCTTTGGTAAGGCGGACACACTGCCCGTCAATGATGTCAATAGCCGGAATAATTTCCATCCTTATAGTTTCAAAAAGTTATCCAATAGTTTCATACCGGCATCAGCGCTCTTTTCGGGGTGTGGCTGAATGGCATAATAATTATCTTTATGAAGTGCAGCGCTAAAAGGCTGTGGATAAGCACAGGTAGCAATGGTATACTCACTCAGTGGCACGTAATAACTGTGCACAAAATAGAGATAACTATGCTCATCTATCCCCTGCGTCAAAGGTGACTTCAAGTCGGTAATGTCATTCCAACCCATATGAGGCACCTTCACCGAAGGATCCGCGAAACGAAGAACCTTCTCGGGTATTATACCTAATCCTTGTGTATCATTCTCTTCAGAGGAAGTACACATGAGCTGCATCCCCAGACATACACCCAAAAAGGGTTGCTTGAGCTGTCTGAGTACCTGATCCAACCCGGCTGCCCTCAGGCTCCTCATGGCCGAACTGGCCTCTCCCTGCCCAGGAAATATCACCTTATCGGCAGTGAGGAGTATTTGCGGGTCATCAGACAGCACCGGAGTAATCCCCAGCCGGTTCAGGGCAAAGGTCAGGGACTGGATGTTTCCAGCGTTGTATTTTACAATGGCTACTTTCATGCTATGAACAAAAAGAAACCGTCCCAAAAGATTTTCATGATCAATTGAGACGGTCTTTTATGAAAACAAATTTATATCCTAAATGCTAAGCAAGCACACTTTCTTCCTTTCTTTTCTCCACCATTTCAGCCAAAACTTCTTTGATCTCCGGTAGACTCTGGTACAATTGCTCAAAGGATTTGATTACAAAATATTGTTCCTGAAACACATCCTTCCTGTAATCTGTCTGCGCGATGGTTCGCACATCAAAATCATGTTTCGGAGGCTTGTCCGACAGGCAAAATTTAGTCTCCCCTGCTGAGGACAATATGCCCGCACCATAAATCCTCAATCCCTGTTGCTCCTGAATCAAACCAAACTCTACAGTAAACCAATAGATTCTGGACAGGATTTCGATGGCATAGTCATTTCCTACATAGCCAAGACCAATCTTACTCAGCTCCTGCAAGAAGTCCACAAAGGCCTGATTGGTAAGCAATGGGACATGAGCAAAGACGTCATGAAACATATCTGGCTCCTCCAAATAATCCAGCTCTTCCATCTTCCTGAGCCATGTGGTAGCCGGAAACCGTCGGTTAGACATCAGTTCAAAGAAGGTGTAATCAGGGACGATACCCGGTACTACAGCGAGTCTCCAACCAGTGAGCTTTTCCAAAATTTCATTGGTACCGTCAAAATGGGGTATTTCTGAAGGTACGAAAATTACTTTCTCCAAACCTTCCATGTGCGCGTCACAAGCCGCCTCCGGAAGGTTTTTGATCTGACGCTCGTATAAAATCTTCCATACCTGGAAATCCTCGTCAGTGTAATGTCCATAAATCTGTTTCATACAATACAAACTTGGGGTTTTGGGTTATTGTTCCCTACAAAGATAACAATAAGCCAGGGATCGGATAAAAGAACCTTCATGCCATCAATTCGTTATATGAAAATATATCATATCAAATGACGGTCGAAAGATGGGTTTGGATAAAGTACTGTCTTACGACTAATGGCAATGATCTCCCTTTGAATAACCCATTTCTGACGATCAAATCCCCTCACTCAACGAGTTTTCAATAGTAAGACCTTTTTTAATGGTTGATTTGTTTGAGATTAATTCAAGCGCCTATGCATGATATTGTCAAATCCAAAGGAAACCACCCATTGATAAAAAATGGGATTCTATCCGTATTCCTGATTGACTCCAATGGAAGTATCCTTGAAGCCAATGAAAGGGCACATCAGTTAACTGGTTTTAAGTCATTATGTGACACTCCAATTCAAACCATACTCCGAACTTCATCGCTGGATATCTCCAGGGAAAGTGAAGGAATAACTTTTGTATCTACCGCACAAGGAGAAATGGTTCCTTGCGAGTATTCTTTCACACATGAAGGCGAGCCCTATACAGAAACTTTTGTGGGATGCCTGATCACTATAAAAATGCCTGATCTGATAGGTCAACTATCTGAAGATTCCTTATTTCATAAAACCTTTCACTCCAACGTGATAGGAATGGCTATTTTGGACGATCAGCATAAAATCATTGACATCAATGAATCCCTTTGTCAGATCGTAGGCTACGAAAAGCTGGAGCTCATTGGGAAAACCGCTCTCGAGATTGGACTTGTGACAGAAGAAAATGCGGAAAACCGAGAAGAGATTCTCAGGCATCTGGCCAAAGGCAACAGCATTCGTGATTTGGAGAGAAGAGTACTAAGCAAAACGGGATCTTATATTACCTTTTTACTTTCCATAGAAATCTTTGACCTCAATGGCACACCTCATCACCTGGTCACCGCCAATGACATCACCAAGACCAAAACTGCTGAGAAAGAGCTCAAGGGCGCTTATGAACAGCTGGCTGGCCACCTCAGCAATAGCCCACTGGGTATAGTAGAATATGATCAATCGCTAACAGTAACCCAATGGTCCTCCAGGTGTGAGGAGATCTTTGAATGGTCAAGTGAGGAAATTCTCAGCAACGACATCACTGCTTTCAATCTCATCTATGAAGAGGACCTGGAAAAAACCAGCAAAGTAGCAGTTGATTTGATGTCTGGAAAAGTAAGTGGAAACGTCTCCATCAACCGAAATTACACCAAATCCGGCAAGATCATAGACTGTGTTTGGTATAACTCTACTGTAAAAAACGAACGAGGAGAAGTAACCTCCGTGATGTCATTGGTCCAAGACATCACGGAGAACAAGAGGGTGCAAAATGACTTGCTAGAAAGCAAGAAGGAACTTGACCTCTTCTTCAACAACTCCCTATCCGGATTTTTCTTTATGATGCTGGAGGAGCCAATAGAATGGAATGATCAAACTGACAAGGGTACCGTCATGGAATATGTCTTTGACCACCAGCGGATCACCAACATCAATCAGGCCATGCTGGATCAGTATGGTGCCCAAAAGGAGGATTTCATCGGCCTTACTCCACGAGATTTTTTCGAGCACGACCTGGAAAACAGCAAAAAGATTTGGATTGACTTTTTTGACAAGGGTAAACTGAGAGTGGATACCGATGAGCGGAGAATGGATGGCTCTAAATTCTGGGTAGAGGGTGATTATACTGTACTTTACGACGAGGCAGGAAGAATCATAGGACATTTCGGTGTGCAGCATGACGTGACCGCCAGGCGAGATGCCCGGAAAAATATAGAAAAGAGTGAACAAAAGTTTAGATCTCTATTTGAACACGCATCTGATGGTATTTTCATTACTGATACCAAGGCAAGGATTATCGACGTGAACCAAAGTGGCTTAAGGATGACGGGATATACTGCCGAGGAGGTAAAGAAACTCGGTATCCTGGATTTGATAGAGGCAGATGACTTACCCGAGATGATGCAAGACCTGCTCTCAGGTACCCATCGGATGGTGGAGCGCGTAGCGATGAGAAAGAATGGAGAGAAGTTTAATGTGGAGATTAGCTCCAAACTCACCGAAGATGGAAACATCCAGGCGATCGTGAGAGACATCACTGAAAGAAAAGAAGCTGAAAAAGCGCTGAGGGAAGGGGAGCAAATCCTCCGGGAAGTTGGTCGCATTGCAAAGATCGGCGCCTGGGAGTTTGAAATTAATTCAGCGGCCAAGGGGATATGGAGCCCAGAGTTTCTTGAAATACATAACCTAAAAGAGAATATACCTTCAGATCAAGAGTCCTGGATCAACCTCTACTCATCAGACTCACAAAAGAAGATTCAAAATGCCATTTATGATGCCATCAAAACCAAGAAGCCCTATGATCTGGAAGTTCAGCTTCTGGACTCTGACAAATGGCTAAGGGTGATCGGACAGCCGGTGGTTGAGGGTGGAAAAGTGGTCAAACTCAAAGGAGCTACACAGGACATCACTGCTCAAAAGCTCTCCGAGAAAAAAATTATCGACGAAAAAGAGCTCTCTGACAACATTATAAATAGTCTCCCCGGTGTGTTTTACTTGTATGATCAAGAAGGAAAATTTCTCAGATGGAACCGCAATTTCGAATCCGTAACGGGCTACACCGGTAATGAAATCATCAAGATGCATCCTATCCAGTTTTTCCCAGAGGATCAGCAAGAGTTACTTGCAGAAAAAATTGGGAATGTATTCGTATCCGGTGAGGATAATGTGGAAGCAGACTTTTTGCTGAAAAATGGTCAACGAGTGCCCTACTACTTTACAGGAATTGCCATACAGTATAACGATGAAACATGCCTGATGGGTGTTGGGATTGACATTAGTGAGAAAGTGAATGCCGAGAAATCTCTCCAGAAGTCTCACAAACAACTCACTACTGCTCAGGAAATAGCCAAGTTGGGATACTGGGAATGGAACTGGGACACCAACGAGACCTACTGGTCAGATGAAATGTACAAAATCTGCGGATCGAATAAATCGGATGGCCCAATACCTGAGGAAACCTTCAAAATGATGATCCACCCTGATGACCGACAAAAAGTATCGGCAGACCGACAAGCCATGGCCAAAGACGGAATGGGGCGAGAAACTGAATTCCGATTCATTACAAGTAATGGAGACGTGTGCTACATACAAGCCGTAAGTAGTATTAGTTTTGATAAAAACGGAAAATTGATTCGTGTAGAAGGAACGCTACAGGATATTACAGAATCCAAAAAAAGAGATTTGAAGTTGCAGCAATCCTATGAGCGCTTCGACCTCATAGCCAAAGCCACCAACGATGCACTGTTTGAATGGTGTCCGTCCAGCAACAAAGCCTGGTGGAGCGATAGTCACTATCTCCTTTTCGGTTTCGATCGTGCCAATGGCCTCCCCTCTTTTGACGAATGGCTGGAGAAAATCCACCCTGAAGATCAAGGGAAAATCCTGGAAAAATTAGAACAAATTCAAAACAGAAAAGCCACAGGCTGGACAGATGAAATTCGCTATGAAATTGCTTCAAACAAGTACGGAACGCTTCTGATCAGATGTTTCGCCTTTATGGCTGCACCCGACGAGCAACTCAAAATTCTGGGCTCATTCCTGGATCTCACAGAGAGCAAAAAAGCCGAAGAAGCTATTCGGAAATCTAACGAACGCTATGAACTGATAGCCAAAGCCACAAATGATGCTGTCTGGGATTGGGACATTGTAAACAACACATTAATTGGGAATGATCAGCTCTATTCTTTCTATGGAAAGAACAGAACCACGGACTTCCTAAGTGATGAATCATTCTTCTCCAGAGTGCATCCAGATGATATAGACAAACTGAAAAAATCGATGAGTGATGCGTTGCGCCATGGAAAGACTTCTATTATTGAAGAGTACCGCTTCAAAGACCCCGATGGTTCATACCGCTCTATCCTGGACAGATCATATGTCATGTTCGATGACAATGGAATCCCAGTGAGGATGCTGGGAGCCATGCAGGATGTCACGGACCAGAAAAAGGCTGAAAAAGAGCTCCAAGAACTTTCCAATCGACTCATTTTAGCCACTACCTCTGCTCACATGGGCATTTTCGATTGGGACATCCCAGATAACAAAATGGTCTGGAACGAATACATGTTTGGCATGTATGAGGTTGGCTTTGATGATTTTGATCACAAATATGAAGACTGGACTAAGTGCATACATCCACGGGATGTGGCCAGCTTTGAAACCAAGGTGAAAGAAGCCATGAAAACGGGCCACTTCAATGAGAAATTCAGAGTGGTATGGACCAACAATGACATTCGTCACATCGAAGCTCACGCGATAGTAACTAAGAATGAAGATGGGGAACCCCTATCAATGATTGGGGTGTGTAGAGACATTACTGAAAGAGTCACTGCTGAACAGAAGATCGCCAAGGCCATTATCAATACCCAAGAGGAAGAACGTTATGAACTCGGACGGGAACTTCATGACAACATCATTCAGCTATTGGTGGCATCCGTCATGAACCTTAACCATCTTCAGTCGATTCCTGGATATGATCACCAGAGTATAGCCAAAGCCCACTCCTATACGGACAGTGCGATCAATGACATCCGAAAGCTCTCTCACCGTCTGGCTCCCTCCAACATGGAAGAGACTCCACTGGAAGATGCCATGCATAAGCTCCTACAAAGCATTAATACGAATGATCAGTATGAGATTAATTTTGACACTCAAATCTGCCCTGAGGTGGAGTTAAGTGCTGTAATCAAGCTGAATATTTACAGAATTCTACAAGAGCAACTGAATAATATTCTTAAGCATTCACAGGCCACAAAACTTGACTTCTGGTTTCAAGTCAACGAGTTTAAACTACAAATGATCCTGCAGGACGATGGAAAGGGATTCAATCCTAAACATGACGGTGAAGGGATCGGCCTTAATAATATAAGAAGAAGGGTAGAGATGTTTAATGGAAACATGGAAATCCATACAGCGCCGGAAGAAGGATGTCAGATCATCATAGAAATTCCAATGACAGACGACTAGTGATGAAGTAATCAGGGGATGTTTTGATTAGACACCCCCTGATGTTTCAATCCAGCTCTTTCAAAGCTCGCATCTTTCTGATCAACTTGGCAGACTCTTCAAAGTCGAGGGTTTGCTGACCATCAGAAAAAGCCTTTTCGGGTTTCTCATGGATCTCAAAAATCACCCCATCGGCACCAGCCACCGTAGCAGCAAGGGCCACCGGCTCCACATAATCTCTGATGCCAACCCCGTGAGATGGATCTGCAATCACCGGCAAATGGGTTTTCTCCTTCAGGATAGGAATGGCGTTGATATCAAAGGTGTTTCGTGAGGCTTTCTCATAGGTCCTGATGCCTCTTTCGCACAAGAGGAGTCGCTCATTACCTCCCGCAAAAACATATTCCGCACTGTACAGCAGTTCATCAATAGTGCCCGAGATTCCTCTCTTGATCATCACAGGTTTATCCACTTTGCCAAGCTCATCCAGCAGGTTAAAGTTTTGAGTATTTCTGGCACCCACCTGATAGATATCTACATAATCGTACATCTCAGCTATCTGCGACACCTGCATCACCTCAGTCACGATTTTGATACCATTCTCTCGGGCAGCTTTGTACCAAAGTTTCAAGCCATCGATGCCCATACCCCGAAAAGAGTATGGTGAGCTCCTTGGCTTATATACCCCTCCACGCATGATTTTGATGTCATTTTCTTTCAGGTGTTGGATGGTCTTTTCGATATTTTCCTCACCCTCAATACTGCAGGGTCCGGCCATCATGGCAAAGTGCCCATCCCCTATCAGCACGCCATCGCCCAGGTCTATGGCCGTTCGGTTCACCTTCCATTTGCGCGAGACCAGTTTGTAGTCATCAGATACTATATGAATGTCCTTGATGCCAGGCAGGTGTCCAATGTTCCGCACATCAAACTTTTCCTTACCAATACCAATGATATACTCCCCCATTTGGGTTTTCACATCATTTGTTTTGTATTTCAACGAAGCTATCTGGGCTTTCAGCCCTTCCTTCTGTTCGGCAGTAATATTTGGTTCTAGCTGTATGATCATGACTGGGGATTTTTGAGTTGATGAATGTAGTTGCTAATAGATGCAGCAGATTTATCCTCTGCCAACAATTTAATAAATGCACTGCCTACGATGGCCCCATCGGCATATGCACAGGCCTTACTGAAAGAAGCATAATCGGAAATCCCAAAACCAATGAGTTTCCTGTTCTTCAAATTTAGGGCTTTGATTCGCTCAAAATAGGCGATCTGCTCTTCGCTAATACCGGATTTGGCTCCTGTGGTACTGGAAGATGAAACCATGTAAATAAACCCTTTGCTTAGCTCATCTATTTTGGTGATCCTGTCGCCCAAAGTTTGAGGGGTAATCAGAAAAACGTTGTAAAGGCCATATTGATCCAGCACCTCTTTGTAGGTCTCTTCATACTCATACATAGGCAGATCCGGCAGGATCAAACCATCCACACCCACTTCCTGGCATTTTTTGCAAAACGCCTCAAAACCAAACTGAAGAATTGGGTTGATATAGCCCATGAGTAACACCGGCACCTGTACAGTTTTCCGAAGGTCTTTAAGCTGCTCAAAGAGTAAAGCGAGTGTCATTCCATTCTCCAATGCCACGTGCGAACTCTCCTGTATGGTCGGGCCGTCCGCTATGGGATCAGAAAAGGGCAAACCTATTTCTATGAGATCCGCCCCACCATCATTGAGGTGCCTGGCAATCTCAAGTGTATCATTAAGTTCGGGATACCCGGCAGTGAAATACACATTCAGCAGGTGATCCTTTTTATCTATAAATGCCTGATCTATTCGATTCATCATTGAACTAGTGTTTGTAAATGGTTAGTGATTGCACAAGAAGCCTGAACTGACTCAATACTTTCCCCATTTGATATAAGTCTCTAAATCCTTGTCGCCTCTACCCGAGAGGTTCACCACCACTATATCTTGTGGATCCAAGGTCATTTTATGTAGTGCACCCAGTGCATGAGCACTCTCTACGGCTGGGATAATCCCTTCCATTCGGCTCAGGAGTACGCCTGCAGTCATGGCTTCCTCATCGGTAATACCATAGAACGTAGCTCTCCCTGAATCAAATAAGTGGGCGTGGAATGGCCCAATCCCCGGATAATCCAGACCAGCGGAAATGCTGTAAGGTTCTATCACCTGACCATCATCTGTCTGCATGAGGATGGTCTTGCTACCATGTAATACGCCTTCTCTGCCCAGTGCTGTAGTGGCCGCCGATTTACCAGTGTGGTCACCCAGTCCGGAAGCCTCAGCCGCTACCAGTTTCACCTCTGGAGTATCCAGGTAGTGATAAAATGCTCCGGCGGCATTGCTCCCACCCCCTACGCATGCCACCACATAGTCGGGATGGTCACGGCCTTCTTTTTCGGATAGTTGCCATTTGATTTCTTCACTGATCACACTCTGGAAGCGAGCCACCAGGTCAGGGTATGGGTGTGGCCCCACCACAGAACCAATGATGTAGTGAGTATCCTGTGGATTGTTGATCCAATGACGCATCGCCTCATTGGTCGCATCCTTCAGGGTCTTACTACCACTTTTAGCAGGTCTCACTTCGGCACCCAGGATCTTCATGCGCTCCACATTGGGCCGCTGACGAGCCATATCGACCTCCCCCATGTACACGATGCAACCAATGCCCATCAATGCACACACAGTGGCCGTAGCCACGCCATGTTGGCCAGCTCCTGTCTCGGCGATGATTCGCTTTTTGCCCAGGGCTTTAGCCAGCAGGATCTGCCCCACGGTATTGTTCACCTTGTGCGCACCTGTATGGCAAAGGTCTTCCCGTTTCAGATAAATCTTTGCCTTCAGCAGTTCGGACAATCGTGAGGCATAATAAAGCGGAGTAGGCCTCCCTACAAAATCCCTTAGCAACTGTTGAAATTCCTTCTGAAAAGAAGGGGAATTCATGATTTCCAGATAGTTGATGCGGAGCTCCTCTACGTTTGGATACAGCATTTCAGGAATATATGCTCCTCCAAACTTGCCAAAATACCCGCGCTCATCTACTAAATATTTAGATTTCACTTCGCTCATAACTTGTCTTTTAACGCTTTAATCTTTTTGATATCCTTTACCGCAGGTGCCAACTCAAACCTGCTGTTCACATCTATAGCATACAATTGTCTCATGCCCAGTTGCCTGATCGCATCCAGGTCATCCAGCTCAATCCCACCACTCAGGAAGAAAGGCTTCTCCAGATCATAATCCTTCAAAATACCCCAGTCAAACTTTTGACCGCTACCACCATAAGCAGGAGTCTTAGTATCGAAAAGAAAATAATCCACATAGGGTGAATAGGCCTGCATCGACGCAATCGGCAACTCATCCGCTACACTAAAAACCTTGATCAATTTGAACCCGTGCTCCTTAAGACGCTTCACCTGATCCACGGGCTCTTCACCATGCAACTGCAGCAAGTCAAGCCCGTAAGTTTGAGCCTTTTCTTTTATCTCTTCATCAGAAGCATTCACAAACACCCCAACTTTTTCAACTCCTGAAAGGTCGGCCTTTGGCATTTCCAGGACGCACCTGGGGCTTTTCTCATAAAAGATCATGCCCATATAATCCGGCTCCAGCTCCAGCAAATCCCGGATATTGTCCGCCTCGCGCATGCCACAGACTTTCAGCTTCATCGGCTAGTGTTTGAGTTCTTTAATGCGTTTCACAAAATCACTACACGCTTTCTCAGGGCTGCCTTTTTGCATAAAATACTCCCCGATCAGAAATCCTTCATATCCGTGACTCATGAGGTCCACTACAACAGTCGGGTCATTGATTCCGCTCTCTGACACCTTCACAAAGTCATTGGGGATCTTGGCTGCAAGGGCACGTGAGGTATCCACATCAGTCACAAAAGTTCCCAGATTCCGGTTGTTGACACCCAGGAGATCTACGTGTTCATTGATGGAATCATTGAGCTCTTTTTCGTTGTGTACTTCCAATAGTACCTCCAGTCCCAGTGATTTGGCAAATGCCCCCAATGACTTTACTTCCTCCGGTTTCAGACATGCAGCGATAAGCAGGATCACATCGGCACCTATTGACTTAGCCTCAATGATCTGGTACTCATCGATGATGAAGTCCTTTCTCAGAATAGGACAAAAATTGAAACTCCTGGCGATGGTGAGGTCTTCATTTTTACCTCCGAAATACTTAGTATCCGTGAGAATAGATAACCCCGAGGCACCAGCCTGCATATAGCCAATGGATGTTCGCTCCACTTTAGCTCCGTCATTGATGACCCCTTTAGACGGTGATTTACGCTTAAACTCTGCGATAATTCCTACCTTATCCGGTCTCCGAATGTATTTTCTCAAAGAAACAGGCTGAGCGCCGAAGTAAGTGCTCTGCTCAAGGAGCTTCACCGGATAAAGGCTTTTCTTCTGTGCTACTTCTTCCTTTTTATCTGCTACGATCTGATCGAGTATATTCATGAGTTGTTCACTGCTAAAAACTTCCTGAAGGACTGTAAAGCCTTCCCTGATTTAATTGATTCACGAGCGGCCTCTATGCCTTCGCTTATACTTATTTGTTTTCCTACGGAGATCGCCAGGCCGGCATTGGCCAGTATAGCCTCTACCTGTGGCTCTGTACCCTCATTATTGAGGATGCTCTTGAAAATAGCCACTGCTTCCTCCACGGTCTCTCCACCATAAAGGTCTTCTGCGCTTAATTTTTTGAGGCCGATATCTTCTGGCTGAAAAACCTCTTCATGGTCATTCATTATCGCCTTGAATCCACCGGTGAGAGACACCTCATCATAACCATCTAAAGCATGAAGGATCACAAAGTGTTTGTCTGTCTTCTGATAGAGATAGCCATAGAGTCGGGCCAGTTCCAGGCTGAATACACCCACCAGTTGGTTTTTAGGCATGGCAGGGTTCACCATGGGGCCAAGCATATTAAAGAATGTTTTGATCCCTAACTCCCGGCGAACTGGGCCCACATTTTTCATGGCCGGATGAAACAGCGGCGCATGCAAAAAGCAAATACCTGCCTCATCCAGACTCTTTTTGATGGTGCCAATGTCGTTGGTGAATTTGGCCCCCATGCTTTCCAACACATTGGATGACCCACTCACGGAAGACACGCCATAGTTGCCGTGCTTCACCACATTCTGCCCCGCACCGGCCACTACAAAAGACGAGATGGTAGAGATATTGAAGGTGTTTTTGCCATCTCCCCCTGTTCCACACAGATCGATTCCATTGTACTCATCCACGGGTACTTTCACACAGAGCTCCAGCATGGCATCCCTGAAGCCCTCCAGCTCCTCCACGGTGATGCTGCGCATCAGGTAGACAGTCATAAAGGCTGCCATCTGGCTATTGTTATACTTTCCTGTGGTCAGGTTAGAGAGGATTTGAAATGCTTCCTCCCGTGAAAGCGATTGATATTTAAACAGTTTGTCCAGTACTTGCTTCATAGTTCTACAGATAACCAGTTTTGCATCATTTTCTTTCCGTGCTCGGTCATGATAGATTCAGGGTGAAACTGAACACCCCGCACGTTGAATTCCTTATGTTTGATTGCCATGACATTGCCAGACTCATCCACAGCAGTCACCTCCAGTGTATCCGGTATAGAATCAGGCTTTATGGCCCAGCTGTGATACCGGCACACTTTAAATACATTCGGTAAGTCGCTAAAAAGGACGTCCTTTTTGTCCGTGAGCTCCACATCTGTAGCCACGCCATGAAAAACGGTAGGCAAATTAAACAGCTCTGCACCAAAGGCCTCTCCTATTCCCTGATGACCGAGACAAACCCCGAGTATATTTTTGGAGGAACCATATTTGCTGATTACTTCAGGCATCACGCCTGCATCTTTGGGTAGACCAGGACCCGGCGAAAGCAAGATGTGATCAAAACCGGCTGCATAGTCTACAGCGATCTTATCATTTCTATGTACCTCCATCCGGTTCTCTGCTCCCAGCTCACGTAAAATGTGTACCAGGTTGTAGGTAAATGAGTCGTAATTATCGATTACTAATATCTTCTTCATCAGTTATTGATCGTTTCAGCCATTTTCATTGCCGACTCCAACGCCGCCAGTTTGTTATATACCTCCTGCACCTCACTTTGAGGATCAGACTTGGAAACAATACCCGCTCCTGCCTGGAAGTAGAGTTGGTTTCCTCTGCTCAAAAATGTTCGGATCATAATGGCGTGGTTGAAGTTTCCGTTGAAGTCCATAAAGCCAATTGCCCCGCCATAAAACCCACGAGCAATATTCTCATTTTCATCGATCAACTCCATCGCCCGGTATTTGGGCGCTCCTGACAGGGTCCCTGCCGGGAAAGTACTGGCCACAATATCGAGGGGATCAGCATCCTTTCGCAGTTTTCCGGTCACCTTAGATACCAAATGAATCACATGCGAATAGTATTGTACTTCTTTATAAGTCTCCACTTTCACCTCATCGGAGCTTTTACTCAGGTCGTTTCTGGCCAGATCCACCAGCATGATGTGTTCCGAATTCTCTTTTGGATCTTCGAGGAGCTTTTTGGCCAATTCAGCATCCGCTGCATCATCTCCGGTACGCTTGAATGTTCCTGCAATCGGATAAATAACGGCCTCCTCTTTGTTGACCACAATCTGGGCTTCTGGTGAGGAGCCAAATATCTTGTACCCACCGTAATCAAAGTAAAAGAGGTAGGGAGAAGGATTGATGGATCTTAAAGCTCTGTATACCTGGAATTCATCTCCTTTGAAACGTGTGCTAAACTGTCTGGAGAATACCACCTGAAAAACATCACCCAGATCACAATGTTTGATCCCCTTATTCACACGCTCCAAGAAGGTGTTGTCATCAAAATTTGAATTGGTTTCAGATGACTTTTCAAACGAATAAGACGGGATATTCTTTTGAGAAATCACATTGAGCAAATCCTCAAAACCTGAATCCTGAGGCTCATCCAGATGGCACTCCATTAGATAACACTCATTTTTGAAGTGATCAAGGGCAATAATATATCGAAATACACTGTAATGGATTTGTGGTATTTCTGAAGATGGAGTCTTGGGATTTGATAATGAAATGTCCTCAAAGTACTGCACCGCATCATAAGACATATAGCCAAATAGTCCGGTACGAATGAATTTATCATCCTGGTTGGGGATATCAAACCGTCCGAGAAAATCTCGCAAAAATGGAAGCACTTCACGCTTCTCAGAGGCCGACCCATGCTCCACGATCCCATCCGGAAAAGACATTTCCACCTGATCGTTCTCTACTTTGAATGAGGCAATGGGATCACAGCAGATATAGCTAAAACTATTTTCAGAACCATGATAATCCGAACTTTCCAATAAGAAGGACTTGGCGTACTTATCACGAATTTTTAAATACAATCCCACCGGCGTGACCATGTCTGCCAGGAGGTTTTTTTGTCTGATCTTGAGTTGGTACTTTTTTTCCATCTGATTTTTATTGTCCAAAAAAAAACCCGCTGTGAACAGCGGGTTTTACAAGATATATTCTTCTACATACCACTTCTGTTCATAAACCTAAAAGGAGTATGTGCCACCAGTAGTATGTGTTTGTTCTAATCATGCCGCTAATGTACAACAGGCATAAAATCAATTCCAAGTACTTCGTTTAAAAAAATTCCAACGAGTAAAACGTATCACTGAACGTTTTTACTCCATCAGGTCCTATCCACCTAGGTATCATTGTGTTGAGATCAAATTACCGCATAAAATGACTCTACTTAAAACCAAAACAATTCTACTGATGCTGCTGGCATTCTATTCCAGCAGTGCTCAATTAAGCATCAATTCACTTGATACAGACCACACCATCGACTTTGACAATACCCTCCTCGGGGTGAATCTGGGACCCCTGCAAGGACTTGGGTTAGTGAATCTTCCGGTCACTCTGGGTCAGCTTGATTCTCGGGCATGGGCCATATATGGTATGAGTGATGGTGATGTCCCTTTCGACGGAACAGGGCTCCTGGGAGACTTCACCGGAGGTATTTCGCAGGGTGGTGTTGCCTTAAGTGCGCTCTATGCCTTCAATACTGCCACCATTCTATCGCCTGACTATGCGCTCGGATTCCAAGCCAATGACACAGATATGACACCTGGCAGTTTGCGACTGAAGCTCCAAAACGACATTGTCGCTACGACCATCCGAACAGTCACTGTCTCTTATGATGTATATGTATATAATGATCAAAATGCTTCTAGTGCGATTGATCTGGCTTTCAGCTCGGACAATACCATCTACGAAACGGTGGACTCCAAAGAGGTCACAACTCCAACAACTGCGGATGGTAGCCCAGAATGGGTAAAGTACTCCGTCAGTAAGACGATCTATGGTCTGTCTTGGGATAGCGGAACTAATTTTTATCTTTCCTGGCAATTTGACGATGCGTCTGGCAGTGGTGCCCGAGATGAATTTTCCATCGACAATATCGTGGTAAACGTTGGCAATAGTCATCCTGATATTTTGATCACAGAGATCATGTATGACCCTAACAGCGCTGAACCTGACTATGAGTGGGTGGAAGTCTATAATAACTCAATTGTTCCAATAGATCTGGAAGGTTTTATATTGTACGATAACTCAGGAAGTGCTGGCGAGACCCCGATAACAGAAAGCTACACCCTGGCTCCAAATGAAGGTGTCATACTCATAGATCAGAACATTACAGATGCCGATTTTCAAGCGGCGTGGGCAACGGGGAATACCATACCGACACTCACCGTTAACCTACCAGACCTCTCCAATATAGGAATGTCACTGGGTTTGTGGGGCAATAGTGCCTATTATGATAATGGCAACCTTACCAATGCCCTGGATGAAGTGACCTATCAGAACGGAAGTGGCAGCTGGCCTGCCGTGGGATCATCAGACGGTAAAAGCATCTATCTCCAATCACTGGCATCTGACAACAACACCGGCTCCAGCTGGGCCCAAAGCAATGACGCCACTAGTACGCCTACAGGATATGCCCATACCATCCCGGCACAGGGCGGCGGCTCTGGCAGCGATGTGGGATCTCCATATGCCGGAGAAGGTGCACTACCCGTAACCTGGCTTTCCGTAGATGTGTCACTGGTCAATAATCAACGACCAAAAATCACCTGGTCAACAGCTCAGGAAATTAACAACGAGTGGTTTCATGTGGAAAAATCATACAATGGTGAAAACTGGAGCGTAATCGGGCAACTGAAAGGAAAGGGTAATTACAAGGGAGTATCCGTGTATACTTACGAAGATTTACCGCTCATCAGAAGTTGCTATTATCGCATTCGCCAAATAGACTATGATGGTAAATGGGAGCATTCTGAGGTTCGCTACATAGTGCCTAGTCACACTGGTGAAACAGAAATTTACCCCACACTACTGGAAAATGGAAACCGGACGCTGAACATTAAAAACCTGCTTCCTGGTGTTTCTGTAGACATTATCATGTACACCCCGGAAGGTAAATTAGCCTTTCAGACACACCTGATTCCCGAAAGCACGGGTGCCGATCTGATGATTCCGGAATACATTATCAATGGCACTCACATTATCAGTATCAGTTCACCTACAGGCATCCTGCATAAATCAAGAATAGTTTTGAGATAGGTTTTCATTTTTTGAATTATCTTCACACTATGTTATCCAATGAAGAACAACTGAGCATTCTGGTTCACCTTTCGATGGCTGATAAATTTCTAGCCGAAGAAGAGAGTAAACTGATTCATAAAATAGGAGAGCGTTGTGGACTTTCCAGGGAAGAGGTGGAGTTGATCATAGACAACCCCAGACCCATTCCTAACCTTAAGAATTTACCGCCCGATGAAAAATTCACTTACCTGTTTGATGTCATTCAACTCATGAAAGTAGATGGAAAAATCTATCAGAGTGAAATACAGTTTTGTGAACGTCTTGCTTTGGCCCTGGGCTACAAGCCCGGTGTGGTTGCGGATCTTTCGGCATATATTTATTCAGACCCCAGTATTAGCACCAAGAGAAGCTACCTGAGGTCAATAGCTGATCAACACCTGATCCCCAAAAAATAAAACTTCTGTTTAGAGCATAAAAAAAGGCTTTCTCTTCCTCTTCTCGAGACAGAGATAGCCTTTTTTAATATCACTTAAATTTCTCTTACTTGGATTTGATCGCCTTCTCCAGATCATCCAATAACTTCTTCGATACCTTCCGGGCGTTCGTTTTCTTAAACTTTTCAAGAGCTGTGTATGCCTCTGCCCCTTTAACATAAAGACCTTCGGCATTTTGGTCATGAGCGTAGCTCCCCAAACACCATTCGATTTCTGAAACCAGCTGCTCCTCAATACCAAGTTGAGAAAGCTTGTCCTTAGCTTCTACCAGTGCTTTTTCAATTTTTTCTGCTGCCATTTTGATTACTTTTAAACGGTTTTAATGATTTCATACAAAATTAGAAATATTATTGAACTAAATTCAAATAATATTCACTATTTTTAATGATTTAATAATATTATCAATCAATCATTGCGATACTCCCCTATTCGACTATCCATCACGTAAAACCACAATGGAGGCACTGTGGCCATCAACATCATACCCGGATACCCCGTTGGCATTTGGGGGCTTTCATCCATATGTCTCAGCACCTGGTATTTTCTGCTAGCTATGTAATGATGATCAGAGTGTCGTGAAAGCTCAAAAAGCATAATTCGACCTACCAGATGATCAGAATTCCATGAATGAGCCGGCATCACACGTTCATAGCCTCGCTCGGTTTTATTCCTGGACAGTCCGTAATGCTCAATGTAATTGACGGTCTCCAGCAATAGAAAGCCCATGATCGCTGCCAGAACATAATACAGCATTACTGCCCACCCATATACATAACCAACCACAAGTAAGAATGTTAATTGGATCACCTGAAATTGGAGCATTTCGTTATGTATCGAAAAGGTATGCTGACCTTTCTTTCTCAGCCTGCCAGCTTCCAACTTCCATGCGGAGAGGTAGGATAGCACCACCGATCGGATCCAAAAAGCGTATAAAGACTCTCCCAATCGCGCAGACGATGGGTCTTCAGCAGTAGACACATGCTTGTGATGACCTCTGTTGTGTTCGATGAAAAAATGCATGTACAGTGAGGTCAGCAGCAACAGTTTAGACATTTGTTGCTCATACTTTCGCTTCCTGTGTCCCAATTCATGGGCCACATTGATCCCCATCACCCCACAGAGCATCCCCATGGCGGTGATTCTTCCTATCCTGGTCAATAGCTCTACCGGTTGAGTCATGGACTCAAGAAACCACCACACGCAGACTAGTTGTATTGGCACCACCAGATAAACTAAAAGATCATAAATAGGATTTTCCAATCGCTTCTGTTCCTCTACCTCCGAGAAATTATCAGGGTCTGGCTTAAAAAAAAGCTCAAGGATCGGAATGATCATAAAAGCCTCCAGCAAGGGCAAAAAGGTCAGCCACCCCGTACTATGAAATGAGAAATAAGCCAGAACAGGCAAGGAAAGTACACTGAGGTACTTGAGGGCTCCGAGGTTCATGAGAATGATGGGTTTGGGTACAGAAAGTTACCCTAAAAATCCATCTTCCCGAAAGGAATCATGTAGGCAACGGTAAATCCTGCCAGATAATGATTACTGAGATCCGGAAGGCGGTTATCTAAATCCTCCGTTTTCATAAGACTGCTCACACTATAGGAGATAAACCCATCTAGGTGAATGGCCCCAAAAGGAAATTCATGCTGCACACCCAGAGATAATCGCACTCCATACCCAAAGGTTCGGTCGCGGTTTTCCTCATAGGTATAAAACTCCACACCAGTCCCCATGTTGTCAGGATTGGGATCAGGATCTTTCTCCACATTGACGAGCCACTCGGTAAACATCCCTAATGTAAAGAAAAACTTTGTGTTGCCTTTTCCCGCATAGGCCATGGCCTCCACCGGAAAATTGAGGTAAGACATCTTGATATGGTAAGTGGGTTCATCTGTAGCAAAAGTTTGCTTCCACCCCTTCTGCTCATAAGCCAGGCCAGATTGCAGTCCGGCATTGAGAAATGAGGTACTGGACCTATTCGTGAATAATTTAAGCATCAATCCACCCTGATAACCGGGAATGAACCCGGTATTCATAAAGGTGTTATAGATCGTATGTTCGATATACGCGGTACTCAGATGTCCTCCACCTTTCAGCCCCACAAACCCCTTCACCTGGGCATACGCTCCCTGTCCGGCAGTTACTATTAACAGAATGATCAGAATTTTTCTCATAAAATATACCACCTCGCAGGCCCCAACAATGTTTCTGGAATAATCCGTGGAAATGCCGGGGTTAATGCCCAATCACACTTAAACGGCCTGTGTTACTTTTTCTTGCCTTTTTTTGGTGCTTCAGCTTTCCCGGTTGTGTTCTTGGGTCTTCTGACACCATAGGTTCCTTTGGCTATTTTACCTCTGCGTGTTTTTCTATCTCCTTTTCCCATATTCTTATTGAGTTTGAAGTATAAAACTTCACAAAAATACACCCCTTACGCGTAGTAATACAAACATTATCCACGCATTTGAGAAGGTTACATCTGAAATCCTATTCGGAAAGTTTTAACATAACAATCTTCTAAACAAGAGATAACCTACCCAGTGATTTCTTTAAGCGTGCTTCAGGATAATTTAGCCAGTGAATCAAATGAGATTTAACATGAGAGAAAATGACATAGATGCTCAGGACTATATGGAGTACGATGACGTGCCGGATAGCTATTTCTCTGATTTGGAGGAGGATAATGAAAGCCTGGATAATGATGCTGAGCCAGATAGAGCAGGTGGCGACTATCATAGCGAAGAATATCGATCTATTTCTGAATTATAATTTCATCTTAAGGGCATTTCTTTGTTACCTTTGCAACCTGGCAAACGGATGCGACCAGCTCCTGCTGAATCCCCCAGGACCGGAAGGTAGCAAGGGTAGGCGGTTGTAGCGGTGCGACATTTCGTTTGCCTTTTTTGTTTCCCCACATTGTCCTAATTTTAAGTCATATTTTTTAATCATACAAACAGAAAAGAACACATGAAATTTTTCATAGACACAGCAAACCTTGATGAGATTCAGGAAGCCTATGACCTGGGCGTATTGGATGGTGTGACCACCAATCCATCTTTGATGGCCAAGGAAGGAATCACAGGTAAGGACAATATATTGAAACACTACAAAGACATCTGCAACATAGTAGATGACAATGTAAGCGCTGAGGTGATCTCTACTGAGTATGAAGCCATGCTCAAAGAAGGTAAAGAGCTGGCCAAAATTGATGATAAGATCGTGGTGAAAATCCCGATGATCAAAGACGGAGTAAAAGCGATCAAGGCCCTTACAGATGAAGGAATCCGAACCAATTGCACCTTGATTTTCAGTGCAGGTCAGGCCATATTAGCAGCCAAAGCCGGTGCCAGCTATATCTCTCCTTTCATCGGCAGGTTGGACGATATTGGGTTTGATGGCCTCACATTGATTGAGCAGATCGTTCAGATCTTTGACAATTACGAATTTGAAACTGAGGTGCTTGCTGCATCTGTAAGACATAACATGCACCTGATCCAATGTGCCGAAATCGGTGCGGATGTAGTGACTTGTCCCCTATCTGTCATCACCGGCTTGCTAAAGCATCCTTTGACTGACAGTGGCCTGGAAAAATTCCTCGCAGATTACAAAAAAGGCAACAAGTAAGCACATCTGATAGTTTGGATGATGAACGTTTGTGCTGCTACCATGTATATCATTAAAGTAAAGGGGAAGGCCAAGATTCCGGACTACATCCAACTACGAGATGACAAATTTGTACTTATTGCCTATTTCAGGGCTGACAGACCCCTTCAGAAACTGGAGAAATTTGGACTGGAGGGGAAAGAAGCGGAGCTCAAAGCGGTAATCGATGAGCTCCCTTTCGGAAAGCTTCAAAAATTGGAAATCTAACATTATGTCCTTCTCAGACGAACCCATTGTTTCCATCAGGAATGCCAACATCTTTCAGGATCATGCCACGGTACTGAGTGAGATCACGTTTGATATTGGCAAGGGTGAGTTTTTATATCTGGTAGGAAGAACAGGCAGTGGTAAATCTTCACTCCTGAAAACGCTGTACGGCGATCTTCCACTCAGATTGGGAGATATTAAAGTAGTGGGATATGACATCAGAGGAATCAAATCCTCTGATGTCCCCTATCTACGAAGGAAAATAGGCATTATTTTTCAGGACTTTGAGCTCTTTTATGACCGGAGCGTGGCAGAGAATCTGTACTTTGTCATGAAAGCTACAGGGTGGAAAGAAAAGTCGAAAATGAAGAGCCGGCTGGCCGAGGTGCTCATGCGCGTAGGACTGGGCTCTGTATCTTCCAAAATGCCCCATCAGCTGAGTGGTGGTGAACAGCAGCGTGTGGTAATCGCCCGTGCGCTGATCAATGAGCCCCAGATCCTATTTGCTGATGAGCCCACAGGAAATCTCGACCCAGAGGTCTCTGACGGCATCATGAAGCTCTTCCTCGAGATCAACAAAAGCGGCACCTCAGTGGTGATGGCCACGCACAACCATCACCTTCTTCAAAAATTTCCTGCGCGTGTGATTAAATGTGAGGGTGGCAAAATCAAAGACTCTACCAAAGAGAACTTCGAGCTCACAGGCCTGTTCTGAGGAATCACCTGAGCCGCAGGTCCCCATAGCTCGACTTCACAATGATCTTTTTATTAGGATCACCCCCACCTATTCTCGCTTTGTATTCACTTCTGTGATCTTCTTTTACCCTGTAATAGGTTTCCATGTTTGAAATACTGGAATTCATATTGGAAAAGCTAAACTCAGCCTCCAGGTCAGCTTTCAATCCTTCTTCCAGACGGATGTTGATCGTACTAAACTTTCCAAAAAAAGACACTTTTGTGAAATCCTTACTCAGACTCTTGATTTCGAACTCCGACACGTAGTTGGCTTCCATATACAGACTCTTGAGCAATCGTTCTATTTTGAATCCGGAGAACTGCACATCAGAGTCCACTACCCCTACAGTGCCCAGGGTCACAGCGCCATACTTACTCTCAATCTCCAATTCATCTACATCACCGATCTCCACATCCGAAAACTGTTGTTCCATCTCTATGCTAGTGGCGTTCCCCATATCCAGCTCAGAATATTTCACCTCGATGTGAGACTTGCCCGTGTTACCAAGAAATCCCTTCCCAAACGAGAGCTCAAGTTCCAGATACCCCTGAATGTCTTCCGCCTTCAGGTTTCCATAGCTCAGGTCCAGGTCGACATCACCAGTCCGGTTACCCAGATAGATATCTCCAAATTTGTTGGTCACAGCCACTTTATTGCCAGCCGGGAGGTTTACAGTGTAGTCTATCCTGAATGACTCATCTCCTTTTGCATTCATATTGCCATCCATGGCTGTGACAAATGAGATGAGACTTCCCTTGGTCACAATCTGAATACTGATCCTGTCCAGCATCTTCTGTGCACGTTCCTCACTTTTCCCATTGGCAGTGATCTCCACCACCACTTTGAGTTTCTTCTGGTCCCAGGTGTTTACATGCACATCTCCGAATTGATTGGTCGCTTCAAAAGCGGTCTTTTCGGTGACGTCATATGACTTCTCTATCACTTGCTTCTTCTCCTCCAGCACACCTGAATACCCGTAATAGGTGCACAGTAACAACAACGCCATTAGCTCAAATTTCAATTTGGGATACATTCTCATTTTCTTGGTCTTTTAGTTCTTTCAAAATTCTTAGTTGCTGATCCAGAATATCTATTCTCAGCTTCAGGTTGTTAATCATGGCATCTGACAGCATCACACTGGCATTCTGAGCGGTATAGGTTTCTTTTAGCTCAGCATACCGATCATCCAACCGCTGTATTTCCAGAAGGAAATTTCTACGCAGTTCGGAATCGGATAATTCAGCGAGCTGGGATTTTCGCTGGGCAATCATGGAGGTATAATAGTCCTCCACCAAGGCAAATTCCGCAAGCTCATCCCCAGGCTCAAGTATAGCACCTCCATCAGACTGATGCCGGTCTACAATCAGGTAAACTGTGGAAATAAGAAAGCAGATCGCTGCCACCTTCCACCATCCCACCCAGATACCAGGGCGCCGTTGTTTTCTGGAAATTTCGCTCCACACCTGGGGTGAGGGTTCCTCCTGATCAAAAGCGGCCCTATTTTCTGAAATGAATCTTTCTAACTGATCATCCATGGCTTACCTCCTTTTCTAATAGTGATCTCAATTTATCTTTCGCTCTTTTATATTGGGTTTTGGATGTAGACTCGGAAATCCCCAATATCTCACTAATCTCCTTGTGGTCGTACCCTTCGAATAAATAGAGCGACAACACACTTCTGAATCCTGTGGGCAGCTCCATCACTGCCATTCTTACCCGATCCACGTCGATGGTCGCGGGTGTATCGTTGTTCTGAACTTCATACTGGTGCTCATCCACTACCTCCTCCATCATCAGGGCCTCTCTGGCGTTTTTCTTCAGGGCCGAGAGGGCCTTGTTCACCACTATTCTCTTCAGCCAGGCTCCGAATGAAGCTTCGGCTCTGTAAGAAGCAATGTGTTTAAATGCACTCAAAAAGGACTCCTGCAGCACATCCTCCGCTTCCTCTCTGGCCCCACATATTCTAAATGCAGTATTAAACATCGCCTTTGAGTAGAGCCTGTACAGTTCATACTGCGCAGCCTCATCTCCATGACGGCATCTCTCTATGATCTCAAAATGTAGGTTGACGGTTGAAGCTTCCAATCCCATTAAACAATTTTCGTACAAAGGACTTGAGTAAATTAATAAGGTTGCATCGCTACAAAAAAATATTCAAAAAGGTAAGTTTACGGTACGCTAAGCCGCCAGCTTCATAGTATATGCGAATAGTCTTTATCATCCTCCTTACATGTACCATGGCCAGGCTATTTGCCCAGGAAAGAAGTCTGGACACCCTGAATACTGCGGACACTGCCGTATACCATGATCAGGCACTTTATCAATATGGCCTTTATTTGGAACCGCTGATAGAAGTTACCCCGGGGCCCGAAGGCCCGTACGCCTGTGATCAAATCGGATTTGGGCTCTCCTATCGCAGGGTTTCTGGAGGTGTATTCCTCAGTACTTTCAAAGGGCACTATGAAAAGACTCTGGTTTTTCCCAACAGCTTTAAACTTGAATATATGTTTGGCGGAGGCTATCTAGGCATGCAGGTTTTACGTATAAATCAGTTCGAACTTGATATAAGACTCAACTATGGACATGGAGACATGATCTGGGAACGTACAGACTCCCGGGCAGATTTTTCCAGAGATGAGTTTGATTTGATCAAACCCGAAATCCAGATAAGTGGGGTACCTTTCAGGTATCTCAAACTTTTTATAACTTCTGGCTATCGGAAAATCTACAATCTTTCTCTGACTGGCACAGACTCAGGGGAATTTTCGGGGTTCACCGCTGGTTTCGGTTTAAAGGCAGGATACTTCAAATGAATAAATTCTACGTCTTAGGTATTTTTCTTGCACTTTCTGGATGCTATCTGGGAGATGACCTACCTAAGGATCAAAACATCTGGAAGTATAGCCAGCCGGCTGAGGTAGGCCTTGATGCTGATGCCTTGTATGCCCTCAATGAAGCATTGATAGCAGGAGACCATAACCTGGTCACCGGGCTAATCATCCTCAAAAATGATCAACTGGTTTTTGAAAATTACTACAACTTCTCTGCCCGTAATCAACTCAAGCCAATAGGTAAGTCTGCGTTCTCAATCATCGTATTGCTTTTGGATCAAATCCTTAAAGACGGATATATTCAAAGTCTGGATGATCCGATCTACTCATACCTGCCAGAATATGAAACGATCTTCTCTAACAGTCCCAAGAAGCGCGAAATCACCATCAGACACCTCCTGACACATAAGTCAGGCATCAGCTGGAATGAGCCTCATGTCAACATCCAAAGAGGCGATAGTGATTTTCAAAAAATGCGTAGTACAAGTGACTGGCCCGCATACATTCTTGGTAAATCACTGGAGGCAGACCCTGGTCTGAGATTTGTTATCAACACGGGCATGGGACTGGTCATTGCTAGAATTATTCAAAATGTACTGCCCACCGGCCAACTGGAAGAGTACATTAATACCCATCTGTTAGAGCCACTTAATATCACCGGCTACCAGTGGGAAACCTCCCCTGACGGCACCCTCAACTGCGCCAACGGACTCAAAATGACCACTCTGGATTTTGCGAAGATCGGTTACCTGGTCCTACAGGAGGGGCGCTGGGTGAATAAGCAGCGGCTGATAGATCGTGATTGGATACTAGAGGTCACCACCACCAAAGTCCAAACCTCATTGGACTACAGTGTGGGATATGGCTGGTGGATATTTACAGAAGACTTCCTTAACAGATACCTGTCTCAGGTGCGAAATACCTACTTTCTCTCTGGCGAAGCAGGCCAAAACCTGTACATCATACCCGACCAGCAAATGGTGGTCTGCGTGATGGCCGAAAATTATTATTACGGGTCGATATTTAATCCATCCCTTATTGTTTTACTCAAGTCCCTGGAGGCTGCCCAACACTCCTCTATCAACTAAATGAGCACTGAACCAAACGATCATCAGCTGTTTCTGGAAATAAAGGGCGGTAACCTCAAATCATACGAGGTAATCTTCAGGAGGTATTATGCCCCATTGGCGAGATTTGCAACCAGCATGGTCAGAAACGCTGACATTGGTGAAGAAATGGCTCAGGAGGTCTTTATGTACATCTGGGAAAAGCGCCAACAAATAGAGCTCAGAGGGGAGTTAAAATCTTACCTGTTCTCATCGGTCAAGAACAAGTGTTTGAATTACATCAAACTGGAGCTCCCAAGACAACAATCGATGACAGATCTGTCGGGAATTTCCGCAGCGAGTGAGTCAGTAATGTTTGTGGACGACACCCGACTTCTGAAAAAGAAAATCCAGTATGCGATAGATCAACTTCCTGAGAAATGCAGAAACATATTTGTGCTGAGTCGGTATGGCGGACTCACCTATCCTGAAATAGCCGAAGACCTGGAGATTTCAGTAAAGACCGTGGAAAATCAAATGAGCATAGCACTAAAAAAATTAAAGGAAACACTGAGTGACGAATTGAAAAATCACCGAATAAAATAAATATATTTCGCAACCTTAGGGGTGTACCCCCTATTCATTGCCTTACAACCAAATGTCCAACTGGATCCAAAAATATAATCAGGGAACCCCTTCCAAAGCTCAGAATTTGGAAGAGCAGGATGATTTCGATTTGTTCATGGAAATGAGTGAGTTTGATCAACCTGTGGATGTGGATGCGGCATGGAACAAGCTTCATACCCAACTCGTACCCAAAAGGTCCGTTACCCCATTGCTGTTGAGAATCGCCGCGGTTCTTGTGGTGCTGTTCGGATTGGGCTATGCAGTTACTCAAAATATTGACACCAAGGCCCCGGCAACTCTCTCGGAGGTAATTTCCTCGGACCAACTACAAGAAGTAGTGCTCCCTGACGGATCGGTTATCACATTGGCCAAAAACAGTCAAATTCAATATGACGAGACCAGCTTTCCTGAAAAAAGAGCTGTAAACCTTAAAGGTGAAGCCTATTTTGAAGTCACCAAAGGAAGCGTTCCTTTTATCATCACCTCTGCATCCGGCAAAGTGACCGTACTGGGCACTTCATTTAACCTGAACACTCGAAAAGGTCTGCAACTACTGGTGACCTCCGGCACCGTGAGAGTAGAAACCGAGCAAGACAAGAGAATGGTGTACAAAGGTCAGCAGGCCAGCGCTACCAATCAGGGAAGTATACGAGTGGCTACTGCCCCCAACATGAACCTCTTAGGCTGGAAAACCGGGCAGTTCAAGTTTGAAAACGAGCCGCTTGACCAGGTGCTCCCGCTACTCGAACGCTACTATCAGGTGAAAATAAGTACCAACAAATCCATCAGACAATGCAGAATAACTGCCGAGTTTGATGAAACTCCCCTTGAAAATGTGGTGGACATCATTTCCACCATCCTCAACGCTAAAAGTCACATCTCCGGAGATAACATCAAATTTTCCGGTAAGGGTTGTAATTAAGCTTTATTTTTGCGGCATTAAAGTCAATCGATCTTCGTAAAGATTCGTTTCAGAAATTAATGCCAAAATTTCTCCTAGCCTTTTTCGTTTTGATTTTTTCCCTGTTTTGCACGACGGGCACGGCTCAGGAAATCCTGAAGAGGCCCATTACATTGGCGACCTACAGCTACACCCTGGATTCTGCACTGCAAACCGCCAAAGCCCAGGGTTTTCCCATTGCCTATAGTAGTAGCAAGCTCCCAAATGCTCGATGCAATTTCAAAAGCAGCCAACTTCTTTATGAAGACTTCCTGAAAGCACTGAAAACTCAAACAGGAATTAATTATACCGTCAATGGCAATATTGTGGCTATTAGCTACGAAAAGCCAACAGTGGAACTTCAAACCATACGAGGAACCGTACGTGACCTGGAAAGCGGCGAGGCACTAATAGGCGCTGCTGTATACGAACCCGGCAGCCTGAACGGTGTGATTACCAATAGCTACGGCTACTTCTCACTTTCACTTTCCGCAGGTGAGCATGTGGTGAGAGTCAGCTTTATTGGATACGAAGACATTCTGGACACCATTGATCTGAGTAAAGGGCACATCCGAAATTTCATGCTGGCTCAAAAGGTGAATGAGCTCAATGAAATAACCATTTCTGCAATTGAGCCGGATTTTAACGTATCCAGCCTGATCCCGGGTATCAATACCCTCAACCTGAGTACAGAAGGGCAAATCCCCTACTTCCTGGGCGAAGTAGACGTGCTGCAGGGCGCCACACTGCTCCCCGGCATCAAAACGCTGGGGGAAGATGCCAACGGCCTGAACATACGTGGGGGCAGTACGGATCAAAACCTCATCCTTCTGGATGAAGCCACTGTATACAACCCAAACCACCTTTATGGGTTGATCTCGGTCTTCAATCCGGAAGCTGTGAATAATGTGGAGATCATGAAAGGGTTCATCCCGCCAAGCTATGGAGGCCGGGCGTCATCGGTGATCTCAGTTCATCAAAAAGAAGGAGACGATCAAAATTATCACTTCACTGGAGGTATCGGCTTAGTATCTGCCCGCTTCATCGCTGAGGGGCCCATCAAGAAAAAGCAAAGCTCATTTATCCTTTCGGGCAGGCAATCCATTTTCGATTTATCCCTGGATAATAATACAAGCACCAGCTTTCAGGATCTGAATGCCAAGATCAATCTCAAGTACAACAAAAAGAATACCTTCTACTTTTCGGGGTATTTCGGCAATGACCGGAATACCAACACTTTTGAGACGGTGAGAAACTGGGGCAACCGCAATTTCTCTCTCAGGTGGAATCATCTCTTTGGCCGTAGGGTATTTGCGAATTTTTCGGCCATTCTGAGTGAATACAATTACAAAATCACCCAGCCAAGAGAAGCTGCCAGTTTTATAGGAAAGTCCAGGATCATTGACTACACGGCTAAGTCCGATTGGGGGTATGTGATTACCCCAAAGCATGAACTCAAATTTGGTGGCAGCACCATATTTCACAGACTCAAACCCGGGGACCGAATTCCCTTTGATGAGCAAACCTCTTCATCCAATCCCCTTTATCTGGATTCAGAACATGGCGTGGAAAGTGCTATCTACCTGAGTCATGAAGCCACATTGGGGAAAAAGTTTTCTGCACTCTATGGTTTCAGGATTTCCTCCCTCCATTATTTAGGTGCTGGCACCATCTACCAATACGACCCGGAGCTTCCCAGAAGCAATGAGAGCATTACGGATACACTGACCTTCGGCGCTCTGGAAATCATGAAGTCCTACTACGGATGGGAGCCGCGGGCGTCAGTATCTTATCGCCTCAGTGAGCAAGCCAGCATCAAGGCCAGCTACACCAAATCTCTGCAATACCTCCACCTGATCTCCAGCACCATCACTCCCGCCCCAACGGATATCTGGAAACTAAGCGACTCTCACATCGCACCTACCACTTCCCATCACTATTCTCTAGGTATCTATCAGAACTTTAAAGACAATAAGTGGGAAACCTATGTGGATGGCTATTTCAAGCGGCTGGTCAATATGGTGCAATACAAGGATGGAGCAGACCTCCTCTTCAATCCCAATCCTGAAACCGAGCTGCTTACCGGAATGGGTAGAGCATATGGTATGGAATTTTTCCTTAAAAAGAATGAGGGCAAATTTACCGGATGGCTGAGCTACACCCTCTCCCGAAGTGAAATCAAAGTGGCTGGGCAATTTGATGAGGAAACCATCAACAACGGTCGATACTTTCCATCCAACTATGATAAAAAACACGATATCTCGCTGGTAGGTATCTATAAGTTTCTCCCCAGGCTCAGCGGATCTTTCAGCTTCAAATACAATTCTGGTAGACCTTTTACCCTGCCATTAGGCAAATACATTTATGAAGGCAACCTGATTCCTCATTTCGGTAATCGAAACCAGAGTCGTCTACCAGACTATCACCGACTGGACTTATCTGTAAAATGGCAGGGAAAACAATTCAAAGCAGACGGTACCCCAAAACGTTTCGAAGATTACTGGACCCTGGTGGTTTACAATGCTTATGGCAGGAACAATGTGTACTCCTATTTCTTCAAGGAAGATAAACAGTCGGGGGTGACCACCATTGAGCCTTACACCATTTTCGATTCGGTAATCCCGGCCATCACTTACAACTTTAAGTTTTGAAACACATTCTCACCATATCGCTCGCAATTATTCTACTGGCATGTGGCACAGATGACCTCCCTACCGCCTCGTCTTCTTTTCTGGTGGTGGAGGGCTGGCTGACAGACCAGGATACTCAACAATATGTCAGGCTTTCCAGGTCCCAGGAATTCCTCAGCAGTGAAGCCAATCGTTTTGTTTCGGATGCAGAAATACAGGTCAGAAGCAGCCGAAACGAACAGTTTACCTTTTCCCATCAATCGAATGGGCTATACCTCTCTGATATCCCGTTTGCAGGGCAGCCCTATAACTCCTATTGGATACGGATCAGTATGCCCAATGGCAGCATCGTTGAGTCAAATATGGAGATGATTCAGCCTGCCTCAGAGATCGACAGTCTCGCTTTCGACTTTTACCTGCGGCCGTCTGAAGAAGACCCTCAAATAGATGAAAAAGTGTACTATCCTATTGCGTTTGCGAAGGATGAAGGAAGCGCGAGAAATTATTACCGATGGAAATTGTACAAAAATGACACGCTTTTCTCCGATCCCGAATATTTAGTCCTCCTCAGTGACCGATTTTTTGATGGTAATGCTTACCAAAATGACTTCACTAATTTTGAATATCAGCTGGGTGATAAAATCACGGTGGAAAAACTGGAAATATCACAAAAAGCTTACGAATACCTGAGTCTTCTCAAGTCACAGACCACCACGTTGGGCACAGTATCCTCAGTGTCTCCAGCTCCCGTGAAGGGCAATCTGCACTATCTGAGTAGCACCACTCAGGTACTTGGCTACTATGGTGTAGCCTCGGTGAGACAGGACTCCTTAAGAATTAATTAATTTTTTTACACATTCTTTAGGGGTGGTCTATCAAATCATTGCCTTTCCTGTAATATGTTCAACAAATTGATCATTTTCTGTGCTACGCTAATACTCATGATAATGGGCATTACGCTTGTCAACAAGGCCAAAGAAGCCTCCAATGACCAATTTATTTATTACTGAGAAACCATGGGTGATAGAAAAAATAAAATTTCCAGAGGATTAAACAAGCTTCTTAATAGCAAAAAAACCAATGAGTTTTTTCAAAATGATGATGTATTCGTAGGGAATCCAAGCATGCGAAACAGTTATTTTGACTCATTTTATCAGGCACAACTTACCGAAATCGCTTATTCAGGCCAGTCTTCAAACTGAAGACTAGCCTTTAATAGCTTCTGAAGGCTTTACTCCAAATTTTTTCTCATACTGCTTGCCAAAGGCGGTTACGTTCTTCAGTCCAATGCTTCTCGCTGCTTCGGAGGCATTCTTCACTTTTCCCTTCCTGATCAAATATTCAGCGTATTTAAGCCTTACCTCTGAGACATATTCGAAAGGCGTAAGACCTGTAATCTTCTTCACCAGTCGGTACACCTGACGCTCACTTGCAGCCATGGCATCTGCCAGGTCGTAGACCGATAGGTTCTCGTCATCAATTTTCTCCATTACGATCTGCTCCAGCCGAGACAGGATATCTTTTTCTACAGTGTCCAGGTTTTGCTTGTCGGCCAGTCTGCCAAAAACATCCCCTTCTGAGTCCTCATAATTCTTCTTCTGTTGCAACAGATTACCAATTCTGAGCATTAACTCCTTCTTTTGAAAAGGTTTCTGCAGGTAATCATTAATGCCCTGATAGAGCACCTTCTCCTGATCGGAGTCCGAAATACGCGCAGAGACTACCAGAATGGGTATTTTGCTTAGCTCAGGGTTGGATTTAATGGACTCTATCAACTCAAAGCCATCCATCCAGGGCATCATCAGGTCTGAGATCATCAGATCCACTTCATTATGTTTGAGCAGTTCAAGTGCCTCTATACCATGGGCTGCCTCTATGATGTGGTAATCGTCTTCAAGAATTTGCCTGATGTGGTACCTGATTTCCGGGTGGTCATCCACAATAAGTATGGTTTCCATTTCCTCGGTCTTGGGCACACTGGCTCCGGCTCGTTCTTCTCTATCCAGATCGTCATAGAGGTGCTTGCGCTCAGACACGTAAGTAAATGTATGTGGAACCGTAAGGTGCTCAGACTCTGATACCACTTTGGGGAAACTCAACTTGAAGGACGTACCCAGCCCAAGGGTGCTCTCCACAGTGATTTTACCATTATGTAACTCTACCAGCTCTTTCACAAGTGCGAGACCTATCCCCAGCCCTTCCCTACTCCTGTATTCGTTATTTTTTGACTGATAAAACCGATCAAAAACATAAGGCAAACTCTCCTGAGCGATCCCCTCACCGGTATCGGTGATGTGAAGCAGGATGTTGTCCTGCTCCATAAAGGTCTCAATGGTAATCTTATCTCCACGTGAAGTATGTCTCACTGCATTGGAGACCAGGTTATAAAATATTTTCTCGAACTGTCGTGGGTCAATGAAGACTGTTTCTTCCTTTCGAATATTGTTCTTACAGGTGAGCTTTACGCCTTTGTACTCGGCTGTCCCCACAAACATTTCCGCCAACATCTCCAGGTAGGAGCCAAACCGAACCACTTCTTTTTTCAGGTTGATTTTACCCTCCTCCAGCTTGGTCAGGTCATTGATCTCATCGGTGAGGTAGAGAAGTCTCTTACAGTTTTTATAGCCTGTTTCAAGATTTTTGATGGCTCTGGAGCTGAGTACGACATCCTCGTCTTCACGCAGCATCTCCAGGTTGCCAATGATCAAACTCAATGGTGAGCGTAAGTCATGGGATACGTTCGCGAAAAATCGTGACTTAGCCTTGTCCAGTTCCATTAGTTTATCTGATTGCTGCTGTATGAGCTCCTTGTCACGGCTAATCTCGTCCCGCTGCTTACTGATTTCGTTGGATAGTTTCTTTTTCACCAGGTATCCCCTTACGGAAATGATGGTCATGGTGAGAAATAAGAGTATACCGATCACCGAAACAGTGATCATGATGCGCTGGGTACGGATCACCTGTTCGTTGAGTTCGCTTTGTTTTCGTAAAAACTCATTTTCTACCTCCTGCTGCTCCATTTCATACTGTCCCTTGAGTTGTTCGATCTTTCGAATATTCTCTTCACTGAACAGCTGCTGATTGAGCTCAGCATATTTCACATGACTTTCAAAGGCTCTTTCAAAATTATCCCCATTGGCATAAATCTTACTGAGGTTCTCCCAAACATTCTTCTCTTCAAACCTGGAGTTGATATCTCGTGTACTCTCAATAGCTTTGTAAGCATACCCTTCTGCTTTTTTTAATTCATTTCTCGAGAGATAAATCTTGGCAATGTTATTATAGACCACTGCTAGCATCCGTGGATTGTCCATTTCCTCCAGTCGCTGGATGAGGCTCAGATGATACTGCTCAGACTTGCGCAGGTCGCCTTGCAGCAAATAAACCTCAGCCAAGTCTATCTCTGACGCCAGTTGTCCATAAAGGTCTCCCTGCTCCTTTCTGATTTCAATGGCCTGCTTAAAATAGAGCTCAGCCTGTCCATACTCCGCTATCCCTTTATAAGACCTGCCGAGATTCAGAAAACAATAAGCCACCATACGCTTATCTGCCAGACTCTGAGCCTGGTCAAGTGCCTGAATGAAGTACTTAATGGCTCCATGAAAGTTGGTTTGATACAGGTAAAGATTACCCAAATTAATCAGTGAATAGCCCCGCTGCTCGCCATTCCCGGCCTCTTCCGACAGTTTGAGCGCCTCCAGGTATTTCTCAAAGGCCTTTGAAAAGTTACTTAAGTTTCGGTACGCCACGCCCACGTAGTTGATGGACTGTATCTCCTGATCCACATACCCATTTCTTCGAGCCAGCTTCAGTGCACTGTTGGCATGATAGAGTGCTGAATCCGGCCTGATATCTCTGTAACTCCAGGCCAGGGCATTATGAGCTTCTATTAGTTTCTCTGGTTCGGTTTCGTCTAGTTGATGGAGCAGGTGCCTCAGACTATCCTGCTCTCTTTCCTGAGAAAAGGTGCTTGTAAGTGTCAAAAAAGACAGCAGCAAAAAGCATAAATAATAACGGTATTTCATCATCTGGCTGGAGATTTACACCAAAATAAGTAAACTAGGTGACAGCTTCCTTATCTCCAGGACATTTTCGATGTAAGGACCCTTGCGACCCCAATAGGTGCGTGCTGAATCAGACCGGAACTTGCTTTGCGTAAGTCACAAAGAAATCCAATGATTCCGGGTTGCGCATGGCCCCAAGGTTGGCCGCCTTCTCCACCGGTTTACCCATAAGTATCTTCTTGACTGGTGCCTCCATTTTTTTACCACTGATGGTATACGGCAGGTCTCGCACCAAAACCACTGTGTCAGGAATGTGTCTGGGTGAGAAATCCGTTTTTAGTTGATGGCCGATCTGTTTGATCAATTGATCATCCAGCGCTTGTCCCTCTTTCAGCACCACAAACAAGGGCATGAAATGCCTGCCTCCATCCAACTCCAGATTGACAACCAGGCTATCCACGATTGTTTCAATCTTGCTCACTGACTGATAAATCTCTGCGGTACCAATACGTACGCCGTGCCTGTTGAGTGTGGCATCGGATCTTCCGTGAATTACCAGGGTATTGCGCTCTGTGATAGACAGCCAATCCCCATGTCGCCAAATACCAGGAAACATTTCGAAGTAGCTTTCGCGATAGCGCACCTTGTCTGGATCATTCCAGAAGTAAATAGGCATAGAAGGCATGGGGCTGGTAACTACCATTTCGCCAACCTCTCCCACCAAGGGCTTGCCTTCGTCATCAAAAGCATACATCGCGCATCCCAATGCCCGACGCTGTATCTCACCTTCGTACACAGGCTCAAGCGGACACCCTCCCACAAAAGCAGAGCAAACATCCGTGCCTCCGCTCATCGAACAGAGCCACAAATCCTTCTTTACCGCTTCGTAGACCCAATCGAAACCCTCGGGAGGCAGTGGAGATCCCGTGCTGCTAATTGAGCGAAGGGTTTTCAGGTCAAAATCCCTCCCCGGAGCAAGACCAGCTTTCATACAGGCCACAATATAGGGTGCGCTGGTACCAAAATGCTGAATCTGATGATCTTGCGCCATCTGCCACAACACACCAAGATCAGGGAATCCCGGACTTCCATCGTAAATTACGATGGTGGCCCCTACAAGCAGCGTAGCCTGCACAAAATTCCACATCATCCAACCTGTGGTGGTAAACCAGAAATAACGCTCACCAGGCTTCACATCATTGTGAAAACTCACATACTTCAGGTGCTCCAGCAAGGTGCCCCCATGAGAATGAGTAATCGCCTTGGGCTGGCCAGTGGTTCCCGAGGAATAAAGCACCCAAATAGGATCAGAAAAGTCCACAGGAGTGAAATCAAGTCCTTCAAACGGCGTGCGCACCACCTCAGCCCAGGAGACAGACTTTGTTAATAATTTTTCATTTTGCAGGTACGGAATCTCAACAATGGTTTCGAGGGTGGGTAACCTGTCTACAATTTCGCGGACCACGGCGCTCTTATCAAACTCCTTCCCGCCATACCGGTAGCCGTCCACGGTAATCAGTACTTTCGGAGTAATCTGCTGAAACCGATCCACCACGCTGCTAGGACCAAAGTCCGGTGAACAGCTGGACCAAATTACCCCCAGGGAACAAGCCGCTAAAAAGCCAACTGTTGCCTCCGGGCAATTAGGCAAAAAAGCCACTACCCGATCACCTTTCTCCACGCCCCTTGCCTTAAGGAATGAAGCCATTGCTGCCACCTGATCACGCAGTTCTCTCCATGAAATCTCCACCGTATTCCGACCCTCGGCTCTGAAAATGATGGCCGGATGCTGCTCATTTTGATTTCTAAAAATATGCTCGGCATAGTTCAAGGTGGCTCCATCAAACCATCGGGTATCTGGCATGAGGTCATCCGAGTGTACCGCTGTGTAAGGATGGTGACTGATCACCTTAAAATACTCATAGATCGATTGCCAAAACGCGCGTGTATCCGACACTGACCACTCCCAAAGTGCATCGTAGTTTGAAAAGGTTAATCCACGCTCATCATGTAGCCAGCTCATATAAGCAGCCAGATTACTATCAGCTTTTAAGCTATCGGATGGACTCCAGAGGATTTTGGGGTGTTTTGGGGTCATAATTGGGGTTATTTGGGGTTTTCTGAAGTCTCAAATTTACCTTTTAAAAAAGGTCTTGCCCAATTTATATAGGGTTAACCTATGGTTGCTTTATGAAATTTTCCTATTGGATTTAGTCTGTGAAAAAAGAATTCCAATTGATCGCGGATTAGGTTTTCTGATCCTGATCATCGGCATATATTTGCAGCCCTATTTAAAAAATAACCTCAAAAGAAATGAAGATCTGGTATTCGTGTAAAGTGAAACACAATAAGGAATTGGATGATGGAATGCTCAAGCAGGTAACTGATGCTTATCTGATGGATGCAGTTTCCTATACTGATGCCGAAAGTCGTATGTACGAAATATGCGAACGGGATATTTCAGGAGAATTCACAGTGACACAAATCACGAAAACCAACATAGCCGAAGTGATTCATCATGAGGACTCTGAAAAATGGTTCAAAAGCAAAGTAGTCTATGCCACTGTAGATGGAGATAGCGACAAAGAGGTGAAAATCAACACCTACCTGCTGGTGAGCGCAGATCATGTGAAGCAAGCGTATGAGCGTATTGAAGATCACCTAAACTCAATGCTGGTCCCCTATGACATTCCTTCTATCACCTTAACAAACATATTGGAAGTATACCCATACGATCCGGACGAAGAGAAGATCCCTTCCAACCTGAAGCCATTGTCTGAGGTGGAGTCTGACGAAGACTAACGTGATCTGAATTTTCTTTCCCAAAACTGAGCTTCTTGCTGATCGCTGATCTGCTTTTTGGTATCTGCTTTTTTCAGCAAGTCGCTCACTGTTCCTTTGGAGGTAAAGTGCCAATATCCACAATCATCGCATTGATATACGTCTATTGGCCCGCTCCCTTCTCTAAAAACGAATCTGCCGCGCGTTTCTATCAGTGCTTCTTCAGCCTGACTTTGGGTGTCGTATTGTCTTTTTCCTGTGACACACCCCATGGCTCTATGATTTATTCTTCTTCAAAATGATGGCGTGTGAAAACGTTGCTTGGGGTAATCCTGTACTCTGTGGAACCGCGATCTGTATAATGGATGATGCTCATGTCATCATGACCAAAAATATAAATATTCATCTCCACGCTGAGTTCCAGGTTATGGGTGAGCAGTCTTTTGAAAAGACCCCATGATTTCATAATTTTTTCCCGTTCCTCTTTGTCTAGTTCGTGCGTATTGAGCAGAATGCTATTGGTAGAGATATAGCTTTCATGAAGTTTCACTTCCACCTCTGCACTGGACTGCTTTCGCTCTGCCATCACCTGCTCATACATATGTTTGGTTAGCAGGTCATGATTTTCTGTAGCTAACAAACTGGCTTTTACGGAATCATCGGATATATCGTGGTAATAGTACTTCTCTTTGAGCCAGGTATCGCTCACTTCCAATACAGAAAATAGCAAGGTATCATAAATCATCAATGGATAAATATCCACAGGCACCATGAGCATAGTGAAATTCTGATGATCAGAAAAGTGCTTCACAAAGACATCAATGTCATGCCCGATACTGATATCCTTACGCCGAAGCTTTACCGAATCAGAATTGATGTGATGCCCTTGCTCGAGCAAATACTTCAAAAAGACCCTTGATTCAGTGAACTTATGGACAATATCTTCAATGTCATCTACATGGTTTTCCTTGATGTATTCCTCCATAGACTCGCCTACTTCTATTACATCCTGAGACTGACCAAACCGCTGGGCCATGGAGCTTACAGAGAAGAAAAGACCTATAGTTATCAGGCAAAGCCGAAACTTCATCATATTGTATCTGTTTGTCTGGAAATCAGCCTTGAAGTTAATTAAATAAGTTTAATTCTATAAAATCTTATAAAAGTTAAACTTCTAGCAATCAATAAGTTAACCCAATACCCTTTTTTAGGGTGATCGAAAAGAAATTTCCGCATGACTGATACAGGCTGCCTGTCCCAAGCTATTGGGAAACAGGAAAACCTGCTTGCTGCCAGCCCCTGTAGCCACCTTTTAGGTCATATATTTTTTGAAACCCCGATTCCTTGAGTTTCATACTGGCTTTGGCGCTTCTGCCACCTGCCGCACAATAGACCGCTACGGGCCTGGTCCTATCCAGTTGGCTTAGTTTGTTGTCAAACTCAGGATCGTAGATATCAATATGGCCTGCACCAGCAATCACTCCCTGAGCAACCTCCTCTGGCGTACGCACATCCAAAAGCTGTACACTCTCATCTTTTAGCAGTGTCACAAGTTCTTCATTGGTTACTGTCCGATACTCAGGGCTTTGAGCAGAGCTCTGACAGGAGCTTAGTAAGGCGATCAATAACAGGGTGGTGCCCAAATAAAACGCCAATTTGATGTTTCCCGGGGCTGTTAGGGTTATCGTTAAATTTTTCATTGTTGTATGGTTATTTTAAAAAAAGGTAATGTGTTAATAAGGATTAAACGCAGCCCATCGATCATTTTTCTTTAAAAAAGGAGAAATCATCTCACCGTCACTCATTCCTCCAGAATAAATACAGATTCTGTCCCCAAGTTTGGATCTCGAATCTTGAATCATCTGGCACGAACATTTTAAGCGGTGTTCTGCCAAGTGAAGGATGGTTATCAATCAAGTTTTCCTCCTCAATAAGGGCCGAAAGTATTTCTTTCGGCTCTTTATTTCATTAGTGAGGCAACTTATTTCTCACCAAACCATACGTGTAAGTGCCCAGAAGCGCAGAAGCGATGACCACCAGAATGACGCCTACTCCATTGCCCAACAGAATAAACATAGGCCCGGGGCAGGCTCCTGTCATGGCCCAACCCAACCCAAATATGATGCCCCCAAAAAGATATCGGGAAACACTCATCTGCTTGGGGTTGATTACTATGGGCAATCCATCAATGGTTTTGATGTTGAACCGCTTCATCATCTGGACAGAGATAATTCCTAAAATAACCGCTGAGCCAATCACTCCATACATGTGAAATGACTGGAATTTAAACATCTCATAAATCCTGTACCAGGAGATTACCTCTGATTTGGCCAGGGTGATCCCAAAGACGATGCCTACTATGATGTATCTGAATATTTTCATTTTCTACGATTATAAAGTGAATAGATAAGGGAGAACCAGGTAGGTCATAAAAAGCCCTCCGATGAAAAACCCTACCACAGCGATCAAAGACGGAAGTTGCAGATCGCTGAGGCCGCTAATGGCATGCCCCGAAGTACAGCCACCTGCATACCTGGTACCAAAGCCGATCAGGAATCCACCAACCACCAGAATAATAAAACCCCTCACTGTAGCCAGCGACTCCCAGCTAAAAATACTCAAGGGCACCAGTTGATCGCGGGGTGCCTCTATACCCAGCTCAGCCAGGTCAGCAAGTGTGGCAGCGGAGAGGGTAACCTCATCCGGAGTAGTGAGATACTGATGTGTGATCAGCCCGCCAAGCACCAACCCAAAAGCAAAAACCAAATTCCACAACTGACTTTTCCAGTTAAAGTCGAAAAATTCGCAGTTCTTCCCTGCACCCACAATGGAGCAAACTGTTCTCAGGTTGGCTGAAATCCCAAAGTTGTTTCCGAAAATGATCAACGTAAACATAACCAGCGCTATCAGAGGACCGGCCACATACCAGGGCCAGGGTTGACTAACGAAATCCAATATTTCTTTCATAAAATTCTATTTTCAATCACTCAAATTCCCACAAAACTATCTTAACCAGCTGCCCCCAAGGGTAACATTTGTTACATAGGCACCGAGATTTACCCTCATGGTAAACACATTGACCTCCTCAATATTTCAAGGTCTTTCCATAGAGGTTTATCTCGCTGGTCGCTACCTTTGAATCAAAAAAATGGATGTAGAAATTCTCTCCCGCATTCAGTTTGCGCTTACCATTTCCTTTCACTACATCTACCCCCCGGTGAGCATCGGGCTCGGGCTGATCATGGTCATCATGGAAGGCCTCTACCTCCGCACTAAGGATCCCGCTTATGAACAACTGGCCAGGTTTTGGACCAAGATCTTCGCACTTACCTTTGGCATTGGAGTAGCCACAGGTATCGTCATGGAGTTTGAGTTTGGCACTAACTGGGCTACCTACTCACGCTATGTGGGCGATATTTTTGGCAGCGCACTGGCCGCTGAAGGCATCTTTGCTTTTGCGCTCGAAAGCGGATTTCTCGGTATTCTCTTGTTCGGATGGAACAGGGTAAGTCCAGTCGTTCACTTCACAGCCACACTTGGCGTATGGCTTGGGTCAATGTTTTCGGCAGTATGGATCGTGGTGGCCAACTCGTGGCAGCAGACGCCGGGAGGGTACCACATCGTAGGCGAAGGCATGGAAGCCAGAGCTGAGATCACCGATTTTTGGGCCATGGTCTTCAATCCATCCAGTGTAGACCGGCTATCTCACGTATGGATCGGTTCATTTTTGGCTGGGGCATTTCTGGTCATGAGCGTACATGCCTACTATCTTCTAAAAAACAGACACATAGAAGTGTCCAAAAAAGCGTTCAAAATTGCACTTGTAGTGGGGGTTGTCGCCTCCTTGTCACAGCTTTTCACCGGGCACAGGTCTGCAGATGGAGTGGCCGTGAATCAACCTGTGAAATTGGCCGCCATGGAGGGCCACTTTGATAGTCTGGCTGCCGCGGATATGTACCTCCTCGGGTGGGTGGATAAGGAGAAACAGGAGGTTTCGGGAATCAAAATCCCCAATGGCCTTTCATTTTTGATTCACCAGGATTTCAATGCCAAAGTAAAGGGGATAAATGCTTTTCCTGAAGATGAAAGACCTGGACAAATCAATGCCGTGTTTCAGTTTTATCACCTGATGGTGGGGATCGGAATGGCGCTCATCGGGCTTTCCCTGCTGGGTTGCTTTCTTTGGTGGCGTGGAAAATTATTCGATCACCGATGGGTGCTCAAAGCCTTTGTGGTGGCCGTGCTCCTGCCTCAAATAGCCAATCAGGCGGGCTGGTTTGCTGCTGAGATGGGACGTCAACCGTGGGTAGTCTATGGTCTGCTTCGTACATCCGATGCGCTCTCGAAGGTGGTCACGGCTAACCAGGTGATCTTTTCACTGGTGCTGTTCTCATTGGTCTATTCACTGCTCTTTGCGCTTTTCATCTACCTGCTCAATAAAAAGATTCAACATGGCCCTCAGGATGGAGAAATGATCGATCAGCGGCCGCATCAGCGCGAAATTGTAGATGCGATTCAATCTTAAAATCACACATTATGGCAACTTTCATAGGCATAGAATATACAACGTGGTGGTTTCTGGTAGTAGGAGCTGTTTTCTCAGGATATGCCATTCTGGATGGCTTTGACCTGGGCGCCGGTGCCTGGCATCTCTTTTTTAAGGATGACAAGAGCCGAAGAACAGCGCTCAATGCCATCGGCCCGGTATGGGATGGCAACGAAGTGTGGCTGGTGATTGGTGGAGGTGCCTTGTTTGCCGGATTCCCGATCGTTTATGCCACCCTGCTTTCTGCCATGTACATTCCATTTATGCTCTTTTTGGTACTGATTATTTTCAGGGCCATTTCCATAGAGTTTCGAAGCAAAGAGCCCATGAAATGGTGGCAAAATATGTGGGACGGTGCTTACAGTTTTTCCAGCATCATGCTGGCCGTGCTCCTGGGTGTGGTATTGGGCAATGTGCTTCAGGGAATGCCAATAGGTCCCGATCTGGAATTTGATGGCGACTGGATTGCTTTTTTTAACCCTTACGCAGTAATGGTGGGCATCTGCACCCTGGCCCTCTTCATGATGCATGGAGCGATCTACCTCATCATGAAGACGGAAGGCAAACAATTTATCAAAATGACCCTGCATGTAAAGCAGGCTATTATTTTCTTTCTGGTGAGCTTCGGTATCACTACTCTCTATACCCTCATCTACTTTCCCCATCTTTCCGATCGGTTCAAAGGCGAACCAGTACTATTCATCGTGCCCTTGATTGCCTTCCTGAGTATTGCCAATATTCCGAGACTGATTAGCAAAAAACGCTACGGCAATGCATTCGCCTTTTCCTGCATCTCCATTGCTACACTGCTCATTGTGGTAGCCATTGAGCTATTTCCTGTGATTATTCTTTCCAATGAGAATCCTGCCAACAGTCTGACCATTCATAATGCCAGTGCTTCCGAAAAATCACTGGGAACCCTTCTGATCATAGCGGCCATAGGCACACCTTTGGTGGTGGCCTACACGACCTTCGTTTTTTGGACCTTCCGGGGAAAAGTAAAAATGGATGAGCTGAGTTATTAGTCTATTATTTTAAGTTCGGGAGTTGTCTCCTCTGATGAACTGTTGGCTTTCTCTTAAACCCTTCTTCATAGAAAAACAAAAAGGTGCTGACTTTAACAATCAGCACCTCTTCAATCAAACTATCTATTAGAACAATCAATCACTTCAAAGTAGAAGGACATACATAATTGGTAGTAGGTATATCCGTTTCGGAGATGGCCTTGAAGCCTCCGGCCACATCCACAATATTGTCAAATCCCCGGGATTTCAATATCGAAGCTGCAATCATAGATCGATAACCTCCCGCACAATGAATGTGGTATTGCTTCTTCTTGTCCACCTGATCCATGTTTTCACTGATAAAATCCAGTGGCAAGTTCATCGCATCTTCCACATGCTCAGCTTCAAATTCTGATGGCTTTCGCACATCCATGACATTCAGGCCACCTTCCTTATAAGCACTTGCGAATTGATGTGCAGGGATAGTAGTGACCTGCTCGGTATCTTTTCCAGCAGCTTTCCATGCTGCCATTCCTCCGCTCAGATAGCCCAGGGTATTATCATACCCAACTCTGGAAAGTCGTGTTACGATCTCCTCCTCACGGCCTTCAGGCGCTATGAATACAATGGGTTGTTCCAAATCAGGGATCAACGCTCCTACCCACGGCGCAAAACTGCCATCAATACCAATAAAGATGGAGTTGGGTACATGGTCAGCAGCAAACTCTCCGGGAGAGCGGGTATCCAAAACCAAAGCTCCTTCGTGATTAGCTACTGCCTCAAACGTCTCTACATCCAATGGCACATTTCCTTTTTCAAGGATCTCATCCATTCCTTTGGCACCAGATTTATTCATGGCCACGTTTTGCGCAAAGTACTGTGGTGGCGGCAGCAAACCATCTGTCACTTCTTTGATAAATTCCTCTTTGGTCATATCCGCCCTGAGTGCATAATTGGTTTTCTTCTGGTTGCCCAGCAGGTCGGTGGTTTCCTTGCTCATGTTTTTGCCACAGGCCGAGCCTGCTCCATGTGCCGGGTACACAATCACCTCATCGGGTAAGGTCATGATCTTGGTTCGTAGGCTATCATATAAATAACCAGCCAGGTCATCTTGAGTGAGTGTGCCTTTCTGAGCCAGATCGGGCCGTCCCACATCGCCAATGAAAAGTGTATCTCCACTGAAAATAGCATGTTCCTTCCCGGCCTCATCTATCAGTAGATAGGTGGTGCTCTCCATGGTATGTCCTGGAGTGTGCAATACTTTTATCTTGATTTTTCCAATCCGAAACAGCTCACCGTCAGTTGCTTCGTGAATGTCATACTCCGTTTTGGCATTGGGACCATATACAATAGTGGCACCGGTCTTAGCAGCCAGATCCACATGTCCCGACACAAAGTCAGCATGAAAGTGGGTCTCAAAAATATATTTGATCTTAGCTCCTTCCTTCTCGGCTTTCAGGATATAAGGCTCTGACTCTCTCAACGGATCGATGATCGCCGCTTCTCCATTACTTTCAATATAATAAGCTCCCTGAGCAAGGCATCCTGTATAAATCTGTTCTACCTTCATTGTTATTTTTAGGTTTTAATGCGAATTCTTTTACAAACTTACGAACTACCCCACGATCCTGATGTAACAATGGTTACACACCCAAAGTAGCTCTGTATACAACTCAATCCTGATGATATTGATTCATCATCTTTTTCCTGAAATAGAAATAGTTCCAAACTCCCAGAATCAAGACAATCAGGCTAATCCCTACAAGGATAAAGCCCAAAAAGCGGATTTTGTCCAAAAAATCAACCTTGATCACGGCAATCCCCGATACCACCAGATAAAGACTGGTCCTAACGAAAGCCAATAACGTCCGTTGATTGGCCAGCTTGGTTCGATCCAGGACCAGGTGATCTCTGAGTATCATTTCCCGTTCCTTCATGTCTTAGTCTTTTAAGTCCGACTGCAGCGCATAATCTTTGTAGTCCCCCTGCTTGTGGGTAGTGGCAAATTTCACTGCCTCGTTCAGATCAAAAAACACATTTTCCTTATGTAGAACCTCATTCAAGCCTGTCCTTTTCATAGTATCCCTCACTGGGCCAATCAGGTCACAAATCAGAAACTCTATCTTTTTTTCATGCAAAAAGTCCAACAAATCCTTCAGCCCGCTGGTGGCCGTGGCGTCCAGATAGCTGAGCGGGCCAGCATCTAATATAAGCGTTTCTATCCGACCCTGGGCATCGTCTACGGCATTCTCAATATACTCCTTAAAATACTGAATATTGATGAAAGTAAGCGGCGCATCCAGGCGCAAAATGAGGACGTGCTCCCACTGCTCCAGGTCCTTGAATCGTTTGATATTTCTAAACTCGTGATGTCCCCGCACCCTGCCCAGTCTGGCGATATGCGGATATGCCGACCTGTACAAAAGCACCAGGATAGACAATACGATACCGCTGACGATGCCAGGCACCATACTAAAATTGAGGGTGATCAAAAAGGTAGCAATCAGGAGGGCAAATTCTACCCGACTGTCTTTCCACAGTCGCCGGGCATAGGTCCAATCGATCAATCCGGCTACCGCCACCATAATCACCGAAGCAAGAATGGCTTTGGGCAGGAAATAAAACAGTGGCGTGAGAAAGATGAGGGTGAGCGAAACCACTACTGCACTGATCACAGACGAAAGTGGTGTATGTGCCCCGGACTGGTAGTTGACTGCCGATCGGGAAAAACCACCAGTCACCGGAAAAGACTGAAACAGCGACCCTATTAAGTTAGCCGCCCCCAGCGCCACCAGTTCCTGATTGGGCTGTACTTTGTAATTTCGTTTTTTGGCTTCTATGGCTTTGGCCACAGAAAAGGCCTCCATAAAGGCTACCACGGAGATGGTGAGTGCCAGCGGAATGAGTTCACCCAGCTGACCCAAAGAGAGGTCTGGTAGTTTGAAGGAGGGCAAACCATCGGGTATGGTTTTTACTATGCTCACACCGGCAGACTCCAGCTGCATAAAATAGACCAAGGCCGTACCGAATATCACCGCAATCAAGGCTCCGGGAATACTGGAATGAATCCGCTTCACTCCTTTGATGATGACAATCCCCACAATCCCTATGGCCAGCGTCATCAAATGTGTCTGGTTGATACTTTGCACAGCATCCCAGAGGATTTCATGTACCTTATTACTTTTCACCAGATCTACCCCCATGAGGTATTTCAACTGATTGAGGCCGATGATGAGCGCCGCAGCGGAGGTAAACCCACTGATCACTGGCTTTGAAAGAAGGTTGGTGATGAATCCCAGGCGCAGTACACCCAGCAATAACTGGAAGGCCCCCATAAAAAACGCCAAAAGAATGGCAAACCCAATGTAGGCATCAGTACCCTCCGTGGCCAGCACTGATACCCCGGCCGCTACCAGCAGTGAGTCCATGGCCACAGGAGCCACGGAAAGCTGCCGCGAAGTACCAAATAGAGCATAGATGAGCTGAGGAACGATGGAGGCATACAAGCCATAAACAGGGGGCAGTCCCGCAATCAGCGCATAAGCCATCCCCTGAGGAATCAGCATAATCCCAACCGTGAGACCGGCAAACAAGTCGCCATTCAGCTGAGTCTTTTTATACTGAGGCAGCCAGCTCGTGATGGGCAGTATCTGGTGTATCAATTTCATTGCTTACCTTTTTGAAGCCCCAAAAGTATCAAACTCCCTAACCCTCCGGTGTAACAATTGTCACACTCCAAGTTACATGATTTCTATACGGTTCCGGTATTGCTCTATCTTCCCTTCACGCTCCAGCTGCTTCAGGAGCCGCGAGACCACCACCCGGGAAGTATTCAGTTCATTGGCGATTTGCTCATGGGTCTTGTTGATCACAAAGGTTCCTGAAGCCTGTTTCTTGTCAAGTAGGTATTTATAAAGTCTTTGATCCATTTTCAGAAAGACCACACTGTCGATGGTGTTCAGCATCTCATCGAAACGGGTTTGATATGCATCGAAGACAAACTTCCTGAATGACTTGTACTTCACCACCCAGCTGTCTATGTACGTCATAGGGATCATCCAAAGCACAGAATCCTCCTCTGCCACCACATGAAAGGCCTTCTTTTTGCCTTCTATACAGCAGGTAATGGACATGGCGCAGGTCTCCCCACCCTCCAGGAAGTAGAGAAAAACTTCGCCTCCCGTCTGGTCCTGACGCATTACCTTCAGCAAACCTTCCAGTACGATGGGCATTTCATTGCCTGTACTATCAGGGCCTATGACCACCCCACCTGCCTTCACTTTCTTCAATCGTCCTATCGATAAAATCTCTTCGGCCAATTGAGGCTCTATCTCTGATCTGCCAAGAATCTGATGTACCAGATCTTCTGTCTCGTTGCTCATTGTGATTTCACTTATTTATTCTCGAGGGCTTTCAACCGCTTTTCTATTTCCATCAGCTTGTGTATGATGATGATATGGGTCTTTTTAGCATCTATACCCACCACGCTCTCAGCACTGGTGATCATTTGCTCTATTTCGGCGTAGGCCTCCTTCGGAATCAGTTCGTTTTCCATTGTCTTTAGTGTTTCCCTAAAGGTAAAAAATCTGCCGGGGATCAGTCAGGCTTTTTATCGCCCGGACTGGTCACTTTACCAGAAAACCCATGGGTATTTTGCCCTATAAAGTCGGCAGGAAACTCCTCCACACCAGGAAAGCCCAGCTGGATATCGCGCCCATCGTGGGGAATGTAGTCGGTACCAAAGAGATAATCCCAAACACTCAGCGTCAATCCAAAATTAACGCCTAATCGACGTTCTGCAGGCAGGTGGTAAGCATGGTGCCAGATGTGCATCTGTGGATTATTGAAAATATACTTCAAAGGTCCGAGGTTCAGTTTGAAATTGGAATGGTTGAAATGACCTACGGCCAGGGTGAAAATGTGGATGATAAAAAAATCGCGTAAACCAATCCCGATAAGTGCCAACGGGATGTACTCAATGGTGCGATACACCACGTTTTCCATCCAGTGATATCGCAGGTGGGCAGCAAAACCCATCTCAGCCACACTATGGTGCACCTTGTGAAACTCCCACAGCCTTGGGCTCGCATGCAGCAAACGGTGGATCCACCACTGCACAAAATCGCGTACCACAAAGCCGAGCAACAGATGGGCCCATATCGGCCAACTCATCACTTCAAAAGCCACCAGATTGGTAATACCCAGCAGTCCCAGCAGGTCATTGAAGAGGTGTACCACCACATTGGAGGCGGCATTGTAGATGATGAGGGAAAACAGAAAGAAATTGAAAAACATGTAGAAGAAGTCCAACCAGAAATCCTTCCGAAACTTTGCCTGATCTACACGCCAGGGCTTCAAGAGTTCCAGTGCAAAGAAAAATGCAGACACTCCCAGCAACCAGTAGAAGTAATTGTGCCAGGTGGGGTGTGTGATTTCTTGCCAAAGGTAGCCGGCATAACCCGCATAGCCGTTTCGTATTTCTGTAATAATTGATTCCATTGATGCTTATGACTTCTTTGACTGATCGATAAAGATACGCAAACCCACCACCCGAGGATGGTAACAAAAGTTACAAAAGAAAGGTCTACCCTCTTTGGGGTATTTTTCGCAAATCCGGAATGGCTGATGATAAAATCAGTTGTTTCGGAGGAACTGTTGCTTTGTCAGCCTGAGCTCCGTCGAAGGGTAAGACAAAGCAGATGAGATCACACTACCCAGGAATGGCGGCTCAAGATCCCGGTAATCATTTTCGAAATGAGATTCATAAGACTGACCGATTTCTGAGAAAAGACCCATCTCAGAAATGAACCTATTGCTAATTCACTCAGGTTAATCTAAATTCATCACATGAGGCAATTTCATCTGTATCAGCTTTGGTTTCTGGTGCCGGGTCTGGGACTAGTCTGGTTGGGCTACTACCTACCCGCCAGCTATATTTATCAACAGCTTTATTGGGTGGAGACAGAAGCGGTCATCACTGGATACCGGCTGGATACCACCGCCACGCCCATTAATTATTACCTCATGGACTATACCGACTCGCTAGGCACTGTCTACCATGTAGAAGTGGATGTGGAAAACACGATCACCGAAGGCCGCGATGCAGACCATGCCCGCCTCTACTACGACCCTGCCGATCCGGCTAACTTTGCGCTCGTCAATCATGCTCGTTACCTGGTGGTCCTTTTTTTACCGCTTGGCTTACTGAGCCTCTATTTTGGGTGGCCCAAGCGGGAGTAGTTGGGCTGTTGTGGGTGCAGAAGAGAAAAGTTCATAAACCCAAACCTCTGGCTGGATGACGCCATCAAAAGAACTGATAACCCTACCTACAAATATCTTCACAGGAAATTTCAATGAAGTTTGACTTCTATGTTTATTCCCCTATTTTGGGGATTATCTTGGCGCCTACTTGTATCAGGAGCCAAATCCAGAAAAACCTAGAGAGGTTATCTCAAAACTTGCACGAAAAAATGAATTCAAAAACACCCATATTCCTGACATTAGCGGCCACATTTTTGTCCTTCACAACCAGCTTTGGTCAAAAGAACTCACAGTCGGGAGAATTCAATCCAAAAAATGACCTGCTTTTAGTTCAATTTGATTGTAAAACGGATGTAGATGACCTCCACACGGTGGCGGCCCTTGCCACTTTACTGACAGACAGCAATTACTCCACCTTAAATTATCATGCCATTGCTGGCACATATGGTATTCAGGAGGGGTTGTATGTCCCACCAAATGACTTATTTCAGCTGGCTTTTGGAAACAATTGGACAGACGCGCACAATAAAAGTGAAGCTGCAGTAGAAAAAGTGAAGCTCATCGTGCAAGCAACACTCAATCGGCAGGGCGATATATGGATTGCAGAGGCAGGTCAATCGGATTTCACCGCGCTACTTATCAAAGCCATTCAAAAGGATTTACCTCAAATAAAGACAGCACAGCGTATCCATGTGGTTCAGCATAGCGATTGGAATGAAAACTCCACCAGTCCAGAGCGTCTTCAATTTGTCAAGGAAAACGCTCATTATCAGAAAATACCAGATGGTAATGCTGTAGGTAATGGCACACCCGGATTTCGTGATCCTGAGTTTACCAGCTGGAAGGAAGAAATCAAAGATCCTAACCTGTTTAAAATATGGCAGCTTTCCACAGACTTGTCAAATCAATACAACGGAAAGGATGGGAGATACAATAATGAGGCAGTTGCTGCTGGTGGATTGGACTTCTCTGACCTCTCTGAGGTCTGTTGGATTTTGGGGCTGCAAGACATCAGGGATACAGAACACTTCTTCAGGTTGTATGCCGATTAGGTTTGATCGATGCTAACACTTAGTAATGATGCTGGAATAGCTCTCCTGTCGTACCATCTTCGAAACACCTGCCAGACCTTTATCACTCTTCATTTGATCAAGGTTTTATAACTTTCCATTTCAGATAAACAACCTGGAAGAAATATGAAACAAGTATCCCGATTTTTAGTCGTTGCCTTGGTGATCAGCCTATTCGGCTGTGGACCCCAAAAACAAGCGCAAAGCACCGACGAAGCACCCAATGAAATCATGAAAGCTAAACTAGAGGACTATAAGAAAGTCCGGCTCACGGCTGACCTCACAGCGCTGAGCGAAAAGGAAAAAAAGATGATCCCCAAGCTGATAGAAGCGGCCCAGATCATGGATGGCCTCTTTTGGTATGAAGCCTATGGTCAGAAGGATTCTCTCCTCAGCACCATTGAGGATGAAGCCACTAGAGCTTATGTAAAGATCAACTACGGCCCCTGGGATCGACTGGACAACAACAAGCCATTCATCGACGGGGTGGGCACCAAACCTCCGGGAGCCAACTTCTACCCTACTGACATGACCAAAGAGGAGTTTGAAGCCGCAGACCTGGAAGGCAAAGCCAGCCTTTACACCTTTATCAGAAGAGATGAAAACGGGCAACTCATTGCCATTCCGTACTACGAAATGTTTAGCGAGGAAGTACAGCGAGTGTCTGCTCTGCTGCTGGAATGTGCTGACCTGGCAGAGGATTCCGGCCTTAAGGCCTACCTCAAACACCGGGCAGAAGCGTTGCTTACTGATGACTATCAGCCGTCTGATATGGCCTGGATGGACATGAAAACAAACGGCATTGACATAGTGATTGGCCCCATCGAAAACTATGAGGATGCCCTGTACAATTATAAAGCTGCACACGAGGCTTACGTACTCATCAAAGACAGGACATGGAGCGACCGACTCTCAAAATATGCGGCTTTTCTGCCGGAGCTTCAGCGCGGACTTCCGGTACCGGATGCATACAAAGCTGAAGAACCAGGTAGTGATGCCGACCTCAACGCCTATGATGTGGTCTACTACGCCGGTGACTGTAACTCCGGCTCTAAGACCATCGCTATCAACCTCCCCAACGATGAGCAGGTACAACTAGCCAAAGGCTCCAGAAGACTCCAACTCAAAAACGCCATGCGTGCCAAATTCGACGAGATCCTGCTACCCATTTCTAAAGTGTTGATCACACCAGACCAGCAGCAATACATCACGTTCGATGCCTTCTTTGCCAACACCATGTTTCATGAAGTGGCACACGGGCTGGGCATCAAAAACACCATCAATGGAAAAGGTACAGTGCGCGCTGCCTTGCAGGAGCACGGATCAGCACTGGAAGAGGGTAAAGCAGATATACTCGGCCTTTACATGATCACCCAACTTCACGAGAAAGGCGAGTTGGAAGGACAGATAGAAGATTACTACACCACTTTCATGGCCGGGATTTTCCGTTCGGTGAGATTTGGAGCGGCCAGTGCTCATGGCAAAGCCAACATGATCCGTTTCAATTTTTTCAATGAATATGGTGCATTCGCTCAAAATGAAGACGGCACCTATCGTGTGGATTTCGCCAAAATGAAAGAAGCCATGGACGCACTCTCTGAGCTTATTCTTACCCTGCAGGGTAATGGAGACTATGCAGGAGTAGATGCCCTTGTGAAAGAAAAAGGAACCATCGGTGCTGCGTTGCAGGCCGACCTTTCCAAACTGGAAGCTCAGGACATTCCCGTGGACATTGTTTTTGAACAGGGTGTAGAGGTATTAGGACTCTAAAAATTCAGTAAAAAAAAAGAGGGGTTGAAAAATGAGGTAATCCTCCATTTTTCAACCCCTTTTTATTTGGTAATAGTAAAGATTGCTACTTCATAAATTTTTGTTTCATCCAAAAGCCATTCGACTTCAGCTCCAAAAGATATATGCCCCCCGATAGCTGACTTATATCTATCGAATGCTCAAAAGAAGCCTGATGAATCAATTGGCGCCCGGCCATATCGGTGATGGTAGCCGACACCAACCCCTCGAAAAATGTGAGCTTGTTTATTAAAATTTTATCACCACATCAATACTACATCACCACATCAATCGGGTAGGAAATAAACTTCACATTCATCATCACAATCTGGGTCAGGGTCGCTTAGATGCCATTTCATATACATCAGTCACCCACTGTGAAACAACCAATGGAAATGCAGCCAAACAGGAGTCTGTTAATACCATTTAATTGCTTTATCTTCGTCGAATAATTAAATAATACATCATTTTGAAATTTTCAGAATTAAATCTGGATCCAAAACTCCTCGAAGGAATTGAGGCCATTGGATTTGAAAACACCACTCCTGTTCAGGAGGCTACCATCCCCAAAATATTAGAAGGAAAAGACCTCATTGCCGCGGCGCAGACCGGGACCGGAAAAACCGCTGCCTTCCTCCTGCCCATCATTCACAAGATCCTTACAGAGGCCAAAGACGATGGGCACATCAAAGCACTCGTGATCGTTCCTACGCGTGAGCTTGCCGTGCAGATAGATCAGCAACTGGAAGGACTCTCCTACTACACTTCTGTGAGTTCACTCGCTGTGTATGGTGGTGGTGACGGTCAGTCTTTTGATCGGGAAAAGAAAGCACTTTCGGAGGGTGCCGATATCATCATTGGTACACCGGGAAGGCTGATTGCGCACCTGAACATGAACTATGTGAAGGTATCACAGCTGGACTACCTCATCCTGGATGAGGCCGACCGGATGCTGGATATGGGGTTCAACGAGGACATCACCAAGATCATTGGTTACCTGCCTAAAGAAAGGCAGACCCTGCTGTTTTCTGCTACCATGCCTACGAAGATCAGACAGCTGGCCAAAAATATCCTCAAAGACCCTGAAGAAATAAGCATTGCCATCTCGAAGCCCAATGAGAAGATTGTGCAGGCGGCATTCATCGTGTACGATGGTCAGAAAATAGAATTGGTCAAGCATATCTTAAAACCAGACTGGCTCAGAAGTGTAATCGTATTTTGCTCTACCAAAGACAACACCAAGAGACTCACCAAAGAACTCAAAAAAGCCAACCTTTCAGTGGAGGAAATCCACTCGGACCTGGAGCAGAAATCCCGTGAGCAGGTACTCAACCAGTTCAAAAGCCGAAAACTCAAAATACTGGTCGCCACGGACATCCTTTCAAGGGGTATCGATGTAGAGGACATAGACATAGTGATCAACTATGACGTGCCCAACGACGGTGAGGACTACATCCACCGCATAGGACGGACAGCCAGGGCTGCATCCACGGGTGCAGCATTCACTTTTGTGAATGAAAAAGAGCAGTCCAAATTCCAATCCATCGAACAGCTATTGGGCAAACCTGTGCCTAAGGCCAAAATCCCGCCGCACATTGGCGAAGGACCATCCTATAGCCCAAAACCTTACCGGGGCGGTGGTGGACGTGGAGGCGGCGGCCGAAAAGGGGGCGGGAAAAAGAGATAATTCCAACTTCACTTTATGGAGGATTCTAACGGAGCTTTGTTATTTTTAATTGGAAATTCCATTGAACTTAACAGCGCTCCGAAATGATCTTTAATACGTCCATGCCCACGCCGTTGAGGCCCTATTTTGCCGCGGAACTCGAGGCTTATCGCCAGCAACACCAGATGAATAACCTTCAGAGTGCCTGGAGACACCTCGAAAGGGCTCATGTCATTGGGCAGGCCTATCCCTATGCACATAGTCTGGTTCACTGGAAAATGCTGTTATTTGGTATCCAGATCAAAAGCACCAAAGAGGTCATCGGGCAGATTCCACGCCTGCTGATAGGTGGAGTCAAATCTTTTGTTGGTAAAATCCCCGTAGGCAACACGGGTGGATCAAATATCCCTCCGCTTCGCTCCCTTCCTATTGAGCCGGAAATTCAGGATATCTTCGCTCAGTGTGGCCTTCCTACCCCCTCCTGATGAAAGACCTTTTTTCATCCGGTTCAGATCGCTATGCGATGTTTCGTCCGACTTATCCTGATAGTCTGTATGAATTCATCAGCACTCAGGCGACACATCATAACTGTGCATGGGATTGTGCAACCGGCAATGGTCAGGTGGCCCGACACCTGACGGGGCACTTTAAGGAAGTACAAGCTACCGACATCAGCGCTGCTCAGCTGTCCGAAGCATACCCGCACCCAAATATTCACTACTCCGTCCAGCCTGCAGAGCAAACGACCTTTCCCGATCAGCATTTTGACCTGATCACCATAGGCCAGGCCATTCACTGGTTTGACTTTGATCGTTTCTATCTGGAGGCGAACAGGACTTTAAAAACCAACGGTATCATTGCCGTAATTGGGTATGGCTTACACTCCGTTTCTCCGGATATTGACCCGATCATTCGCCAGTTCTACTATGAAGTGATTGGACCTTACTGGGATCCGGAGCGGAAATACCTCGACGAAAAGTACCAGACCATTCCATTTCCATTCAAAGAAATAGCCACACCAGCCTTCGAGTGTGTATTCACCTGGTCAAGAGCCCATTTTCTGGGCTACCTCAGAACCTGGTCTGCAGTGAAAAAATTCATTGATCAAAATGGATCTGATCCGGTAGATGATCTGGACAAGGCCATTGAGCCTCTCTGGGGAACAGAGCAAAAGATCACCTTCCCTATATTCCTGCGGTTGGGTCGGAAGATGATTTGACCCTCAATAAAGCGCTTCCCCGAAGAGATCCATCCTTCAGGGAAAGCACTTGATGTCATCACTGCACGTAGGCATCGATGGTCTGGATGGTACCATCTTCATTGTAAGTAAGCTCGGTCATTTTGATGCTTCTCAGGAAAGTACGGCCCCCTGAAAGGCTACTGTCATGATAAAAAAGGTACCACTTACCCTGAAACTCCACGATAGAATGGTGGTTAGTCCAGCCCAGCACAGGCTTGAGCACCAAACCCTGATAGGTGAACGGCCCATAGGGATTATCTCCAATGGCATATGCAATATTGTGGGTATCTCCGGTGGAGTAGGAAAAGTAATACTTACCGTTATACTTGTGTACCCAGGCAGCTTCAAAAAACCTTTGCTCATTATTGCCTTCTAAAAACAGATTTCCCTCTGCATCCAGAATTTGCACATCCCGTGGGGCTTCCGCAAAGCTCTTCATATCATCAGCCAGCCTGGCAATCTTTGGCAATAGCGCAGGCTCATCCTTGCCGGGAAGTTCCCCCTCAGGATCGTAAGTGCCTGTGCGCCATTTTTGAAGCTGACCACCCCAGATTCCTCCAAAGTACATGTAAAAGGTCCCATCTTCATCCTGAAATACCGCAGGATCTATGCTAAAGCTACCCTCAATTGGAGCAGGCTCTGCCTGAAATGGCCCTGTAGGAGTATCGCTCACAGCAACACCAATCGCGAATACATCATTCTTATCTTTCACGGGAAAGTACAGATAATACTTACCATCCTTAGAGGCAGCATCCGGCGCCCACATTTGCCTGCCAGCCCAGGGCACATCCTTGATATCCAGCGCTACACCATTATCTATTACAGGGCCATCCACAGACTCCATGGAGTACACATGATAATCTTTCATATCAAAATGGCTTCCCAAGTCGTCTTCCGGAATTCCGGATTCGATATCGTGCGATGGGTAAATGTAGATTTTGCCATCAAATACATGCGCCGAAGGGTCAGCGGTATAAAGGTCGGTAACCAATGGCTCAGAAATACCTACTGGCAAAGCAGTTGTGTCGGAAAGCGCAGCATCACTGGTGGTATTCTTTTCCTTTACCGGCTGACAGCCCATCACCAAAAGGGTTCCTCCGAGGATATAAATGGCAGAATTCAAAGTACTGTTCAACATGATTTTTTAATTACTCGTTAACGTTGACGGTAAGTTTAGGTAATCAACCCGATACCTGTTATCATCGCCCGTCATTCATAGCCAAAAGGGCCCCTATCCTGAACAAAACGTACCCCTTCAGCATGGTTGTAGATGAATTAAACGTTATCTTAGAGCAATTTTAAGCGACTGCATTATGACTCGTGTATCGTCGATTTTTCAAAGGCATCAATTGCCCGTACTGCTCTTTTTTACTGCACTTTGTTTTCCCTGGTGGGTAACGGCCCAGAAAAAAGAACCTACACCAAGATCACTTGCTGTGGTCAGAACCGATGGAAAGCAGCAACGACTGGTATTGATCCCAAAGTCAATGAAAATAGGCCTCTCTTCCGGAAAAAAGTATCGGGAGGTTTCCCCAGTTATTCTCAGCGACAGCACTCTGATCATAGAAAAGGATACGATATTAATTCATGAAATACTTTTCATTACCGCCTCGGTGAAAAGGCCCTGGCCTGTGAAAGCCGCGGGTATACTCATATCAGGCGCTGGAGCCCTACCTGCTACCGCCGGATTAATCTACCTTCCTTTTGCCGTCACTTATCAAGAATACCTTTCCCCATCCTCAGCCTACGCCATGATGGCTGTGGGCATGGGCATGGGTGTGACAGGATACCTGGTGGGTGGTCTCAAAAGAAAATTTTCTTTGCAAAAAAAATGGACACTGGAGGTTATCAATGAATGAAAAGGGAAGCGATCGTTTTTTGTCACGAGCAAATTTTCCGAACTTCGTCCCGGGTTAACCAGTTCATTCAATATGCCAAAAGAAAGAATCGTCAATATTGGGCTCGTACAAAACGCCTGTAGCGGAGATCGGGATCAAAATCTCCAAAAAGCCATCAAGGGAATAGAAGATGCGGCTGCCAAAGGAGCACAGATCGTGTGCCTGCAGGAGCTGTTCGGGTCACTCTATTTCTGCGATGTGGAAGACTATGACAACTTCAACCTGGCAGAAGCCATACCTGGCCCCACCACGGATATCTTTTGTGCCCTCGCCAAGCGCCTGGGGGTGGTCATTGTAGCCTCTCTTTTTGAGAAAAGAGCACAAGGCCTTTATCACAACACAGCTGCCGTCATAGACGCAGATGGCACTTATCTGGGCAAATACAGGAAAATGCACATTCCCGATGATCCGGGTTATTTTGAAAAATTCTATTTCACCCCCGGCGACCTGGGGTTCAAGGTGTTTGAAACCAAATTTGCTAAAATAGGCGTACTGATCTGCTGGGACCAGTGGTACCCGGAAGCCGCCCGAATCACGGCGCTCATGGGTGCCGAGATGCTCTTCTACCCTACGGCTATCGGCTGGCATAACAGCCAGGATGAGCGCACCAATCAGGAGCAGCACAATGCCTGGCAGACCATCCAGCAGTCGCATGCGGTGGCCAATGGCATCCCGGTGATCGGGGTAAACCGCACCGGTGTGGAGGGCGACATGCAGTTTTGGGGTGGATCTTATGTTACCAACGCCTTTGGCTGGCTCGAATACAAAGCCCCACATCTGGAAGAAGTCACAGAAGTGGTTCCCATAGACATGAATCGCTCCGATAGCTATCGCATTCATTGGCCATTCCTGAGGGATCGCCGGATCGATGCTTACTCTCCTATTGAAAAGCGATTTATAGACGAATGATGGCATCAACTCCCCGCGAACAGGGATTCCGCTTTCCTGCAGAGTGGTACCCACACCGAGCTACCTGGCTGAGCTGGCCGCACAACGAAAACTCATGGCCCGGCAAGATCAAAACGATCTACCAGCCTTACTGTGAGTTTATTAAAGCAGTAGCCACTGGCGAACAGGTGTGCATCAATGTGGCAAATGATAAAATGGAAAAACAAGCGCGTACATACCTCACTGAGGTGGGCGCTGACCTGAGCAACATCGCTTTCTACCACCATCCGACCAATGACGCCTGGTGTCGTGATCATGGGCCGGCTTTCGTCATCAAAGAAGGTGAAAAAGCGGTGATCAACTGGGGGTACAATGCCTGGGGTGAAAAATATCCTCCTTATGATCTGGACAATCAAATTCCCGGATTGGTAGCCGGAAAGCTGGGACTCGAAACTTTTAACCCGGGCATTGTCATGGAAGGTGGCTCTGTAGATTTTAACAATCAGGGCATCATCCTCACCACTACGGCTTGTCTCCTCAACAAAAACAGAAACCCCCACCTGAATCAAAGCCAAATAGAGACTTATCTGAAGGATTACTACGGGGCTCGCGAAATCTGGTGGATTGGTGACGGCATAGTAGGTGATGATACCGATGGCCATGTGGACGATATCACACGGTTTGTCAATGACAACACTGTGGTAACTGTGGTAGAGCCCAACACGGCAGATGAGAACCATGCACCACTTCAGGAAAACCTGGAGCTACTCAAAACTTTCAAAATGCCGGATGGCTCCCCTCTCAACGTGGTGGAACTGCCCATGCCTAAACCTGTGGTTTATGAAGATCAGCGTTTGCCGGCCTCTTACGCCAACTTCTACATTGCCAATAGTTGTGTAGTGGTGCCCACCTATCGCGATCAGAAGAATGATCCTTTGGCGCTTGAAATTCTGAAGACCGTCTTTACCGATCGGGAGGTGATCGGCATAGACTCCACTGATATCGTTTGGGGCCTAGGAAGCTTCCATTGCCTCAGTCAGCAGGAGCCTTTGGTTTAACTAATCACTGTAAATACCCGCTTGTCAGTTTTTCAGGTGGGTATTTCACCTTTTTTGACCTTCAACCCTTCATGGGCGTATAACAGAAAATTCATCATCCAAACCAGGAGGTGAATTGCTTTTACCAACGAGAAGACCATGAGAGTAATTATCCTTTTCCTAGCCATCCACACACTGGTGGCCTGCAGCAACCCTAAGAAAGCAGGACCTCAAACCACTGAAACAGACACCGCCGCTCCGGCGATTAGCTGGCTTGAAGACTGGCTATCTGCTTGGGAGCTCATCTCCACAGAGGTACTCCAATTACCAGTGGCTGCCGCCCCCACCATGCTTTTCTACGATCAAAAGTATGTTTACACCACCTCTCAGGTAAGCGCTCCAGATGGAGTATCATTTAATGGACCCTCTTTTTTTGGGACGAAGTTGGATTGGTGGATGCAGGAACACCATGACACCCTGACCATTCCCGATGGCCAGCGCGTACCTGTCCAGCTTATGACTTTTGCCGCCCCATCTTCTTCCCCCGGCTCGGCACCCTTTTTCGTGATGGCCGCACCCGATTTCTGGAAAACTGCTGGTATAGACAGTGAGGAGGTTGGGTTAGAAAAAATGCTGACAGGTGTATTTCTTCATGAATTTTCTCACGCCAGGCAAATGAATGGATTAGGTGAACGGGTCTCCTTTCTGGAGCAAAATGGCAACTTCCGATATGAGGTCAGCGATGATCTCATTCAGGAGTATTTTTCTGGTGACTCCAGCTATGTGAGTGCCTTCAAAAAGGAAGTGGAGCTTTTTTATCAAGCGGCAAATGCCAGAAATACCACAGATAGACTGAAATTATCAAGACAGGCATTGGACATGTACGACCAACGCCAGAAGTTCATGAGTTCGTTAGATTCCACATTGGTGGAGCTGGATGATATTTTTCTCACCATGGAAGGCACTGGACAATACATGATTGTGAGCTGGCTCACACATCCCCGCTGTAAAGGAGGGAGTGTGGATCTGAAAATGGCCATCAAAGCCACCAGAAGGCAGAAAACCTGGTGGTCACAAGATGAAGGCCTGGCACTTTCTCTGCTCTACCAGCAGTTAAGTAAACAGCCTGATTGGGCACCGTTTTACACTTCACATCCGGTCACCCTTATCGAATCAATAAGAAATGAGCTAAACCAAATTGCGGTAGAATAATCTTAATTTCATTTCTGTAAATCAATATTCAAGAGAACATTCTTATCTTTGCCCACATAATCCTAAATCTGGACCTTAATAGTGTGATTAACTAATTTCTTTCAACTGTAAAACAGCCTGTCACCAAGTGGCACCGGGCTGATTTTTCCATTTTTTATCGAAAGAAATCATGCTTGTCTTACAAAACATCTCCTATTTACACCCCAACAATGATCTGCTATTTGATGGCATCCATCTTGCTGTTAACCGACAGGAAAAAGTAGCTTTAATCGGTAACAATGGCGCCGGAAAATCAACCCTTCTGAAACTCATCGCACATGAACTGGAGCCATCGGAAGGGCAGCTCAAAACAGAAGCACCTCCTTACTATGTTCCACAGATTTTTGGCCAGTACAATCATCTAACCATTGCCGAAGCCTTGCGGGTAGATGAAAAGCTCAAGGCCCTACATGAAATTCTGAATGGCAACACCGCAGATTCCAATTTTGAAAAACTTGCCGACGACTGGACCCTGGAAGAACGATGTATGGAAGCCCTCAGTCATTGGCAACTTCCACACCTGGATTTGACACAAAAGATGGAGACTTTAAGTGGTGGACAAAAAACCAAAGTCCTGCTGGCCGGAATCTTCATTCATCAACCAGAACTCGTGCTCCTGGATGAGCCCAGCAATCACCTGGACATGTCCGGGCGGAAATTGCTCTATGAATTCATTGAATCCACTAACTGCACGCTGGTGGTGGTGAGTCACGACCGGACGTTATTGAACCTTTTGGATGCTACCTACGAGCTCAACGCACGTGGAATAATGGTCTATGGTGGAAATTATGACTTCTATGCCAAGCAAAAACAGATAGAACGTGATGCCCTCGATCAGGACATTCACGGGAAAGAAAAGGCATTGCGCAAAGCCAAAGAGAAAGAGCGCGAAACCCTGGAACGCAAGGAGAAATCTGATGCCAGAGGAAAAAAGAAACAGGAAAAAGCAGGAGTTGCCCGCATCATGATGAATACCATGAAAAATAATGCGGAGAAAAGTACTTCCAAGGCAAAGAGTATCCACGCAGAAAAAATTGGTGGAATAGCTGAGCAACTCCATGAATTGCGCTCGCAGCAGTTTGACATTGGTCAGATGAAATTCGGGTTGAATGATTCGGCCCTTCACATTGGAAAAGTCTTACTCACGGCTGAAAACATCAATTTCAGTTACCAAACTCAATGGCTTTGGAATGAAAGTCTGAGCATTCAGATCACCAGCGGTGAACGAATAGCACTGAAAGGTGCCAATGGCTCAGGGAAAACCACTTTAATCAAACTCATTTTGGGATGGCTGGCCCCGCAGCAGGGAACAATCCGAATAGCTAGAAATCATTCTGTCTACATTGATCAGGACTACTCGCTGATAGACAATGCGCTGAGTGTGTACGAGCAGGCTCAGCAATCAAACACCTCGGCCCTACTGGAGCACGAAATTAAGATCAGACTCAACAGGTTTCTGTTCACCCGTGAAGACTGGGACAACCCGTGCATGGCGCTGAGCGGGGGAGAACGCATGCGACTGATGCTTTGCTGCATGACCATCAACAGTCAGTCACCAGATCTCATCATCCTGGATGAGCCCACCAACAACCTGGACATTCAAAACATAGAAATATTAACGGCTGCCATCAATGTGTATCAGGGGACACTGATCGTAGTGTCTCATGATGAAAGTTTCTTAACCCAAATCAATGTGGAGAGAACAATACATCTGTGATAACAATCGAGGTTTGGCATCAGTAGGTGTTTGGATTGCGAGATACTATCTATATCTTCAACCCTTAGACTTAGAGTAAAAAAAATGGCCAATAAAAAAGTTTCAGTTGCCTATGTTATGGCTACACTGATCGCTGTTATTTTCACCTGGATACTTCATGAATTTGCACATTGGCTAACCAGCGAGTCCTTCGGTCACGAAACCATCATGAGACTAAATGGAACGTCTCCTATAGATGGCAAAAGCGTAACAGATTGGCAAAAAACACTCATTTCAGCTTCCGGTCCACTCATCACCTTGATACAAGCACTGACCATCTTCGTAGTGCTCAAATCTGATAATTGGAACAAAAACCTGTATCCATTTTTATTCACTGCCTTTTATATGCGCCTGATGGCTGGGATCATGAATTTCATCAACCCCAACGACGAGGGCCGAATCAGTGCCTTCCTCGGAATAGGAACGTTCACACTACCTATCATCATAACCGGGATTCTCTTTTTTCTGGTCTATAAAATCTCAAAAAAACATCACCTGGGTTGGAAATTCCAGCTTGCCACTACTTTAATCGTGATGACTTTCAGCTCGATTTTGATCCTTTCCGATCAGTTTTTTGGCATAAGAATACTGTAAATCCTGAGGTCATATCCGTGTAAGCTTCCGGGTCTGAAGTTCAAGCTCAGGACATTTTCGCATTGGCTTTATGGTCACTTTTGTCATAACTTGCATGCCGTGACAAAACCCTAACTATCGAGTGGAGTATCTCATTGTAGCAGGCATAGTGCTCTCGGTACTTCTCCTGACCGTAACCCTTAGCAAGAAAAACAAACAGACACCTGACAAGCACCTGATCCTCTATCTTGGTTTTGCTACTTTCTGGCAGGCATACTTCTATCTGGAGACCTTAAGCTTTCTCCAGGCCAGCCCTTTCATGCTACTGGGCAAAGGACTCTACCTGCTCAATGCCCCGTTGTTTTTTGCTTATGTATACGTGCTTACCACCTCCAGGAGGTTAACGCCGAAACTAAGTGCAATACTCTTTTCGCCATTTGCAGCTTACGTCATTCACTTCATGTATTTCCATTTCCTCGTGTTTGATCAGGCTGACTTGTCCATCAAAAGTGGGCTATTGTTCATCGACGGGCAGCTGGCCTTATCGTGGCTGTTTTTTGTCATTCTTTTCCTGCTCATCGAGCCTGTGTTCCTTGTCTGGTTTTACTTCTTACTGAAAAAATACAAACAAAGGCTCCTGCAATCGGAGTCCGATCTGAGCCGCATTCGGTTGAGGTGGCTATACTTACTCTTCTACCTTTGTCTGATCATTTCACTCTTTCTCATACCCGCTAGCATGCTTTCGCTCGGAGGTGGGTTGGTTTCTACTGACCTGCTCCCAATCATGATGCAAGGCGCCACGGTGCTATTCCTATTCATAGTAGGGTACTATGGCTTCCGACAAACTACTGTTTTTGCTAATCCGGCATTGGATCTGACAACTGAGGATCAAATGAAAAACGGCTCTTACCAACGATCGGGGTTATCTGACGGTCAGGCTGCCATCTATCACGCTCAACTCCTCACGCTGATGGAAGAAAAGAAGCCCTATCTGAATGGTGAATTGAAAGCTTCCGAACTCGCACAAATGCTGGACATCTCTGTTAATCACCTTTCTCAGGTGCTTAATAACATTCAGCAGCAAAACTTTTTCGACTTTGTGAATGGCTACAGAATAAAAGAGGTCATCAAAAAGATGGAAGCCCCCAAAAACAGTCACCTCACCTTACTGGCTATGGCATTGGACTCAGGATTCAACTCCAAGACCTCATTCAATACGGTATTCAAAAAAATGACCCACCAAACTCCTTCGGCCTTTTACAAATCCCTCACTTCCAGCCTTCAGGAAAAAGGATAAAAGAGGTTCGAACCTATAGGTTGGGGCGCTGACGACCCCTTCACTCCTTATGCTTGCATCATTTTTCACTCAAAAATAACAATGATGAAAGTAGTAAGTATCTTCTTTTCCTTGGTGCTCCTGATGACTTGCAATGATGGCACCACTGACCGCTCCGGGGTAGACACCCAGCTTTATTTAGGTGATGGCGATCATCAACCGCTGATCGTTGCCTTTGGTGGTGGTGATGGGGGCAACGGGTGGACGAGCGACCGGGTAAAGGATAAACGTGAGCAGCTCATTGCTAAAGGATACGCCTTTTTGGCTGTTGGTTACTTTGGCACCGCCCAGTCACCCGGTACACTGGATCGGATCTCCCTGGATGCCATCCATGACGCCATCCTCTCAGTTGCTAACCACCGCAAAATAGACCGCAATAAAATTGCCCTGCTGGGTGTATCCAAAGGTGCAGAATTGGCGCTGCTTTTGGCCAGCCATTTCGAGGATATCTCATGTGTGGTGGCTATGGCTCCCAGTCACTGTGTATTTCCGGCACATACATTTATGGCGTCCACTTCTTCATGGACCTATCAGGGCGAGGAAGTTCCTTTTGTCCCTATGACCTGGGGAGCGGTCCCAGCGGCGATACAACATGACCTTTTATCTGCTTTCAGCATTATGCTGAAGGATACGGAGGCCGTTGAAAAAGCCGCGATCAGGGTAGAGGATATCAAAGGCTCCATTTTCTTACTCTCCGCCAAAAACGATGAACAGTGGCCCTCTACTCCGATGAGCCTTGCCGCTATAGAGCGACTGGCCAAAAACAACTTTCCCTACCCCTACCATCACGTAGCCATTGATGGTGGACACTTCGAGGTGTTCGACCATTTTGATAGCGTCTATCATTTTCTGGATCAGAATTTTCCAGCCGACTTGTAGGGCCCTCCCCTTTTAAGATTAAAGCTATTTCGTCCTGAATGAACTATCTGCACCTGCTATTTGTAGTTTTCACTGATATGAAAAAAACGTTTGGCAATATTCCCCTTTCGGTACTCGATTTAGCGGTGATTTTGGAAGGAAATACCCCGGCAGATTCTTTTAGATACAGCATGCGCCTGGCGCAAAAGACCGAGGCCCTTGGCTACCTCAGGTATTGGTTTGCAGAGCATCACAACATGGCCAGTATAGCCAGTGCGGCCACCTCCGTACTCATTGGCCATATTGCGGGAGGTACTTCTACCATTCGGGTAGGGTCAGGAGGAATCATGCTGCCCAATCACTCACCGCTCGTTATTGCCGAGCAGTTTGGCACCCTGGCATCTCTTTATCCCGGTAGAATAGACCTGGGCCTGGGGAGAGCACCTGGCTCAGATCAGGCCACTGCCCGGGCGTTGCAGCGAGACCCCACAGCCGCCTATCGGTTTCCTGATACCGTACAGGAGTTGCAGCAGTACCTTTCTGCGGACAACAAAAACGCTGCTGTCAGAGCCATTCCCGGCGAAGGCATTGACATCCCCATCTGGATTCTCGGCTCGAGTACAGACAGTGCCCACCTTGCGGCCAACCTCGGATTACCTTATGCTTTTGCCAGTCATTTTGCACCTCAGCAACTTCATGATGCTTTTAGAATTTATCATCAGGAGTTTACCCCTTCGGCTCAGCTCAGCGCACCCTACACCATGGCCTGTGTGAATGTGACTGCCGCAGATACCCTGAAAGAAGCCCAACTGATTGCCACCTCCATGCAGAAAATCTTTTTGGGTATCCTCACCAACGACCGAAAGCCCCTTCAGCCACCGGATGCATCTTTTGTGCTCAGCCAGGAAATCGCCCAGGTGATGAAACAGTTTCTGACTTATTCATTTGTGGGTGGCCCGGAAGAAATTCGTACTGGCATCAGCAAGTTTGTGGACGACACACAAGTGGATGAGCTGATGGTAGTCTCACATATCTATGACCTGGAAGCCAGGCTTCGGTCTTATGAAATCCTAAAAGAATTACATCTGGCCGCAAATTGAGTAAAACGCTGATAATGGGTTAAATTTGTCAGCCTATATGAACAACAACGACATTTTAAGACGGATCCGGTTTACTTTCGATTTTAGTGATTCGCAGATGATCTCCATTTTTGCAGCTGCAGATACGGAAGTGACCCGTGCTCAGATCAGTGATTGGTTGAAAAAAGAGGACGATCCCGATTTTAAGCAGCTTTATGATAAAGAACTGGCCATTTTCCTAAATGGGTTCATCAATAAAAAGCGTGGCAAAAAAGAAGGCGAGCAACCAAAACCCGAGAAAAGCCTGAATAACAACATGATCTTCAGGAAGCTGAAGATCGCTCTCAACATGAAAGATGAAGACATCCTGGAGGTCTTCTCGCTGGCAGAGCTTAAAGTCAGTAAGCACGAAATCAGTGCCATTTTCAGAAAACCCACACAAAGTCAGTACCGCCTCTGTAAGGATCAGTTTCTTAGAAATTTTCTTCATGGCCTTCAGATCAAGCACAGACCGCAGGACACCAAAGCTTCCTGATTACTAGTGTTGCTGATCTGATTATCGGAGAATCATTACATAATCTATATTATCGGGTTATTATATGATATTTGTAAATATCGGGTTTATAACCGATATTACATCTTCAACACATTAGCCATGATCACTGGAGTTATTACAGGGGACATCATCAACTCACGCAAAGCCGAAAGCACCGAATGGCTCACGGCCCTCAAAAGCGCCCTGAATCGATACGGCACCACGCCAAAAACATGGGAAATCTACAGAGGAGACAGTTTTCAGCTGGAAGTGCCAGCCGAGGAAGCACTCTTTGCCGCACTGTACATCAAAGCATGTCTCAGACAATACAAGGACTTAGATGCCCGCATGGCGATCGGATTAGGTGAAAAGACACATTCGGCCAGCAGGCTCTCAGAGTCCAATGGCAGTGCCTTCCGTCACTCCGGTGAGTGTTTTGACTCATTGAAGAAAAGCACACTGGCCCTGAGAAGTGAATGGCCGGAACTTGATCAGGAAGTGAATGCCTACCTTAGTCTGGCCCTGCTCACTATAGAACGATGGCCTGCCAACGCTTCCTCCATCATCAAAATAGCCATGGAAAATCCGCAACTCACTCAAACCGAGCTTGCCAAAAAGCTGGGCAAGAGCCAAAGTACCATCAGTGAAAGCCTCAAAAGAGCGGGGTTTGATGAAATCATGCAAATGGAAAAGCAATACCGAAACCTGATCGCCAACCGATGATTACACTCAGTCTACAACTCCTACTTGCCCATATCATTGGGGACTTTCTACTCCAACCAGCCAGCTGGGTGGCACATAAAACACAAAAGAAACACCGCTCACCATACCTCTACTGGCACACGCTTGTACACGCCATGGTGCTCGCCGTTCTTCTCCGGTTTGACCATCAATACCTCCTGGGATTTCTCACGATTGTATGCTCTCACCTGGCCATTGACCTCACCAAGCTCAGTCTCCACCAGCGCTTCAATGAAAGAATACTATTCTTCGCTGATCAAATAGCCCATGTGACGGTCATTATGCTGGTGGTGAATTACTATGAACCACTCAATATTCCTGCTGAAGCGGTTTTCCAACCAAAAGTGCTTCTGCTTATCATCGGGGTTCTCATCGTGACGGTAGTTTCTTCCATCATCATGCGGGTGATCATCACCAAGTGGGCGCTGGAAGAAGATGCCTATGAAGACTCGCTGCCCCATGCCGGTCAATACATCGGAATGCTGGAGCGGCTATTTGTGTTTGGTTTCATCATCCTCCAGCAATGGGAAGTCATCGGTTTTTTGCTTGCCGCAAAGTCTGTATTCCGCTTTGGCGACCTCTCCAAATCAAAGGACCGGAAGCTCACAGAATACATCCTCATCGGTACCCTGCTGAGCTTCGGGCTCGCCATTGTCACAGGGCTGGCCTACAATCACCTGATTTCACTCATTGTGTAATCATTCCTGACCTTGAGATTTGGTGAAATTTGACCTACAAACCGCACGCGCACATGGTGAGTCCTCTGAGGTTGCCGGACCACATCAACAGGAAGTATTCTAACAAATCACCGGATTTATTGACAAATACTCCTGAAACATGAGATATCTTTGCTGAAATTACAACCAGGTGGAGCTAAAAGTAAAACAGCGAATAGCACTCAGTACTTATTTCTTTCTTTCAGGATTCGGCTTTGCCACCTGGACCTCTCGCATCCCCACCATCAAAGAAGCCCTGGGGCTCAATGAAGCAGAGCTGGGCTCTATCCTACTAGTGATGCCTTTAAGTTCACTGCTCGGACTGCCCCTTTCCGGATTTCTGGTATCAAGATACGCTACCAGAGGGCCCATGTTTGCGGCTTTCCTCTGCTATGCAGTCTCGCTGTTCTCCATCAGTTTTGTGGACAGTACGGCCTATCTGGTGGTGACCATATTTCTGGTGGCTTTCTTCATGCGAATCATCAATGTCTCCATGAATACTCAGGCCATCACCCTTCAGAAGTCTTACGACAAAAAAATCAACGGGTCTTTCCATGCCCTCTGGAGCATGGGGGGAATTACCGGGGTAGGCTTCACTACACTCATGATCTATGGAGATGTGAGTATGCCCATTCATTTTCTTGTTTTCACACTCATAGCCATCCCGGCAGGATATGTGGCGTTTCGTCATGTGCTCAGAAATGACCGTGCCACCACCGGCAATAAACTCATTCTGCGCAATCCAGATCCTTATATCATGGCCTTGGGCGTGCTCATCCTTTTTGCGGCCATCTGCGAAGGAGGCATGTTTGACTGGAGTGGCATCTACTTCCGCGAAGTGGTGCATGCAGAGGTCTTCACTTTTGGTTTCCTCCTCTTTATGATCTGTATGACCCTCTCCCGATTCACTTCCGACTGGGTAATCCATTGGATCGGCATCCAAAAGACCTTTGTCGTTTGTGCGCTATTCATTGCCAGTGGTATTGGTGTAGCCGTGGTGTTCCCCAGCTTTTATCCGGCGCTGATTGGTTTTTCGCTGATCGGTTTCGGAGCTGCCCCCATCATCCCCATGGCTTTGCTTCAAGCAGGAGAATCCAAAAAATATTCCCCCGGCATTGCCGTGGCCATCATCTCCACTTACTCCACCTCAGGCATGCTCATAGGGCCACCCATCATTGGTTACCTGGCCCATGCCTTCACCCTGCGGTACGCCTTCCTCTTCCTGCTCGTCATGGGGCTGGGGATGATCCCCGTTTCCCGGTTTTTCTTTAAAATTAAAGCTAAGGGCTCTGGAGTGGTTGGTTGATCTCTGGGGGCCAGGGTGATTCTTATTTGGTTTGAGAAAATGGCAGTTTTCACTATCAGAAGAATCAAAAATCAACATTTCGTTCTCAGATTTTTTTTCCACAAACGGCTAAAAAATAGCTCAACGAAAATAATTCTGCAACATAAGGCTCTTCATGACATCATTGGCGAGTCAAAGACATTTACTTTTACCCCAACTCCATAATATACAAACGATACAATGAATAGAACAATCATAACCTTCCTGACATTAGCAATACTCTCCTGTAAAACGAAGGAAACAACTGAAATCATCGTTATTGGTACTCTACATCAACCTGAAGCCAATTTTAACTCAGAAATCCTCTTCAAGATACTGGAAGAAGTAAAGCCCGACTTCATATTGTTAGAATTAGATTCTAACAAATTCACTGCTGATTTCAGGCTGAAGGAAGCGAAAGAAAATGAGCTTTTAGCATCCAAAAAGTACCAGGAGTATTACCCTGACACACAGTTGAGACCGTACGAATTTGAAGACCGAAATCAGTATAGAATAGACAAAGGAATGCGGCCTACAGATGGCTTGACCCTCCGATTGGTCGACAGCTTATATCACGTAGGTTTATTAACCACAGCAGAAACTGAAATTTTCAAAACTTACAAGGAGACTTTGGAACCGTTAAAAATCCTAGCCGCTAAATCTCCTGAAAATTTCAACAACCCAACCACAGACAGTCTTTGCGAAAGACGCCAATATTACCAATATGAGATGATTCCAAAAATCACTAATGTACGAGACGAGTTTGACAGCAGGTTTTTGATAAAACCAAATGGTGAAAGAATCAGCTACCGCGATGGTTATCAGCTTTGGGCTGATTTTTGGGATTTAAGAAACCAGACCATGGCAAAAAACATTATGGTCATTTCTGAGCAGAGTGAAGGAAAAAAGATCGTTGTACTGTGTGGATTTATGCACAGATACTATATTCTTAGTGAATTAAAGCAGCTCACTCATGGAACCGACATTACCTTAAATGAGTATTACGAATTATAAAAATGATTCGCAGGTGCTGTGAACCAGAGGCGTACATTGCCTATGAACCTTCAAAAAAGAAGAGTCACTATCTTGCCTGAGTTAACAACAGACTGAAATGGTATCACCTGAAGATTTTCAAAAAATGGCGCTGGAATTTCCCGAAACGGAAGAGCTCCCGCATTTCGAAAAGACCTCCTTTCGGGTGAATAAGAAAATATTCGCTACCCTGGACCTCACACACCTGCAAGCCAGCCTCAAACTCTCCATTGCTGAGCAGGACATTTTTTCGCTCGGTCAGGCTGGGGTCATTTATCCTGTGCCGAACAAATGGGGCAAACAGGGTTGGACGATCGTAGTGCTCAGAAAAATAGACAAGACCCTCCTGCGGGCCGTTTTGACCTCCGCCTACTGCCAGGTAGCTCCGGCACGGCTTTCAAAGGGCATTACCCGCCCATGACCAGTGGGATCACTTTTTTCTACCCCACTTGCTGCGCCTCCATGCTGCTACCAGAAAGGCTACACCAGCGATGGTGATTCCGTAAAAAATCAGTTTTTGTGAAAGCGAAGGCTCAGCAGTACCTGCTGTTTCCTGCGCCCAGGCCGGCAACGTCAATGCAATAACGCTCATCAGTGAAAGTAGGAATTTTTTCATGTCTCTAAGGTAATGGAGTGATTAGAATCGATCAAGGGCCACTTTGTAAGTAGGATCCTCCATCACATTCACATCGATGAGGTCATCGGCATTTTGCAGGAGCTGCCTGCAATCTGGGCTAAGGTGCTTCAAATGAACCTTCTTCCCTACTTTCAGGTATCGCTCAGTGAGCTTATTCAGTGCTTCTATGGCCGACATGTCCACCACGCGGCTTTCCTGAAAATCAATAATCACCTCATCCGGGTCATTCTGGATGTCAAATTTTTCATTGAAAGCGATCACCGAACCAAAAAAGAGCGGTCCATAAATCTCATAGTGTTTCACTCCATTTTCGTCAATGCTTTTCCTCGCTCTGATGCGCTTGGCATTGTCCCAGGCAAAAACAAGCGCTGAAATGATCACACCTACGATCACCGCCAAAGCCAGGTTGTGAAGGAAAACAGTGACCAAAGTCACCATCACCATCACGAAAATATCGGACTTGGGCATCTTATTAAAGGTCCGAAGACTGGCCCACTCAAACGTACCAATAGAGACCATGATCATCAGGCCGGTAAGCGCCGCGATCGGCAACTGCTCGATAAGACCAGCCCCAAACATGATAAACACCAACAGCAACACAGAGGCCACGATTCCGGAGAGTCTGGCCCTTGCTCCATTGGAGATGTTAATCAGACTCTGACCAATCATGGCACATCCGCCCATTCCCGAAAACACGCCTGAGAGGATATTGGCGGTACCCTGAGCCACCGCTTCTTTATTACCCCTACCCCGGGTGTCAGTGATTTCATCTACTATATTCAGCGTAAGCAAACTCTCGATCAAACCCACTCCGGCTACAATGGCCGCATAGGGAAAGATGACCACAAGGGTCTCCCAGGTAAACGGCACTGCCGGTAAATGAAACGGTGGAAATCCACCCGAAATGGAAGCAATATCACCCACTGTTTTGGTATCCACACCAAAGGCCACCACGATCCCAAACACACTTAAAATAGCCACCAGAGAAGCAGGCAGGGCTTTGCTGAGTTTGGGCAATCCCCAAATGATCACCATGGTTAACAAGACCAGACCGAGCATCATATACAATTGCTCACCACCAAACCAATTCCCTGAAGAGTCTTTGAAAGAGTCCAGCTGCGACATGAAGATGATGACCGCCAGTCCATTCACAAAGCCGAAAATCACAGGATGAGGTACCAGCCTCATGAGCTTGCCAAGCCTGAGCACCCCTGCAGTCACCTGAATAAGGCCCGCTAATATGACCGTAGCAAAAACATACTCCACCCCATGGGATTGCACCAAAGCCACAATAACCACTGCCACCGCACCTGTGGCGCCGGAGATCATTCCGGGTCGTCCGCCGAGAATGGACGTGATCAATCCCATCACAAAAGCCGCATAGAGGCCCGTGAGCGGCGATAACCCTGCGATCAGTGCAAAGGCCACAGCCTCAGGCACCAGGGCCAGTGCTACCGTAAGTCCGGATAGGATTTCCGTGCGATAGTTGACTTTCTGGCTCAGGTCAAAAAGATTGAAATACTTTTTCATCGTCTGAATGGTGTAGTTTAGTGATAGCTGATACAGCTACCCATGGAATTTAAACAAGTAATTGCAAAATAGCTTCCTGTGGGGTGTTTGGCCTGGTTTGGCCGGCAGAAGCCTTCTGTCTTTTGCGGGTGCAAAAAGAATGCTTTTTTTCATGAAAACATACCAAAGCCGGGATTAAAACCGATCAGGCTCCCCTTCTGGTAATGCAGGCCAGGTATTGATCATTTTCGTCTGTCATCAGAATTTCAAGCTCCATTCCTACAGCGGCTACCTTTTCGGCGAGCGTCTGCTGATCCACATAGAGCCAATCAAACCAATCACCCTTGGTTTCCTGAAATTCATACCGGTATCGCACCTCTCCATAATAGCCAGCGGGTTTGGGTGTGCCGTCCTCATACAGATAGCTGATATCAGAAGAGTCTACGAGTATCTGACCACCGGGACTCAGCAGTTTTTCACAGGTTTGCAGAAATACCTCCACCTGCCCCAAAGTACCGGCCAGGCCCAGACCATTCATGAGGATCAGTACGGTATCATATTGGCCCTGGTGCTTCCTGAAGTCCTCAAACAGGACATTCCGAACCCCCGAACGGCGCATCACATCCACACACCCGGGAGAGTTTTCAAGAGCAAACACGTCAAAGCCCCGGGACTGAAGTACCAGCGAATGAGCCCCTGCACCCGCTCCCAGGTCGAGCACGCGCCCTTTACTTTCTATCAGGGCCAGGTGCTCAAGGGTAGTAAAATCCTCTTCTTCTCTAAAAAATACTTCTACCGGCATTTCATCCGGGTCACCGTATGAATTGTGAAGGATAAGTGTGGCTTCATCGTTTCCTTTGTAATAGTCGAGGATCGCCTTTCCGTGAAGATCTTTCAAGTGCTGCGGGGTTTGTGTACACCGCGAAGTTAGGTAGTCTTCTTTTGAAATGTCTACATAGCTGTGATGGTAAACTCCACCCTCCTGTTTCGCTGGCGACCTTCTTCTGTGTCGTTGGTAGCCAGAGGTTTCGCTTCTCCATAGCCTTTGGAGATCAAACGACCACCCGCAATGCTTTTTCCGCTCAGATAATCCAGCACAGCCTGGGCCCTGCTTTGGGACAGTGCCTGATTGGCGGCATCAGAACCCACATTATCAGTATGTCCTGAGATTTCAATTTTCATTCCTTCATACTTTTCCAGCAGGGTCACCAGACGATCCAGGTCCGGAAATGAAGTTTCCCGCAAGGTAGCCTTGCCAAAATCGAAGAAAATGTTGTTGATCAAAACCGTTTGCCCCACCTCGATGGGTGCCAGGTACAGGTTTCTTTCAATTTCCTGATACTCCTCAGACTGCTCAATGTTGATGTTGTCACTCACGGTAACGAAGTTTTGTTTGGAAGCCAGAAAGCTGTAGGACTTACCAGAAGTCAATACGATTTTATAGGAGCCATCAGCGGCCAAAGAAGTGGCGCGGCCTATCTCCTTATTGGTTCCCAGATCTCCGTACTGAATCTCCGCAGCCAGAGGCTCGTTGGTTTTAGCATTGAGCACTTTACCATAGACCAGTGTCACAGCCTTGGGCTTGGCTGCCTCTGGTATTTTAATCCTGTAAATGTCCAGGTCACCTTCGTAATAGGATTCAGAAACCACATAAGCGAATGCGCCGTTGGCAGGTATGGTGTAATAGGCATCCCAGTTGGGCGTGTTGATCTGTGGGCCCATGTTCTGAGGCTCCGACCAGTTGAGCCATGTATCATCCAGCCTGCGGGTCATGAAAATATCATTGCTCCCAAAGCCCGGGTGGCCCTTGGTGGAAAAGTAAAGGGTGATGTCATCTGCAGCCAGAAAGGGGCTCGCCTCACTTGCCGGGGTATTGATCACATCGCCGAGGTTGACATGCTCCGACCAGGTACTGTCCTCCTGCAGAAACGATACGTAGATATCTTTTGATCCCCGGCTGTCTTTTCGCTCCACGGTGGAAAGCATTACTTTTCTGGAAGACGACAAGCAGCTCTCTGTGTAGTCATTGTCATTGTAGTAATTTTCCACAGTCACATCCCTGGGTACTTCCCAGCCGGAGGGCGTGAGGTTAGTGTAAGAAAAACCACTGGTATTGGAACTGCCATCAGCATGGTAGGTATTGCCAATCAAAAGTCCATTGTTATCAGCGGTGGTACTGATCACAAAATTATGACCGGCATTGTTGATCGGTGTACCCATATTTTGGGCCATTTGCCATTTACCATCGACCATTTTGGAGTACCAAACATCCGAGCGGTCTCTGCGGGTATTATTACCCGGGTGATCATCTCTGGAGAAATACAGGGTAAGTCCATCAGCCGAAATGACAGGTGATTTTTCCGTGTAGGGAGAGTTCACCTCGGTACCCAGAGGCTCCTTCACTATTTGCAAGGTGTCCGTGCCCGGCACCAGGTTAATGTTGCGATAATCCTGCCTGATCTCAATGAAATCAAACTCTACCTTCATCTCATCATACAGCACAAACCCGGACTTAGGTCCTCTGATGTCCATCTCGGCTGCTGGCATGGAATACACCTGATAGCCATTGACATAAAAAGTAAGGGCACTCCCCTTTCGCTCTACTTTGAGTGAGTTGATTTCATTCATCTTGCTCACCTTATCAGTTTTGGTCCATTCGGTTACAGCCTTATAGCTACCTCCGTCATAACCAGCCACTCGAAAGTGACCATTGGAGGTTACGATAAAGAAATTTGCATTGTTAGCATCTGCTGTCGCGAATAGCAATCCATAGCCATTATTGTCCACACCACTCACCTGTTTGGCCTCTGCCTCAATCACGAAATCACGCTCATACTCCGTATAGAGCTCCTTGAAAAACAGCCACCCCCCACTCTCGGTCTTTTTAGAAATAACATATTTTCCATCCTGCAGGTAGCTCACGTATTCTGTTTTGGTAGCCACAGTCCATTGATTTCTATTGTCTCTAAAGTCGTCTCTGAATACTGTCTTTTGTGCAATGGCAGTAAAAAACATCAGGTAAAGGAGGGCAAAAAGCAGCTTTTTCATGTCAAATTCATTTGGATTCGATGTAAAGCTATAAACCCATCCTACCCATAGGAATACCGTGAACACGGTATTCTGAAAAAACAGAACAAAAAAATCACTCAATACGTAGACAACTACATATTTTATTTCTAGATTTATGTAGACAACTACCTAACTAAGACAATGAAAGATTTTGCACTGGAACTGGGGTGTTTGGGTTTTACCATGAGGCTGAAAAGGCTGAGTGATGCCCTGATGCACGACGGGCGAAAAATGTATAAGGAATTGGGTGTGGACATTGAGCCCAACTGGTATGTGGTCTTCAGGCTGCTGAAAAGAGAAGGAGAAATGTCGGTGATGGAAATCGCTGAGAAAATAAAGCTCGCGCACCCATCGGTAATCACACTGACTAATAAGATGATGAAGGCAGGCTACCTGTCCTCAGCTCAATGCACAGATGACAACCGGCGCAGGTTGCTTACCCTCACACAGAAAGCTCATGATCAGCTCCCCCGCCTGGAGCAAATCTGGAATGCCGGAGAGCGTGGGGTCATCAAGGCCCTGGAAGGGACTGATTTTATGGAGATGTTTGCTCTCATAGAAGCCCGCTTCGGGGAAAAAGGATTTAAAGACAGAACGATAGATGAATTAAACAAACCAACCTTATGAATGCACTTTCGAATACCGTGTCGGTGCAGCTGCTGGAATTCCAGGAGCAATACGCATCTGATTTTGCCCGGCTAAACTACGAATGGCTGGAGACCTATTTTACCGTGGAGCCCCATGACCGTGAAATGCTCGATGCCCCCAATGAGTACATCATTCAGTCCGGAGGACGCATATTCTTTGCAAAGGTAGAAGATGAGATCGTGGGTACGGTAGCCCTTATTGTGGAAACCCCAGACACTTTTGAACTCGCCAAGATGGGCGTTACACCAAAATACAAAGGTCTCAAAATTGGTAAAATGCTCATGCAACATGCCATTTCCGAGGCCAGAAAAGCTGGTATGGAACGGCTGGTGCTGGAATCAAACACCAAACTTACCGCTGCGCTGAATTTATACATCAACTCTGGTTTTAAGGTAGCACCGCTTAATGAGTGCTCACCCTATGCCCGCTGCAACATCCGAATGGAGCTCACCTTATGATTGCCGATGTACTAGGATATCTGGCTCTTGGGTTAGGCATTTTCGCGATGGCCAATAAACATATGCTTTGGTTGAGAATAGCCCACGGACTCTCCGCCGGCTGTTATCTGAGCTATGGGCTTATGATTTCGGCCACTCCCATTGTGGTGGCTGGCATCTTGTTTCTGATCATTCACAGTTACCACCTTACCCGAATGTTTCTCGATAGAAAAGCAACACTTTAACTATGTCACAACAAGCACTCTCCCACCGGTTTCTCATCATACTGGCCTTTCTCTGCATTTATGTGATTTGGGGCACTACCTACCTGGCCATCGTGGTTGGGCTGGAGGGCTTTCCCCCTTTTCTGATGGCTTCCATTCGCTTTTTGGTAGCGGGATTGATGCTGGTGGGTTACAGTCTTTTCAAAGGAGAAGGATTTCCGAAGAAGTCTTCGCTCGTCAAGAATGCTTTCATCGGACTGGTGGTACTGGCAGGTGGTCAGGGACTGCTCATCTGGTCAGAACAGCACATTGCCTCCGGTTATGCGTCTGTATTGGTGGCTACCCTTCCTATCTGGTTTGTGGTGATGGACAAAAAACACTGGAAGCTTTACTTTTCTAACCCCTACATTCTGAGTGGGGTGGCCCTGGGATTTGCGGGAATCATTATTCTATTTCGTGACAAGCTCAGCGAACCCCTCCCAGCAGCACAAATTCACCTGCAGTTGGTGGCTTCTGTAGCAGTACTCTTTGGCGGAATGTGCTGGGTGATGGGTACTTTGTACCACCGATCGCGCCCTGCACCTGGCACCCTCTACCAAAATCTGGGTTGGCAACTGCTCTGCGGGGCGGTGATCTGCCTACTGATCAGTCTGTCGATGAATGAACTGGATACCTTCGCCTGGTCACAAACCAACCTCACCTCCTGGAGTGCAGTACTCTATTTATCCGTGGCAGGTTCCATCATGGCGTATATTGCTTACACCTGGCTGCTCAACGAAATGCCCTCCGCTATTGTCGGCACCTATGCTTACATCAACCCGGTGGTGGCAGTATTTCTGGGCTGGCTGCTGGTCGGCGAGGTGATCACCACTCCCCAGATGGTGGGAATGCTCATCATTTTGGTGAGTGCTGTACTCATCAATCTGAATAGAGGGAAAATCAAACCTGTGGCAAAAGCTAAGGCATAGGAATATAGGTATCATCACCTGGCACTTTCGGATATTTTTTGTTCTTCCAGTCAGTTTTGAACTGCTCCAATCTTTCTTTACTGGAAGACACCCAGTTCCAATAGATATAGCGCTCCTCAGGGAAAGGAGCTCCTCCAAAAAGGAAAATATGAGTTCCCGCCTCCATGCTTAGTGAGCATGCACCATCGGTCTTTGAAACCAACATGTGCCCACGATCCACCTTATGCTCACAGGCCTGAACAGTGCCCTCTACTACACAGATACCAATTTCACCTTGTAGCTGATTTCCTATTTCCAGCTGATACCGCTCTGTAGCCACCACCTCTACCATGAATAGTTCTGAATGCACCGGCAATGGAGATTTTCGGCCATAGCCTTCCCCTGCTACCAGGGTAAACCGAGTGCCTCCATCCTCCCACTTAGGCAGGTCTGCTTTATCCAGGTGATGAAACTCCGGAGCCATCTCCTCCAGCTCCTTTGGTAAGGCCACCCAGATCTGATAACCATGTAGTGTATGTGACTTCCCATCGCGAAGGTCCTTGGGAGTGCGCTCCGTATGTGTGACACCCTTACCCCCTACCATCCAATTGACAGAGCCTGGTACGATGCGCTGCTGGCTCCCGATGCTATCTGCGTGCATAATCTCACCCTCCAGCAGAAAAGTAAGGGTGGATAGTCCGGCATGGGGGTGCTGGTCTATGTCCATGTAGTGCCCCGGACCAATCTGGCTCGGCCCCATGTGATCAATAAAGATAAAAGGCCCCACCATTCTCTTTTTCCGAAATGGAAGTAATCTTCCTACCAAAAAGTCACCGATATCGCGGCTCCTTTCCTCTATAATCAAATCAGCATTTGACATTTTTTTTAATAAAGTTACGCCTCAAAAACTTATCAGGAAACCGAACTAGCGATTCATTAAGGCCCTGAAATGAAAAATTTCTGACCTCAAACGCAACTTATTTTTCGCAAATCGTTTATTTGATCTACAATAGTTAATTAAATATCCGTATAATGAATGACTCTAGTATCGGTAGCCTTGAAGAAACCATCCTTTTGATTGTATTGGTGATGCAGGAGGATGTGTATGGAGTCTCGGTGGTGGAAGAGTACGAAAAGCGCACCGGAAAAACCATCTCCATACCAGCCATACATACTGTATTGAGCCGTTTGGAAAAAAAGGGATTTGTGTCCTCTCAGATGGGTGGTGCCACCTCCGAGCGGGGCGGCCGAAAAAAACGCATTTTCGAAATCACCAGGACTGGTTATAAAATCCTCGCCGAACTGAAGGCCACCAGAGATGAACTATGGGAAATGGCACCTCAATTCAATACCATATGAACCAAGCCACCTCACCGCCCAAACTGGCCGACCGCTTTCTGAAATGGTATTGTCACGAGGATCTGCTTGATGAGATCCAGGGCGATCTGTATGAGCAATTCCATAAAAACCTAAAGACCAAAGGTCTGACCACCGCCAAAAGAAAATTCACGCTAGATGTCATTCGTTTTTTTCGTCCCTCAAGTTTCAAATCAACTCAACTGAGTATGAACACACAAATTATTGCCAACTACATCAAAGTAGCCTTTCGAGTCTTCAAAAAAGAAAAGGCCTACACCTTCACCAATGTATTCGGACTGGCTTTGGGCATCACCTGCAGTCTGTTTATTTATCTGTGGGTCAATGATGAACTCAAGTACAACCAATGGCCTGCCCATGTAGATGACATACACTATGTGCTGGTCAACCAAATAGAGTCATCAGGAACCATACATACCTGGAGAACTACACCTCAGCCACTGCGGGAAGTCTTACAGGATAAGTATCCGGCTATAGAAAAAGCCGCGATTACCAATTGGGGGGCCACCTTGATTCTTAAAAAAGGCCGGGAACATGTGACGCTTTCCGGTCATTACGGCTCTCCAGAACTTTTTGAAATTTTCTCAATCCCATTTATTCAAGGTGACCATCAGTTGCTCTATAAGCAGCCTGAATCCATTGTGATCAACGAGTCCTCTGCAGCCCGCTATTTTGGGGATGACTGGCGCTCAAAAAACCTGATAGGACAAAGTATTACTGATAAGAACAACCGCACTTTTACCCTAGCGGGGATCTTCGAAAACATTCCAAAACATTCTACACTCAAGTTTGATTTCATTATTCCCTTTGATTACTACGTGCTCATAAACCCTTCTCAGAAACACTGGGGAAACTATAACCACAACATGTACGTGAAGCTGGCTCCGGGGTATTCTACGGCCTCAGCCAACGACAACATTCTGAATGCCATTTCCGAAAACCGACCAGACCAGGAGGAAACAGCTCCGCTCATTCTACAGCCCTTTTCAAGTCTATACCTTTACAACAAATATGAGCAAGGTCAGCTTTCAGGAGGCAGAATTGACTATGTACGACTATTAAGCATCTCGGCTATCCTTATTCTGATATTAGCAGGTGTAAACTTCATGAACCTCACCACTGCCAAGTCTGCTAAACGCTCCAGGGAAACTGGTATCAGAAAGGTCATGGGAGCGGTGAAATCCTCACTGCGAGCTCAGTTTCTCACTGAAGCAATACTGATCACACTGTTGGCTTTCATTCTCTCTGCATTCTTCACCATGGGCCTCCTTCCATACTTCAATGTACTGGCAGGCAAGGAAATAGGTGCTGACTTCTTCACACCATCTTTCATCCTGGCTTCCCTCGGACTTATTCTTTCCATCGGGTTCATTTCAGGCTTGTATCCGGCCATTTACATGGCGTCCCTGCACCCCATTCTGTCACTCAAGGGAATCATGCGGGCAGATCGATCCAATGCGCTTTTCAGAAAAGGACTGGTGGTGTTCCAATTTGTCATTACAATCGTCATGATTTTTGGGTCAATTACCATTTACAAACAACTCCAATATGTATTTAGCAAAAACCTGGGGCTAGACCGAGAGAATGTTATTAAAATGGGCTTTGGCGATCTCAATCCACAGACATTTGAGATCTATAAAGAAAGGCTCTTGCAAATGCCCGGCATCAAGGCGGTGGCAGCCTCAGATGGAGATCCGACGAATATAGGAAGTTCCACTTCTGACCCTTACTGGACTGGGAGGGATGAGCATACCGATGTTTACTTCAACATCCTGGGTGTCAATCCAGATTTCATACCGCTGATGTCTATTCAACTAAAGGAAGGTAGAAATTTTGACCGCAACATTGCCAGTGACTCCAACAACTACCTGATCAATGAGGTCTCTGCTAACATTATGGGTTTTGATAATCCTATAGGACAGGATCTGGAGTTTTGGGGACAGAAAGGAAAAATCATTGGTGTGACGAAAAACTTTCACATCCAGTCTCTACACGCTCCCTACAAGCCCCTGATCATTCGCATGGATCCTGAGCCTTCCCTTATGTTGATCAAGACCAAAAGCAATATGACTCAGGAGGCCATCGCCTCCATGGAAACACTTCATAAGGAGTTTCAGCCGGATAGGACTTTTGATTTTACCTTTATGGACAAGGCCTATAATGAGCGATATAAAAGTGAACTTCTGGTCAGTCAGCTTACTCTCTACTTTACCATAGTGGCGATCGTCATTTCCTGCCTGGGTTTACTCAGCCTGGTATCGTTCAATACAGAGGTCAAAACGAAGGAAATAGGTATCAGAAAGGTAATGGGCGCCTCAACGGCAAGCATCCTCTCCCTCATTGGCAAAGAGTTTCTTATGCTTGTCTTCATCGCCATTGCACTGGCATCTCCACTGGCCTATTTTATCATGCAGGATTGGCTGAATCAGTTTGCTTTTAGGATTGACCTTGACTTGTCACTCTTCTTAATGGCAGGCATGAGCGGATTGTTGCTCACTATCCTTACCATTGGGCACCACACTCTTCAAGCGGCCTTGAGAAATCCAGCCGATTCTCTAAGAGATGAATAGAAGGCAATGATGGATTCTGTTCTCTACAAAGTCAACGCGTAAGGCACATGTGAGAAAATTTGGGGAGACTTTGTGGAGACCAGAATCCGTTGCTTCATAATGTTCACGTCGGTGGAGGACAACTCGCCCCTCCTTGATCTGGTTTCGGTGGGATGATAACTTCAAGTCATTACGGTCACCATCCATCTTTAATGTGATCTCTCTGCAGGAATTCCGCTTGATCCTATACAATCTCCCAACAGATAAAGTTGGCTTGATCCCAAGAATTCCCTTTCTGTAATGGTCTGAATAAAACTCACCTGAAAATAAAAAACCCACATCGTTATCGATGTGGGTCTCCATGAAGTGTGTGCTCACCCATGCCTATTGATGATCTTTCCACGGCTTGTAATTTTTATAAGCCGGTCCTTTAAGTTTATCCTTTGTTGTTAAGTCAAGTTTTACCAGTTCTCCGGTTTTTCGCTCAAGAGGTCGGACGTTTTTAGCGGCCGGTCCCTGTAGGCTTTCACCTTTCACTAAATACACAGTGCTGGCAGGCTTAGGGTCAAGCCATGGCTTTCTGTTTTTAGCTTCGGGTCCTTTCAAATCCCCAGAACCTTGAGCCATTGTGCTCATAACAATCAAAAAACAGAATACGGTCAATGCTGCTAGTTTTTTCATGGTTCCTCTTTTTGGTTTCGTTTACACAAATAAACGGCCCCTGAGGCTCTAGGCATTTCCTGATAAAATGGTAAAATCCCATCCGTATTTATACGGATGTTTTTAGATGAGCTTCAATTTTACCGCCTTTTTGATCAGTTCTGCGGTGTTCTGTACATCCAGCTTCTTCATCATATTCACCCGATGGGTCTCTACCGTACGGGAACTCACAAAGAGCTCCTCGGCTATTTCTTTGGTGGTTTTGCCATTGGAGACGAGCTGTAGCACTTGCGTTTCACGTTCAGAGAGTCGCTGTGTATTGTCTCCTTCCAGCGATATATTACCCACCATAAGTTGAGAGATTTCACTATTGAAATACTTCTTCCCTTTACTTACGGTGAGGATGGCTTCACTGAGCTCTTCCTTATCTGCGTTTTTCAGCAGGTAACCAAAAGCGCCGCTTCTCACAGCCTTCACTACGTACTGCCCATCGGCGTGCATGGTAAGTACGATAAACTTCACGTCGGGAAATCGCTTCCGACTTTCCCTTATGATGGACAACCCATCCGCGCCGGGCATGGTAATATCCATGAGCACTACTTCTGGAAGTGCCTGATCAAAAAACGAATACATACTCTCTGCAGAGTCTGCTTCTCCTTCAATGGAAATAAGATCATCCTCGGCAAAGAGTGACCTCACTCCTTCTCTGAAAAGCTGATGATCATCAACTACGATAACGCTAATTTTACTCATACAAGAGGGATTTCTACTTCTATTACGGAACCTTTACTATCCGAAGTAAGCTCAAAAATACCATTTTCTACGTTTATACGCTCCCTCATGTTTCTTAGTCCATTGCCCAGGGTCACATTTTCAGGGTCAAAACCCTGCCCATTGTCCTGTATGTAGAGACTCACCCGATCGGTAAATTCTGTCAAAGAAATATTCAGAACCGATGCCCGGGCATGTTTCAACACATTGTTTACTGCCTCCTGAGCCACCCGATAAAGCGCGATAGAAATATTGGTAGGGATGCTGATTTTTACATTCGGATCATACTGATAATGCACCTGCAACCGATCCTGGCCGATCTGTTTCACGAGGTTTCGGATGGCCTCCCCAGCCCCAAAATCTCTCAGCACACTTGGCATCAGGTTATTAGAAATCTTTCTCATTTCGCCCAATGTCTCATCAAAGAGTCGCATGAGTTCCCTTTTCTCGTCCATCTGTATGGTACTTGATTCCACTTTGATCTTCAGGATGGTGAGCATAGGCCCCAATCCGTCATGCAGCTCCTGCGATAATCGTTGTCTCTCTTTTTCCTCTCCACTAATCAAAGAACGCTGGTTTTCCAATTTCAGCCGTTTCTCACTCACCTGATAGGCCTGCAATCGTTCCTTCATGCCCATGAGGGCCGCCCCCAGCTTGTCCTCTGAACTCAGGAGGTCGTATCTGGCCTCAAAATTTCCTGACCCAATCTCATTTGCAAAAACCACCGTCTGCTTCAACGCCGCGATGAGGCGCTCAAGCGCGCTAAACATCTGGCCAATCTCATCTTCACGCTTCACCACATCAAAAGTAGACTCAAAGATACCTTTGGACATTTTGCGTAGTTGCTCTTCGGTGATCAACACCGGCTTCACCAGTTGGCGGGAGAGCTCGTAGGAAACGATAAACACGAAAATGAGGATAATACCCAATACGATAATGAGATTGGTGCGAAGGCTTTTTAAGGGGAACAGTGCCTCCTGCTCATCAATCTCTGAAAGAATCACCCAGGTGAGATTAGAAACGTCTAATCGCTCGTAGGCACTAAAAACTGTCACTCCACGATAATCACTAATGAGTCCGTACCCCTCTTCCCCATCCAGTGCATTGATCACTCCCTGGCTCTTCACTACAATATCGGTGGGTCTTCTTTCAGGAAAAAACCTGGAACTTGATCTCATGGTCATATCCTCGCCAACCAGATATGATTCTCCCGTTTCTCCCAGACCCGTTCGCTCCATGAGGATTGACTGAATATTTGGGCGGAAAATACCAAACCTGACTCTGTTGGCTTCTTTCTTGAATAAGCCCAGGGTGATTTGTCCTTTTGGGTCATGAGGTGTGAGGTCCTGAATAACCACCGATCCGATAACCTCTGGAAAGAGTAGCGGATAGACTGATATCACTGTATCCTGACTGATGAACCCCTCAGCGATCAAAACGCCCGCATTGTCTGGCTGCTCTGCGAAAGCCTGATTGGATAAAAAATCAAATACCAGGGCTTCTATGCGCTGCCTCACCTGAGACACCTTGAGCTGCTTGACTGAGGACAGCTGTAAGAATACTCTCTCTTTCAGAGCTTCCTTGAACTGTATGTAATACAGCGCCGATAACAGTGAGATCACTGCCAGTGCGAAGAGAATCATCACCAAAGCAAGCTTGTTACGGATTTTAAGATCCACAAATTTCATTGCTCTGGGGGCTCCGGATTAAACAAGGAATTTTTCGGCTGCTGCTCCTTTAAATGAAGCTCTGGGCTTCAAATTTAGTGTCTGAAACATGGCTTTGTCCTGATCCACTTCAGGGTTGGGGGTGGTCAGCAACTCATCGCCCGCAAAAATGGAATTAGCTCCTGCCAGGAAGCAAAGGGCCTGCTCCTCCACAGACATCCGCACTCTGCCAGCAGACAACCTGACCATGGCCTTTGGCATAATGATCCGTGCCGTAGCAATCATCCTCACCATGTCCCACACAGATACTTTCTCCTGATCCTCCAATGGCGTGCCTGGTACAGGCACCAACGCATTCACAGGAACAGACTCAGGGTGCTCACTCATGGTAGCCAGAGTATGGAGCATTCCTATTCGGTCTTCATTGGCCTCTCCCAGCCCTATGATACCTCCTGAGCAGACAGATATCTCGGCTTTTCTCACATTATCTATCGTCTCCAACCTGTCATCGTAAGTGCGGGTGGAAATGATCTCTTCGTAATGCTCCTCAGAGGTGTCCAGGTTATGATTGTAAGCATATAGGCCGGCATCCTTTAGTTTTTGCGCCTGAGTTTCTGTGAGCATCCCCAATGTACAACACACTTCCATTCCCAGAGAATTCACCCCGGAAACCATCTCAATCACTTTATCAAAATCTCGGTTATCACGTACCTCACGCCATGCAGCTCCCATGCAGAATCGGGTACTTCCGCTCTCCTGGGCTTTTTTGGCTTTTTCCATCACAAAATCCACATCAAGAAGCTTATGCACTTTCACGTCTGTATGATAGCGGGCAGCCTGAGGGCAATAAGCACAGTCCTCAGGACAACCTCCGGTTTTGATTGAGAGCAAGGTACAAACCTGCACCTCGGAAGGGTCATTGTGTTGGCGGTGCACCGTTGCAGCCTCGTAGATCAGCTCCAGTACAGGCTTATCAAATATTGCTTTTATCTCTTCTTTGGTCCAGTCGTTGCGTATTTCCATTGTTTAATTTTTCTGGGTGGGAAGTTAGTCAGGTTTAAATATTCACCAAAATTCGATTTTACTTAATCTCCAGATTGCCGGGCAGGCGCACCTGTATGCCGTTCATTCTTTGCAAAGATTCGATCTGCTGAAGATAAGGAGTAAATACCTTCTCCTGACCGGCGAAAATCTTCACCTCTGCCTCACTAAGATCAGTCAGCATTTTTTCTAAAAGCGGTTTTTGTCTGGGGTAAAAGCTCAGGCGATAATCGCCCATGATCCCGGCCTTTTCAGCGGCTATTTTTACTGCCGTATCAAAGGAGCCCAGTACATCGACCAGACCTCTCTCCTTGGCTTGGGTACCACTCCATACGCGACCTCCGGCATGTTTCATCAGCTCCTCTACCGGCATCTGTCTACCTTGCGCAGCTTTGGTTACAAAGGTACGGTATCCCTCTTCTACCTGATTTTGAATAATTGATCGCTCATATTCTGTAAGTGATCTGGTCACTGTCATGAGGTCCGAAAACTCGCCAGTGGATACGCTCTCATTGGTGATGCCCAGCTTGTTCTCCAGAAAGTCACCAAAGTTGAAAAGTAATCCAAAAATCCCAATGGATCCGGTGATGGTATTGGGCTGAGCCACGATGGTATCGCAGGGCATGGCGATGAAATATCCTCCGGAAGCGGCCACATCTGACATAGAGGCAATGATGGGCTTTTTGCCTTTGGTAAGCATGATTTCTCTCCAAATGATATCTGAGGCTGTCAGGCTGCCACCGGGAGAATTCACCCTCAGGACTATCGCTTTGACAGAACTGCTCTCCCGTGCTTTTCTAATCTCCTTAGCAAACTGATCACTACCCACAGCGTCATCCACCTCGCCCATCACAATATCGCCATTGGCCACGATCACAGCGATCTTATTGCTGGACAGACTGCTGGCGGAAGTGGTCTTCATATATTTATCAAAGGTGATCAGCGTAAGGTCTTCACCAGACCCTAGTCCTACTTCCGATTTAAGTAAGTCAACCATCTCATCTTCATACGCCACTTTACTCACCAAGCCTACCCGCGCCGCATCTTCTGGTAAGCGCACCTTCATTTGATCTGAAATCTCCTTCAGGGCATCCACTGAGATGCCACGGGTAGCAGAAACATTTTGCAAATAGGTATCATGCACAGATGTGATCAATTCGGTCAACTGGCGCCTGTTTTCTTCACTCATAGACTTGCGAATGAATGGCTCCACAAAGCTCTTGTATTCTCCAACTCTGAAAATCTCCGGCTCTATCTCCAGTTTATCAAAAAGTCCTTTGAAAAAGGTAACTCCGGCCGTCAACCCGTTGAACTCCAACGACCCTTGAGGATTCAGGTATATGGAGTCAGCTACTGACACGAGGTAATAGTCCCCTTCGCTGATGTATTCTCCGTAAGCATGTACAAACTTCCCTGAACTTTTAAAGTCGATGATGGCATCTCTGATCTCCTGCAGCGAGGAATAACCAGCCGAAAGGAATTGAGGCTCGATGTAAATGCCGCGAATACGATCGTCATACGCCGCAGCATCAATGGCTGCCAGGAGGTCTAATAAGCTGATGGGTGCTGGTCCGCCCCCAAGAAGCTCCTGCAATGGGTCATCCACAGCTTTTTCTACCACCACCCCGGACAGGTTCAGGTGTAATACCGAGTTGTCCTCTACATGGGGTATGGATTCTGAAGAAGCAGCGATACTGCCCAAAAGAAAAATCAATAGGAAACAAAAAATAAAAAGGCCCACGATAGTGGCCAATAGATTGCGCAGAAATGCCATGTTATATTTTTAAATACTATTATTTTACAAATCTAATTATCCAGCCAAATAAAGACGGTTGAAGTTCGAAATTGTTTAATTGCTTTGATGAAAGGGATTTTTCTACTTTTAGGCTCCAATCTGGGTGATCGGATGCAAAACATGCAACGGGCCAAAGATATATTGGCCGCACATGAAATCAACATCAGCGACTTTTCGGCCGTGTATGAGTCTGCCCCCTGGGGGGATGAAAATCAAGGTTGGTTTTTAAACATGGTTTTAAAGATTGACACCATTCATGATCCCGAAAGCCTGCTCCAGTCCTGTCTGGATACAGAGATACAGATGGGAAGGACGAGGCTCAAGAAATGGGGCGAGCGAATCATTGATGTTGATATTCTATACTATCATGACGTTGTAATAGAAAGTCCTCACCTGAGGATACCACATCCCGGCATTGCCATGCGGCGCTTTACCCTGATGCCACTGGTAGAACTGGCGCCACATGAAATACACCCGGTGCTCAAACTACCCCAGAAACAACTACTCGAAATCTGTCCCGACATGCTGGAGTGTCACAAGACTGATCTGTACCTGCATATATGACCTGGATAGAAGCATTGATTTTGTTGGGCGTAGGCCTGTTTACAGGTGTGATCAATACCTTGGCAGGGGGCGGTTCACTCATCACCCTTCCACTCTTCATCTTCATGGGACTGCCCTCGAGTGAGGCCAACGCGACCAACAGAATTGGCGTGTTTTTACAAAGTCTTGTGGCGGTGGGTGGCTTCAAAAGTAAAGGTGTGTCCGTATTTCCCTATGCCTTCTATGTGAGTATCACCGCCGTAATTGGCTGTATCATTGGGGCTTATTTTGCCATTGATATTAAGGGCCCGCTTTTCAATAAAATACTGGCTGTGGTGATGGTTATAGTGATCATCCTAACGGTACTGAAACCCTATCTGGCTCACAAGGGTACCTTGGAGATCTTCACTCCTCGAAGAAAGCTCCTGACCATCGTACTTTTCTTTTTTGTGGGCCTATATGGCGGATTCATCCAGGCGGGAGTGGGTTTTCTGATCATCGCCACCCTCACAGGAGTTCATGGATTCAATATGGCCAAGACCAACAGCATCAAGTCCTTTGTGATCGTATGCTACACGCTGGTAGCCCTGGGCATCTTCTGGTGGGAAGATCAGATCAGATGGGACTATGGGCTTACCCTGGCTGCTGGCAACTCCGCTGGGGGATGGATCGCCAGTCGCTGGTCAGTGGGTAAAGATGACAAGTGGATTCGACTTATATTAATAGTGACTGTAGTGGGTCTGGCAATCAAGCTGTGGTTTTTCAGTTGAAACATCCGAATTCAAATCCACAGTATTTCTATCAAACTTTTCAGTATCCTATCTGAAAACGTCTAAATTCACGGTTTTATTCAACTATGGGTGTAGTCATCAGACAGAGTTTTTGGGGGTCAGTATTTGCATACGTCGGGGTAGTAATCGGATACCTCAACGCCCTTTATCTCCGACCCAAATATTTGGATCCTGAGCAAATTGGGCTACTTAATATTGTAGTGAATAATGCACTTTTGATTGCCCCTTTTATTTGCCTTGGAATGCCCTCTACCCTGGTCAAATACTATCCCCACGTAGAAAAAGATGAAGCCAGGAGAAGATCATTTTTAAGTAACCAGATTTATCTGATCTTATTTGCTAACATTCTCGGAGCACTACTATTTTTCATTTTCACCGATGACATTAAGTCCGTCTTTGAAAAGAAATCCGCGGCATACAACGAGTACATTTTCCTGAGTCTGATGATTCTGGTCAGCCAGACATTTTTCATTCAACTGCAATCATACAGCAGGGTGGTTTTGGATATCGTTGTTCCTGCCATCTTAAAGGATATTTATCTCAGAATTGGCTATGCCTTGCTCATTTGCCTATATGCTGCCAACTTGATTGATTTTGGTGATACGGTCAAAGGCCTGACGCTCGTTTACATATCAGCTACCATAATAGAAGCAATGCATGTTCTTATTAATCAGAACTTCAAAATGAGTTTGTTCTCATGGACAAGCATGAAAAAATGGATAGCAGAAACCTGGAATTACTCCATATACAATCTCGCCGCCTCTGCAGGAAACTCTATATATACCAATATTAGCTTTCTTTTGATTACTACATTGATTGGACTTGAGTCAAATGGGATATTCACCACCTGCTTTTACATTGGGATTATCATAGAACTACCCAATAGAGCAGTGCTGATGATTACAGCACCGGTAGTATCCAGGGAGTTCAAAAATAAAAATTACGTAGAAATCGAGAATCTATACCAGAGAAGCTCACTTACCTTGGGATGCATTGGATTTCTATTCCTGATTGGCATAGTATGTAACATCGAGGACCTATTCCTGATGATCCCAAATGGGAAGGTATTCTCTCAGGGCCTGTATGTGGTAATGGCCATAAGTTTTGCCAAAGTTTTTGATATGCTCTTTGGGCTGAATGGGAACATACTGGCTTATTCTGAGCATTACAGGGTGAATGTTTACTTCCTCCTGTTGTCCGTTGCTGTTCTCTGTATTCTGAACCTTACATTGTTGCCAACGATAGGGATCAATGGTGCCGGGATTGCCTTTCTGGTATCCACAATTCTCTTTAATTTGCTAAAGCATTATTATATCGTCAGGCACTTAAAGATTTCCTTGTTTACAAAAAACCACATCTGGCTCCTTCTAATTGGCTTTGGCACAATGCTCCTCTTCTATTTTGTATCGATCTGGGAGAGTCCAGTATTGAACATCGTGGGGAAATCTGCTTTAATTAGTACGTTTTATGGAATACTCATTTACAAATTCAATATTTCCAGGGACATTAACTCATTTGTTAAATCCATCTTTAAGAAATACCTAAATATCAAAATCTGATATGACAAATAACCTTAAAAGATCAATTCTTACCCACGGAGCTATCATTCTGGGATTTTTCATCGTAACGGTCATCGTTTACGCTCCATTTTTCTTCGAAAGCAAACAATTGGCTCAACATGATATTCTGCAAGGCCTGGGCAGTAATTATCAGCTCAAAGAATACAGAGCTGAGACTGGAGAAGAGGCCCTTTGGAATAACGCAATGTTTAGTGGGATGCCAGCCTATCTCACTAGTGTCCAGTTTCCAGGAGACATCCTCACCTATGTTTATCAGATTTTCAAACTTGGCCTTCCCAACCCGGAGGGAATTACACTGGTTTGCTTTATTTGCTCGTATATTATGCTCCTGTCCTTCGGTGTGCGGCCTTGGGTTGCTTTTGCAGGGGCCATTGCCTTTGGTCTCAATGGGTTCAATATCATTAGTCTCACTGCTGGTCACAATTCCAAAATTGCAGCTCTGGCATTCGCTCCATTGGTGCTTGCTGGAATACACCTTGCCTTTACCAGAAAAAAATACTTAGGTATAGGACTTACTTCTCTGGGATTGGCCATGCAGATTTATATGAACCACCCACAAATCACTTACTATTTACTCATTACAGTGTTGGTTTATGGTGTATTCCAGCTCTATTACTTCTGGAAAGACCACCAAATAAAATCTCTGCTCCTCACCCTTGCCGGGCTGATATTGGCTGCAAGCATCGCCGTTGGTGCCAATTCAGGAAAACTTTGGACCGTTTACGAATACAGTAAATACAGCATCAGAGGAAAGTCAGAACTCAAAGATGAAAGCAAAGAATCTTCTGGTTTGGATAAAGAGTATGCTTTTCGTTACAGCAACGGAATTCTGGAGCCCTTATTCCTCTTTATCCCTAATATCTATGGTGGTTCATCTAGTCAAGAGCTCAGTACACAATCGGCAACTGCTGGTGCCCTGCGACAAGCAGGATACAACGGGCAGCAACTAAGAGATCAACTCAAAGCCATGCCCACCTATTGGGGTGACCAACCATTGACTGCTCCATACTATGCCGGAGCGCTCTCATTTTTCCTATTCGTACTGGGTATTTTCGTTTTGGATCGGAGAACCAAAACATGGTTGATTGTGGTAGCACTCATCGGAATTGTACTTAGTTGGGGTAGCAACTTCACCTTGCTGAATGATCTCCTCTTTGATCACTTCCCGATGTACAACAAATTCAGGTCGGTTACCTTCGCGATTTGCATGACCCTCCTGTCCATTAATTTAATGGGTTTTATGGCTCTGGAAAGGGTGTTGACCGGAATGTCCGATAAAGCTTTCAGGAAAAAATTTCTTTGGTCAGTTGCTATTTGCGGGGGTACAGCTCTTTTACTTGTGATAGCAGCAGGTGCATTGAGTTACCGAGGCAGTATAGATGCTCGCTTGCCAGAATGGCTGATAGATGCCCTCAGAAGCGATCGGGAATCACTTTTGAGGTCTGATGCCCTAAAGGCTCTCTTTTTTATACTGGCATTTTCGGGGCTTATATGGGCCTATTGGAAAAATTCACTCAAATCCGTACTGATCATTTCAGGGATCATATTACTACTCTTTGTGGACATCTTCAGCCTTACAAAGCGTTTTCTCAACAAGGATTCTTTTGAGAACAGACCTGTAAAAACATACTTTAAGCCTACCGAAGCTGATCTTTATATTAGGAGCATAGCAACTTCTGGTGAGCGTGTGCTCAACCTTCAGAACCCATTCAATGAGGCCAGAACCTCTTACCATCATGAATCCATTGGAGGGTACCATGGAGCCAAAATGCGCAGATATCAAGACCTCATAAGTGCATGTATTCAGGCCGAAATGTCGGAAACCATCAATGTTCTGCAATCCGGAGGTTCCCAGTTGCCCAATACTCCGGTACTCAACATGCTCAACACACGGTTTTTTCTGGCTGGATCTTCAAAAAATGCAGTCATTTCAAATTCAAGATCACTAGGCAATGGGTGGATCGTCTCCAACTTAAAGGAAGTGGCGTCGGCAGATGAAGAACTTTCTGAGGTGTGTGGCATCAACCCATCCCGAACTGCAGTCATTGATGGCTCCAAATTTTCTCCGCCAAATCTAATAGCCGGAGCTACCGGAACGGTGAAATTGCTAAGCAGAACACCGAATGAAATCAAATATACTACTCAGACCTCTGGTAAAAGTCTTGCTGTGTTCAGTGAAATATATTATCCAAAGGGGTGGAAGGCCTACATCGATGATCAGGAAGCCGAAATTCTCAGGGTTAATTACATCCTCAGAGCACTTCCCCTGGAAAAAGGAACGCATGAAATCAGGTTTGTTTTCGAACCGACAAGTTATTACGCCGGAAACACATTAACTATTGTGGGCGAGGTATTGGTTTTCCTTCTTTTTATAGGAGGGATTTGGATGGAGCGACGTAAATCATCTCTCTGATCTATCCGGCTTATTTTTCCAAACCTCGTCTTAATTAAATTATTGCAATGATCAAAAAAATCATACAATCGATTGATAGAATCAGCCATTTCGTGTTTTTCAATGCCACCAATTCTCGAAAAACCTTCTATGAATTAGATCAGATCAGTTACAGAGAAAGTGCTCAAATAATCCACCAACAAGGTGCTGGTGCCGTGCTTCTGGATCGCAAAGATAAATTCTGGACACACGCGCTGAGTCATATCCCGATGAAGGGTGTTTTGTTAGAGTTTGGTGTCTTTAGAGGAGATTCAATCAACTTTTTTAGTGAAGTCCTTTTAGAAAAAAAGGATCAACGTAAGATTTATGGATTTGACTCATTTGAAGGATTATCTGAGGACTGGTCAGGTACATCTATGGTAAAATCAACATTTGATTTGAAAGGAAATTTACCGAGAGTCAATGATAACGTGGTGCTTATCAAAGGCTGGATTGATAAAACCTTACCACCCTTTATTGAAAACAATGGGCTACAAGCTGACAAAATAGCCTTCATGCACATTGATATGGATACCTATAGTCCCACAAAGGTTATTTTCGAACAAACTGTAGAGTATCTTCAGCCGGGAAGTATTATTGTTTTTGATGAATTACTTGGCTATCCGGGCTGGAGAGACAATGAATATAAAGCCCTCATGGAATGTATCGATCCCAGATGGACATATCAATTTATTTCATTTTGCGAACCAAGATCTAAAGACAGAAACACAAGCAAATACATTCGAGCTGCGATTCGCATTCTAGAGAAAAAATAATTTAGAGTATCGGAACCACATCAAATCAAGCAAATTTCGGGATCACCGTCTTGACATTCCCTCAAGAAAAAGTTGAGAGGCTCGTCGCTCTATAACCTCCATATCCATCAGAAAATGATCAGACGCATCCACCTGCCCTGCATCAGCTGCTATCTTATCCATAGCCATGCAGAGGTCGGAGGAGTCCTTTGCGTAAAAAAACTGCTCAGTATTTATCAGTTCTTCGTATAGATCGTACCCATTTGGGTGTACTATAATACTCTTAACACCAAAATTCAAAGCTTCTATGCATACAGAAGACCAGTTGGTGAGGTGCAAATGAACATGCTCGATTATCTGATAAAGAGGCAATTTGGATGATTCGTGAATCTCAACGTTGCTCACCTTCAAATCAGCCAGCGACTTGAGGACTTTGGCGTTTCCAATCTTTTGAGCAGGGTGAAGTCTAAAAAGCCATAAAACATCCTTTTGGGTCTGAATCTCATCCAACACAAAATCCGGGATGGGGATTTCCATATCCTGCTGAAGGGAAAAAAGCACCACCGTACTATAAGAATCAAGAAGCTTGCGATATTGAGGAGATTCCCTTTCTGCCTTATTTTTCTTCCAGTTGATCAGCCAGTGATTTCCAAGCACCACTGGTTGATGTTGCTGCAAATTGTTTCTTCCCTTTTCAATGTTGAGTTTTGAACTTTCGCCCCAATTCCAAAAAAAGTCGGGAACCATGCGGTATCCGTTATTTGGCACTTGGCCCCAATGTGCATACATCAGGTGGTAAACACCCTGTTTTCCATGCTGTATATCTATGGTCGGAATCGCCAGAGATTTAGCCGCATTCAAATACGCAAAATTTACATTGTGGTAATAGCATACAAACGCAACTAAAGTTGGGTTTGCCCTTTTCAAAATAGCCTTCGCACTCTGCTCTGAAGCTAAAATAAAGCACACCGATTTGATCAAAAGACTTTTAATGGCAAGGCCACTTCTTGATTCGATTTCATCAGTTGCCTCAATTGAAGCAAGGTATTTTGTAAATCTCTTCTGATGCCTGAGGTATTTCACCGGATTAGCAAACAACCTGAGATCCAGGAAATTCATAGGAAAAAAGCCTTCTACATCAGAAACCCTCTTTCCATTTGAAACTTTAGTGGCAGACCAACCAAAGCGATTAGCCATGAACTCATATACCGGATCTGCTACTCTATCATACAGCTTATCCTCTCTCCTATCAGCATGACCAGAAGTACTCGTAAAAATCATCAGATCCCTTTTTCTTAGGGATCTGAATGTTTTAAAAGAATGAAAAAAAGAGGAAAAGTTAAGCTTAAGAGATGGTTGTTTCTTTTTTTTTGAAGCCAGCCGCCTTTGATTGACCAAAAAAGAATCCCTGAGGCTACTGCGCATTAGAGGCCATAGTTCTATACCACCATACACCCAGTCATTTACCGGATGCCTGTGTTCAATATCTACAACGATCTCATATAACTCCTTTTCGCCAACGCTCATTTGCTAAAAAACCAATCATTGGGAAACAACCTCGTCAACCGGCAGTGATTCAATCAATCTTTTTACATCCATAGCCTCCTCTGCTCCTAACTCCATCAACGGCATCCTTTCATATCGGTGAATCACGCCCAGGGCCTCCATGGCCGCTTTGATGGTCAAATGCCAACCATATTTCTTCACCCCTTTTTCAAAAAAGGGAACTTCAATCTCATTGATAATTCTCATGTAAGCCTCCTTGTTTCCGGCTTGATAATATTCCCAAAACTTGGACGCCAGACGAGGATCAAATACCCCTATGCCGTTGAGCCATGACTGACACCCCACCTCGGCAAACTGCAGCCATTGCCGCTTACCTCCTCCGGAGATAATAATAGCCGCTCTATCCTTTATTTTTTCTATCACCTGCTTGGAGAAAGCATCATCCTTGGCATCTTCCTTCACTGCAATCACATTGGGAATATCAACCACACGATCCAGTAGAGAAATTGGCCAATTAACAACAGGACCGCCATACCCATTCAAAAAGGGCATTTCATGCACCAATATGCCAATATCTACCGCATCGGCAATCATCTTGTAATGCCTGTAAATCTGCTCTTCTGAGTAAAATTTCTCCCTATTGATAATAGAAATCAAATCAGCCCCAATCTCCTGTGCATGACGAGCAAATTCGATGGATATCTTCGTAGAGCAGTGAAGGGGATCCGCCACAATCATGATGTTGTTAGAGTCGATGGCTTTCACTTTTTGAGTAACAAAACTATTGAGGAGCCTTATTTCCTCCCATGACAACTCACTGAATCTACTATTGTATCCCATCACATAGAAAATTCGTCCACCCCCATCGTATATTCTCTGAAGGGAATTTTCCAAAGACAGAAAATCTATCTCCTCGTTTTTCAGAAAAGGGGTCATTACAGAGTACACAGGCCCCTGTATTCTATTCTTCAAATCAATCAGTTTGTTGTTCATTTCTTTACTATAAAAAAGTTTGTTTAATCATTATCACGTCTCAAAATCACTTTGAAATCATCCTTGGATTTATTTCAATCCTTCAGTGAGAGGTGATTTTTTCTGAGGAGGTATTCTGCCCATTCAAAATCCAACTCATAATCTATATCTACGGAGTGCAATTTATCTATATAATATCCTTTCACCCGGCCATCGAAAAAATTTGCTTTTTGTCTGAATTTATCGAGCCATGCAATATAAAAACCACCATTGACTCTATATATTTTCTCAAAATCCTGAGATCGCGTCTGCCCGGTCACCAGTGGTGAAGGACTTAAAACAGCTTCAGGGTTGATCAAATTCTCATCATTCATCGACAGAGTGAGCTGAACCGGATCAGACATATCAGTAATACTTACCACGGAATAATCTTCCCTCGTCAATAAGGCAAACCCTTCCTTTATATGCCTGGCCGTCCGAAACGGACAAGTAGGTAAGAACAACCCAATGGTATCAAAGGTATTCTTTACTTCATCACGCTCAGCAATATCCTTGATCAAATCGATGACTTTCCGCTTATCTGTGGCCATCTCAGCCTCCCGCTTTTGAGGGGTCACACCTTTTACGTTACCCGCAATACCCAGAATATCATCGTCATCTGAAGACAATATGACCGTATCAAATACTCCTGAATCAACTACCGCCTCCAGCGTATACTGAACCAATGGCTTCCCATTGAGCAACCTCAGATTTTTTTTAAGTAATCTTTTCGACCCTCCACGGGCAGGAATAATAGCCAAATTTTTCATCATGATCGGATATAAACACTTGTCTTTTCAATTTTCTCAGCGAACTCAAAACCTATTTCCTCCAAATACCGATGATACTTTTCTGTATCAAGATGCTCCATAATATTAGGGTGAAACTCGATGATCAAAAGCCGCAAACCTTTCAAAAACTCAAGATTCTCTTCTATCAAAGTATATTCTGCTCCTTCTATATCCATGAGAAGAACATTAAACTTCAACCCATATTTGGCCTGTAAGCTTTCAAAGCCCACACCTTTTACCTGAACCTCTCTGGACAACACCAGCTTTGGATTATGCACCTTCTTTTGCAATGATCCAGATATAGCAATATTATAGGTGTAAAAAGTTTCGAACGCCTGATTAGAAATGAGTGCGTTTTCAAGTGAAAAGTGGCAGTGATTATTTGCTCTGTTTTTTTCTATTTCCGTTATCAGGTCTGGATTAGCCTCAACCACCACATGATTCTCGGGATGGTCCAACATTTTATTAGAAATACAGGAAACAACCCCAATACAAGCTCCAAGTTCGATGATCGAATCTCCAGGGTCTAAATATTTTTTCATCAAAGCGATTTCCGGACTCTCGTAAGTCTTGAAAAGAAATCGAGAGTAATACCCACTTGGAAATAGATTTTCTGACAAGTTAAACTCACAACCTCCAGCACGAAATACCCGCACAAAGTTCAAAAAAAACCAACCTGCCGGCCGATTGTAGTTCATAAATTTGTTAAGCCCCAGCCTAACCACTTTCGATAATTTGTTCATACCCCTCAGTTGATCAAATGCTCAAGCCGTTCGAGCGCTATCCAAAATCCTTCACCCCTATTTTCATGACCCTGCCATATTTCCGGAATGAATGAAGCGTTGGGATTTAACCTGTTAATCACTTCTCCAACGGCATGATAATCCACCTCGCCCTCTCCAATCTGCAATCCTTCACCTCCGGTATTTTCAGAATCAGCAAAATGCATATGGGCAGTATAAGGCACCACTTCTTCTAAAAATTGATGAAAAGACCACTTGTAGTGGGTACACGCCAGCTTAGAATGAGAAGTATCCAAACAAATTCGCATATCATTCCGCTGACAGAAATCGGCGATTTCTCCAGCCGAAACAAACAAATTATGATACTGCTGTCCACCAAAATGCCAGGGAAATGGAGGCATGGTTTGAGGGATCAATTCAACTCCTTCTGTATCCAACTCTTTCAGGCTAGCCTCCAGGATCCTCATTCGTTTGATACGCTCCTGTTCAGTCAGAAACCCCTGACTTGTAAATCCCCCTACATTAGTAACGATTAAGGGTTTTACCGACCGCTTAAAATATGGTCGTAATTGCTTGGTGACCTCTATTACCCTCTGTAATTCTTCGATAGACCTCTGCCTGTATGTCTCGTCCAAAGAACAAAGGTCAAGGGTGTGATCACCTTCAAATAATTCAGGGCTATGAACTACAAAATCCAAATCCAGTTGTTCGTCAACGAACTGCCGAATATCCACCTCCAAATCTTTATAACTCAGGTGGAATTCAACCAGGTCTGCATTTGTCCCTTCTATAATCTCTTTGAAATCATGATATCTTACTGGGATGCCCCAAGGACGATTGAACTTATATGACCTCTTCACTACCTCTTCCTCTTCGATATCACTGGGATAAAAAAAGTCATATTGATTAAAATCGTGCTTTGCTCTCTTACCTACTAGGGCATTGAGATAATTGGGTTGCAATCCTCTTCCCGGACTTTTCACTTCAACCATATGTTCCTCAATCAACTCTCCTTTTTTGAGGGGTTGGTTGATGATCAAACTCTTGGCTAGATTGACCCTATTGATCATCTCTCCCTGAGAAATCTTTCTCACCTCCCTCGCTCCGAGACTTTCCTCCACCTCCCTGATTCCCTTCACCATCTCTGCAAACTCCTTTGGGAGCAAGCTTGCCTTATGGTCGCTACCTTCCATTGTGCGGTCAAGGGTAATGTGTCGCTCAATTACCTGGGCTCCGAGGGCCACGGCGGCAATAGAAACATGAATACCACGCTCATGGCCAGAATATCCAACCGGACAATTTACGATCTCTTTCAGCTGGTGAAGATAATTGAGGTTAATATCTCCAAATGGCGCGGGGTAAGTGGAATTACAGTGCAGCATCACGTGCGGCACACCAAGGCTTTGAAGTAGATTTTCGGTTTCGATAATCTCACTTTCAATACTCATACCTGTAGAACAGATAATAGGCACTCCTGTCAGGGCCAATTGGCGTAGTAAACCGTGATTAGTCAAATCCGCAGAAGCAACTTTGTATGCCGGCATGCCATATTCTTCCAATGCATTCAGACTTTCTGTGTCCCAGGGTGTGCACAAGGGTAATATTCCTTTCAGCTTGCAGTAATCAAACACCTCAAACAGCTGCTCGTTTGATAATTGAAATTTAGAAAGCAAGTCTAAAGTATACTGAGATCCCAGATTTTCCTTTATATCATCTGCCTTTCCGGCATTAGCATAGAGCGAATTCAGGTTTCGCATCTGAAACTTAGCACAACTGGCCCCAGCTGATGCCGCAGCATCTACCAACTGTTTGGCTAGAGAGATGTCACCATTATGGTTGTTTCCTATCTCGGCTATCACAAAGCTAGGGTGGCCCTTACCAATGTGATGACTACCTATTTCGATACCCTCCGCAGGGTGGTCTTTCCGCACCACTCCGAGTAACTGCTTGCTTTCATTGAGTAAAGGCAAGAAGTTTACTTCCTTCAAAAGTTCCTGAAATCTGGACGGATGATCAGTATCCCGAACAAATTTAAATTTAGAATTGGCGATACTGGAAATGGGCTGCCCAAGGTCTGGCATGTCATTTTCTACCAGCCACCTCAAAATGTCTCCATTGGTAGCTACTCCCATCACAATATCACGCTCTGACACCACGATAAGGATCCTACCCTTCTGCTCGTTAATTTTTTTTAGAGAGTTATGAATAGTCTCTTCCTGATAAATAATGTACTTATAAATATTCCTATCTATGATCATCTCTACTATTTAGTCATCCCACCTCAGAAAGAGGTGTCTATTTCGATCTACGAGGGCCGAAATTAAATATTTCAAATTAGATTCTTTGGTTTCTCAGGCTTTTCGATGAGCTGAGCATCACCAAATTACTCTTCCCTCAATCGTGTCCATTCACAATATCTCCGTGATCTGATCGTATCAACACCGCTCAACGAAGAAAAGATTTGAGCTTACGTTTCAGGTGCTCAAATGGTCCTGTGGTGTCACCCATCCTATCCTGCTCCGCTGTCCGACTATGACCTCTCATTACATATCGTTCTCCTTTGGTAATGTTCCCGGCTTTGTGAAACACTTCTGTGGAAAAAATGATAAGGGTTCCCGCCCTTCCCTCAATAGGTATCACATCCTCTTCACTCACGGGCAATTCTCTGGTTAACTCCCGGTTTTTATAACTCAGTTTTCCTTGATGCTTCTGTCTTAGTTTATGTGTCACCTTATGAGATCCTGGCACACAGCTAAATGCCCCATTTTCAGCCGTGGTATCATTGAGGTAAATAAAATACTTGAGTGTAGGCTTAACATCAAAGTGTAAATCACTTGCAACATGCTTACTACCCAGCACATCTTTCACCACAAAGATCTCTTCATTTAAGCCAGCCTCTTTACTCCAATATTTATCCGTGATCTCTCTCATGAATTGCGAACCAAAAACTTCCTCCGTTTTTTTGAATCTCTCCGTATCCATCTCCAAACGCTTTACCCGGGTGGCTACTCCCTCAGAATAGGGAGTATTCTTTTTGTACGGTGTATCCTCCGTTTCGGTAAACTCATAAAATTCTTTAAACAGTTTTTCCACATCATCAGCTCCCAGATAATTCGGAATCACCACCAAGCCAAACTCCTCAAGTTTAGCAACCACCTGATCAATACTTAAATCAGCTACTGTAAAATGTTCTTGATTCATCATAGTTCATTCTTTTTCACTCCCATCCCGTGGGAGTTGGTAATTGAAGTCCCGTAAGGGGTTTCTGAGCATAAATAGTCATATTCTTAGGCCTTCCAACATTCTGCCCCAAAAGAGCCCTTTTAAAATACCAAAGTGATAAATCAGGAATTCCGAAAGTCTGATAATCGAACCCTGCATGAAAGGCTGCTGCCCGATACTCGCAAGACCTGAAAAAAATATCTGACCTATCACCATTCCTGACCTCAGTCAGCCCTTTAAAATTATCTACCTTGTTCTGCCGTTTGGTATAAAAGGAATTCATGGTATCGTCCACCATATATGGCTCCTGTGCGATCAACCACCCTCCAGGTTTCAAAGCTTTCTGAATCTCCATAAATGTCCTATACAAATTGCTAGAGTGGTGAATTGCCCCCATCACAATGACATAGTCATAATAATTCTCCAGTTGAATGTTATTAAAACTCCCATGAATGAGCGTCGATTTTTCAGTGTTCACCCCAACTACGTCAAAAACCTTTGGTATTAATTGATTGATGGCCGCTGAATTAATCTCCATCGTATGCATTTCACTTAATTGAGCATAATATTTGGACAACATATAGGCCGAACACCAACCATCTCCGGCACCAAGCTCAAGTACCTTTCCGTTTAACGGCTTGCCAATCTTTCTCAACGCCTTCTCCAGTGATCTGGCTCTCATCCGTCGCTTGGAGTTCTTCAGAATCTTAGCTTTCGTCAATTCCTGGCTTGCCAAATGACTATGATAAATCTCATGTACTTCAATCTCTTTCCCCTTTAGCAAAGTGTCTTTACCAGGGTTCCAGTCCAATATTTTCATTTACAATGTTTTAGGGTTTAGATATGGATAGAGTTTGTCCTTCATTTGACCCATGAAAAAATACTTCAAATTGATCCATTAGCCAATTGTATTGACTTGATTACAAATATATTTAACCTCCTGCTCACTTAGCTCTGGATATAATGGAAGTGAAATAATTTCTTTACTCAAAAGGGTGGCCGCTGGAAATTGTTCCTGGTGATACCCCTTGTATAAATATGACTTTATATAGGGTAATGGAACCGGATAGTGGATACCATAACCAATCCCCAGCTCATCAAAAAGTTTCATCAGTTTCACTCGATGCTTGCTTCGGATGACATAAAGATGAAAGGCATGATAAAAATTGGTAGTGCTCATTGGCCGGACGATTCCCTCCCCTAGATAGGCATCATACCAATTGGCAATAAGATTTCTCTTTTGGACCCATTGGTCAAGATAGTTCAATTTTATGGTGAGAATGGCCGCTTGCAAAGTGTCCAGCCTGCTTGTTCTTCCTATCAGGTCATGATCATGCTTTTTCAACTGTCCATGGTTGGCAATCCGTCGCATTTTCTCAGCAAGGAGTGTATCATTGGTGATGATGGCTCCTGCATCCCCATAAGCACCCAGGTTTTTAGTAGGATAAAAGCTAAAAGTTGATACTTCACCAAAAGTGCCAACTGACCTGCCCTTCAATTTCGCACCATGAGCCTGAGCGCAATCCTCAATTACCTTCAAATGATACTTTTTCGCAATGGGGAGAATCTCATCCATGCGGGCAGGTAATCCATATAAGTGAACCGCGATAATGGCCCTGGTATTTTCATTAACCGCTCCTTCAATCAGGTAAGGGTCAATAGTATGCTCTCTATCGATAACATCTACAAACACAGGCTCTGCACCTACATTATTCACTGCTTCAGCTGTGGAAACCCAACTATTCGCTGGCACCAACACTTCATCACCCTTCCCTATTCCCAGCGCTTTAAGAGCAACTTCTAAAGCGTCGGTCCCATTTGCACAAGAAACACAATGTTCAGCTCCCAAGAACTTTGAAAACGCGTTTTCAAAATCCAAAACAGGAACTCCCCCCATAAAAAGACCCGTTGAAAGAACCTTCTGAATTTCAGCGTCTACTTCATGCTTAATTTGACTGTACTGCCCCTTGAGATCAAAAAATGGAATTTTCATGTTTCTGTACCCATTTGTGTTTCTAGCAGCTGTATCAGTTTCCGAGCCTGATTGGTTCTTGAGTACAGACTTATCAGTTTTATGTAATCCTCCTTATTGCTCTCAATGCCAGATCTAACTGTTCTTAAAAATTCCTTAATCTCATTGAACGAATAGTGCGACAGAAACACACCAATTTGTCTGTTCGAAAATAGCTCACTTAAATCACTGGGCACCTCTCCTAAACCCAAAATAGGTCTGCCAGCCACTAGATATTCAAAAAACTTTGCCGGAATAAGAAATTTGGAGTTTTCTGACTTGTTCTGTAGGAGAAGGAGGAGGTCACATTCTGTGTATTCCTCAAAAAGACTTCCATGGGGTAAATACCCCATGAATTTTATGTTTTCGGCAAATTTATAGCCTTGCAACTCATCGCTCACGCTCTCGCTGATAATCCCACCAATCCTAATTTCAAGGGAATTCAAAAAGGTAGAATCCTCTTCGCACAACTCTTCTAATGCCTGCCAGAAAACCTTCGGGTTCCTCACCTCATTCAGCATACCAAAGTAACCAATAACAAATTTACCCGCCAAAGAAGTCGGTTTCCCGAGGTAATCATAGGTTTCATTTATTCCATTGGTGATCACCTCGGCAGTTATATTATGTTTTTTAAACATCAGGTTTGCAGTACCTGAGGAAGTCACAAGGATCTTATTGGCCCGCCTCAAGACCTTGTTTTCCAACCATCTATGGAAGAACTTTGCTAATCTTCCAACTTTCAGTTTGTCCAGTAGATCCCAATCAGACCAGGGATCTCTAAAATCTGCCAGCCATTGGACTTGAGGTAAGCCAGTCTTTATACCGAGTCCAATAAGATGCATGGAATGGGGCGGGCCTGTAGTAATAATTGTTTCTATCTCTTTTTCCAGAATCACCTTTTTTAAAAACCTTACCGAAGGTCGTACCCAAAAAAGCCGGGGATCCGGTATAAATAGATTGCCGCGTATCCAAATGATTAACTGCTCCTTCCACGATTTGTCAGATTTCTCCAGAGCAGAACCCTGTTTTATGGCATTTCGATTTCTATTTCCTGTGAGTTGATGTAAAAGAGTGAAGGGCTCCCAAATCTTTCTTCTTATTACAGAAATATTCTTGCAGTCTTCTAAGAGACTCTCATCACGAATATCAAATTGTGCATTTTCCGGGGTATAAACAATTGGCTCCCAACCCATTTCCTTTAGGTTCCTGGCAAAATGCAGCCAGCGCTGTACTCCCACTCCCCCGCTTGGTGGCCAATAATATGTAACGATCAAAATACGTCTATTCCTCATCTAGTGGCATTTTGCATTAATAGAGACTAATTCCATTTTATACCTTTCTTATTTTCATTAATATTGGGCCCCGAAAGCAAATAAACAATATAGCCCCCTAATTTTTTAAATTGATTTAGAATATGAAAAGTATTGGTGTTTTTACATCAGGAGGTGACGCGCCAGGCATGAATGCCTGTATCCGATCTGTGGTGAGAACAGGGCTATATCTTGGTCTGGATGTCTATGGTATCAAATATGGATACAATGGCATGATAGACGGTGACATTTACAAAATGAAGTCATACTCGGTGAGCAATATTGTTCAGCGAGGGGGTACCATCCTGAAGTCTGCCAGGTCTAAAGACTTTATGACCAAGGAAGGTCGTGCAAAGGCTTATGAGCAACTGAAAAAAAGAGGAATAGAGGGCCTGGTGGCTATTGGTGGTGACGGTACATTCACCGGAGCCAACATCTTCTACGAAGAATATGGGATTCCCATCGTGGGAGCACCAGGCACCATAGACAATGATCTTTATGGCTCCGATTACACGATCGGATTTGATACAGCGGTGAATACTGCTCTAGATGCCATTGATAAAATACGTGATACAGCAAACTCACACGATCGGGTGTTCTTTATAGAAGTAATGGGCCGACACAGTGGGTATATCGCCATCCAAAGTGGAATAGGCGGTGGAGCTGAACTGGTGATGGTGCCAGAAACCTCCACTACAATCGGGGACGTAATTCAAACATTGAAGGAAGGGCGCGACAATCAAAAAACTTCTTCCATCGTAGTGGTGGCCGAAGGCGGCGAGCAAGGTGATGCACTGGAAGTGGCCGCCAAAGTAGCCAAAGAGCTGCCTGACCTGGACATCAGAGTTTCCACTCTCGGTCACATCCAAAGAGGTGGATCTCCCACATCTTATGATCGTATCCTTTCATCCAGACTGGGTATGGCTGCTGTGGAAGGACTGGTAAATGGCGAAAAGAATGTGATGGTAGGTGTGGTCAATGACAAAATTGCCTATACGAGCTTCAAGCTTGCCATCTCCAAAGCCAAACCCATCAACCCGGAGTTGATGCGACTGGTAGACATTTTAAGCATTTAAAGAATCTGCTATCAGCCGAATGATTCGTTCCGATTCGTTCGGCTGATACCATTTTATTTCCTCATCCTTTCTGAACCAGGTAAGCTGACGCTTCGCGTACCTTCTGCTGTTTCGTTTCAGCAACCGCACAGCCTCCTCCCGATCATATTTTCCGTCCAGGTAATTGAATATTTCCGTATAGCCCACTGTCTGTAGTGCATTATGATCCTTGTAAGGAAACAAGGCCTTAGCTTCCTCAAAAAGACCCGCATCTATCATCAGATCCATGCGCTTATTGATTCGGTCAAAAAGAATTTCACGATCCATGTTCAAGCCAAATTTCAGGTTCACAAAATTCCTATTGCTCACCGCCTTGCCCTTTCTGAAAGAGGTGAAGGTTTCACCCGAAGAACGGATGACCTCCAATGCCCGGATCACGCGCTGATGATTCTGTTGGTCTACCAGACCGAAATACTCAGGATCTTTCTCTTTCAATTCCTTCAGCATCGGCTCCAGTCCCTCCTCCTCAAACCACCTGTTCAGGCTCGCTCTCAGGTCCAGATCCACTGCGGGCATCTCATCAAATCCGTCCCAAATGGCTTTGAAAAACAACCCGGAACCGCCCACCAACACTACCACATCGTGGCGTTGAAACAACTCATCCAATAATACAAGTGCCTCTTTCTCATACATCCCCACACTGTAGTGGCTTTTGATAGAATGTGAATTGATAAAGTGATGTTTTACCTGGGCCAGTTCCTCCTTATCCGGTTTGGCCGTACCAATATTCATTTCTCGATAAAACTGTCTGGAATCTGCTGACACAATTTGTGTATTGAAATATTTGGCAATCTCAATGGCCAAAGCAGTCTTACCTACCGCCGTTGGCCCCACTACCGATACCAGTATGTTTTTTTTCAAATTCATTTCGATCCCGAAAGTAGCATTAATTGGCTAATTTTATAGAAATGGATCTGGCCGAACAAGACATCAAATCACTCAAGGAAGAAGTAAAATCGCTTCAAGAAAGGCTTGAAAAAGCCCATGAGGACTATTATGGCCTGGTTGAAAAAACCAATTTCCACCTTAAGGAACTCTTTGATTCATCCAATGATCTCATACAGATATTCAAACCCAATGGCGAATTTAGGTTTGTCAACGAAGCCTGGAGAAACAAGCTTGGATACAGAGAGGATGAAATATTTGACCTGAAATTTGTGGAAGTGGTGCACCCCGACCACCGCAAGCAAACCCTCCATAATCTCCTCAAAATCACAGCCGGTAGTCGCCTAGAACGATTCGAAACCGTACTGAAGACCAAGTATGGAAAGAATATCTACGTCATTGGTAAGCTCACCTGTGTTTTTGAAAATGACGAACCTGCCGAGTTCCGATGTGTCTTTTTTGATATTACAGAACGCTTCCGTGCAGAGCGAGCTCAGAGTCTTTACTACAAAATTGCCAACATCACCATCTCCCAAAACAGCCCGGAGGACTTCTATGGCAAAATATTTCAAGAGCTCAATGACATACTGAAAGTAAGAAACTTTAGTGTGGCGCTGAAGCAGGGTAAAACCTACCAGTATGCCTACTGGGTAAATGGAGATGAAGAAAAAACGGGAGTCAAATTCAAAAAAGATGTAGAGAAGCTACTGGCCGACTATACCTTCGAACGAGGCAAGCCCATGATCATCTACAGTGATGGGATAGAAAAAATCGCCAAACAGAAAAAAGTCAAACTCCAGGATAAGCTTCCAAATATATGGCTGGGTGTGCTGATACAGCTGGATAGCAGGCCCATAGGTGTGCTCTCGGTTTTTTCCTACCAGGACCAATCCGCCTACAACCACAAAGACCTGGAGCTATTGGATTTTATCTCGGGTCAGATCACCCTCTCCATGGAGCGCAAGCTCAACACGGAAAAGATTCAGAATCAGGGTGCGCGAATCAACGCCATTTTTGAAAGTAGTACCCACCAGATCTGGTCATTGGATTCTGAGCTCAGGTTCACCTCTTTCAACCAGAACTATGCCGAAGCCTTCGAGGCCTATTATGGCCATGAACCCAAAATAGGTATGAGCCTGAAAGACCAGGACCCACATACCATGTCTCATAAAGCCTCCGATTTTTGGCAAAAAAAATACGAGCACGTTTTCAAGGGAAACACCCTCAATTTTCAAACGAGCCAAAAAACCCTGGATGGACAAAAAGTGTGGCGTGACGTCTTCCTCAACCCCATTTTCCTGCCAGATGGGAGCATTCATGAGATTTCGGCCATAGCCAACGACATCACCGAGAAAAAGCTATCAGAAACAGCCCTGATGGAGAGCGAAGAAAAGTTCAGAAACATTTTCGAATCCTTTCAGGATATCTATTTCCGCTGCAATATGGACGGGATCATATCCCTGGTGAGTCCGTCAGTGAAGCGAGTCCTTGGTTTCTACCAGGAAGAGGTGGTCGGTAAAAAAATTACCGACTATTTCATTTCCAAATCCAAACTTTCGGACCTCTTCAAGGAGCTGTATAAAGACAAGCAAGTTCAGAACTACGAAGGTGTAGTAGTGACCAAAGAAGGCAATGAAATTCAGTTTTTGAGCAACGTAAGATTAATCAAGCGTAGAAAAAACAAATATGAAATAGAAGGTGTAGCACGTGACTTCACCCGACTGAAAGAGACCAACAGACAGCTGCGAGAAGCCAAAGAACTGGCCGAGCGCTCCCTGCAAATCAAAGAACGATTTCTAGCCAATATGAGTCACGAAATCAGAACCCCTATGAACGGTATCATAGGCATGATAGACCTCATCGGGTCCACCCAGCTAGATAAGGAGCAGTCAGAATACATCCGTACCATCAAAAAATCTTCAGACAGCCTGCTTCACATCCTCAATGACATCCTGGACCTCTCCAAGATAGAAGCGGGAAAAATGAAGCTCAGACTTCAGCCCGTACGTCTGATAGACACTTTCGAGAAAGTCTATGAACTATACTCCCAGCAGGCACACCTGAGCAATAACACACTGTATTATCACCTGGACGATCAGCTGCCGGAGTACATTATGGCCGACGAGACGCGCCTCACTCAGGTGCTTTCCAATCTGACCTCCAATGCCATCAAGTTTTCTCCCAAAAAGGGAAATATCAACCTGAGTATACGTGTGCTAAACCGTCAGGACAACTGCTACCGATTCAAGGTTTTCATTAAAGACTCAGGGATCGGGATTTACCAGAATGATATCGAAAAACTGTTTCAGAATTTTAGCCAGATAGATAGCTCCAGCAGCAAAAATTACTCAGGCACAGGCCTTGGGCTGGCCATCTCCAAGGAGCTGGTCAAATCAATGGGTGGAGAAATCGGCGTGGCCTCCACCCCTGGCTTGGGAAGTACCTTTTGGTTTACTTTTGAGGCCTACTCGATCAGCGCTGATGAGATCTCCGAAAAGACTGAAGAGAGTGTCTTTGTCAAACAGTTCACTGATTCGAGCCCCAGGATTCTTTTGGTGGACGACAATCAGATCAACAGAAATGTGGCCAAAAGTATCCTGCTCAAGTCGGGATGCGAGGTAGTGGAAGTTAGCAGCGGTCAGGAAGCGATCAAGGAAGTAAAAAAGAAGAAATTTGACCTGATTTTTATGGACATACAGATGCCTGACATGGATGGAGTGCAGGCTACTGCCAAAATCAAAAAGCTTAAACTGGATCACAGACCGCCTATAGTAGCCATGACCGCCTATTCCATGGAAGAGGATCGGGTGAAGTTTCTCAAGAAAGGATTGGACGATTACATCGCCAAGCCAATAAAAGCCAATAGTTTAATTGAAAAAGTCAAAACTTGGTTGCATTTTGAGCCAAAATCAGTAAGTTCTGAAGTTTTTAATGAAAGCGCTGAAGAGCTCGTCATCAACCAAAACACACTCAACCACCTTTATAAGTACGGAGGCCGCGAACTGATCGAAAGTGTACTGAGTGATTTTGACGAGGAAGCTACAGCGCAAGTGGCTAGTGTTACAGATTTTGCCGGCAAGAAAGAGTACGAATCTATGCGCAGGGAACTACATACCTTAAAAGGTAATGCTGGCACCTTGGGCATTGAACGTCTGGCAGCCGTGGCCAAAGAGATGGAGAAAAAACTTAAAAGTAAGGACTATAAATACATGAATAAGCAGCTCGGTGAATTGAAAAAATGTCTTACTGAATTTAAAGAGAGTTACGCTAATTTTTTAACCACCTGAACCCTACCCTAATGATTAAGAAAATATTAGTTGCAGAGGATAGTTCTGTGATACAGAATCTCACCAAGAAGATTCTTTCCCTGCAGAATTATGAAATCAGTGCTGTAAAGGATGGCCGAAAGGTAATTGACAAACTGGAGTCCGAAACCTTCGATCTTATCCTTATGGACATACACATGCCTGTAATGGACGGTATGGAGTGTGCACGGGAAATCCGTAAAATGAAAAACAAAAATGCTGACGTGCCCATCATAGCCATCACAGGCAATGCCAATAACTATAGCCTGGATGACTTTAAAGAAGCGGGAATCAATGGTTATCTTCCAAAACCATTAAATTACGACACCCTGGTGGAAACAGTAAAAGGCTACATGGTAGATGGAAATTAAATACACAAAACATTTTTTAAACAGGCTGGAGGATATCTTCTCCGAAACAGATTACATGCTCAGGTATGAGAAGGGAAATTTTCAGTCGGGTTATTGTATCCTGAAGGACACTCGGATTGCCATCGTGAATAAATACTACTCACTGGATGGGAAAATTAATAGCCTTCTCGAAATTCTCAAACAAATAGACATCAACTCGAAAGACCTGAGCGAGAAAAACCGAAAACTCTTTCAGGAAATCAATCAAACACAACTTTCATTTTGATCATTACTTTTTTAGGTACCGGCACCTCCCAGGGTGTGCCCGTCATAGCCTGTGATTGCGAAGTTTGCACCTCCATTGATTTTCGTGACAAACGTACACGAGCGTCCATTCATATAGAAGTAGACGGACTCAGTCTGGTAGTAGATACTGGCCCTGACTTCAGAACTCAAATACTCAGGGAACGCGTCAAAAGGTTGGATGCTGTCTTGTATACCCATGCGCACAAGGATCACACAGCTGGCATGGATGACATTCGCAGCTTCAATTTCAGGCAGCAAATGGATATGCCCGTATATGCTTCCTCTGAGGTAATCACCCAGCTCAAAAAAGAATTTTCATACGTCTTTGCCGAGCAGAAATATCCTGGTGTGCCTCAGGTCAAAATTCATGAAATCAACAACGATCCCTTCAATATTCACGGGGTAACGGTCAATCCCATCCAGGTGATGCACTATCAGCTGCCGGTATTTGGATTCAGAATCGGCGACTTCACCTACATCACCGATGCAAACGCCATACCGGAGGCTGAAAAGGAAAAAATCAAAGGCTCCAAAATACTGGTGCTGAATGCACTGCAAAAAAAGGCGCATATCAGCCATTTCACACTGGCAGAAGCCATTGCCATGGCGGAAGAGCTAGGTGCTGAACAGACCTACTTTACACACATGAGCCACTCCATGGGTAAACACCGCGATGTAGAGCTGGAGCTTCCTGAAGGCATTGACTTTGCCTTCGACGGCCTTAAGGTCACCTTGTGATACCAGATCATCGTCAGGATCATGCATCTTTGTCCTCATGTTTCACAATTACTTTTTTCTCAAGAGACTTGCCAGTGATCTGCATAACCTCCTGGTTGGTTATGAGCTGCAGGAATGCTTCTCTCAAAGCAAAGACGAGCTCATTCTGGGCTTTGCGCAGGAAGCCCAAGAAGTATACATCAGGGCGAATCTCAATCCCCAAATTTGCCTTCTTCAGATTACCAGCGACTTCAAAAGAGCCAAAAAAAACAGCATCGATCTTTTCGCCAGGTTGAGAGGTAAAAAGGTCTCATCGGTGCGGGTCTATCCGTTTGAAAGGTCCTTTGCCATCGATTTTGAGAATGGGTACTACCTGATTTTCAAAATGCACGCCAGCCGCTCTAATGTACTACTGGCACAAAATCATGAGACCCTCAAACTCTTCAGAAACAACTTACCCGGAGACAAAGAACTGATACCAGCGGAATTAAAAAAAGACCCGAAGCTTGATTTTGAAAGGTTTGAAGCCCTCATGGGCGATCCAAAAGCCTACATTCCAGCCCTGGGAAAAGAGGTGTACCAGTCGCTAATGGAGCTTGGGTATGAGCAAAAAAACATCCTCGAAAAATGGGAGCTCATGACTCACACCCTGAATCTGCTCGAAGGCAACCCCATCAGGATTTATCAAAACAATGGAACGCCTGTTCTTTCTTTATTGGAACAGAACCTTCCGATTCTGCTGGAGACCAGAGAAACCATAGCAGCCTGCACCAGGTTCTATGAGGAGTATACCCGCTCATATTATCTCCATTCGGAAAAACACGCTGCGGTGCGCCCTTTGGAGGACACCATCAAGAAGACCAAAAGCTACCTCATCAAAACCCGTGAAAAGCTGGAAGCCATCAAAGAGAGACGTGGCTACGAGGAAATTGCCAATATTCTCATGGCCAACCTTCATCAGATTCCAAAAGGAAGCTCATCGGTCGTACTCCATGATTTTTATGCAGATACAGAGATCACCATCAAGCTCAATCCGGAATGGACACCTCAGAAAAACGCTGAAAATCTCTACCGGAAATCCAAAAATCAGCAACTGGAGATCAACAAACTGGAGGAGAACCTGAGAATTCGCCAGGCACAATTGGACACCCTGGAGAAGAAAGTGGCTGAGCTTGGCGAAGCTGAAAACATAAAGACCATACGCAATCTGCAACCCACGCAAAAGAAAAGGGAAAAGCAGGAAGAGGTACTCCCCTATCACGAATACAACTTCGAGGGGTACCACATCATGGTGGGAAAGCACGCCAAAGCCAACGATGAGCTTACCCTGAAGGTCGCCAACAAGGATGACCTGTGGCTTCATGCCAAAGATGTAGCTGGCTCACATGTAGTGATCAGACATCAGGCCGGTAAGAATATTCCCAAGACCGTACTGGAACGTGCCGCTCAACTGGCCGCCTGGTTTTCCAAGCGTAAAACGGATAGTCTTTGCCCCGTTATCTATACACCCAAAAAGCATGTAAGAAAACGCAAAGGCACAGCCCCCGGGGCTATGGTGGTAGAAAAAGAGCAAATCCTCATGGTGGAACCTAAAAATTTCTAAAATAAATCAGGTGTGTGCGTGTTCTTATTGTTCCTATCTTAGATTTATGAGAACGCTCCTTGTTTCCCTTGTTCTTTGTGTGCTGTCCACAGTGGCCTATTCACAAACAGAAATAGCCCACTGCAACCGATCATCCGGTATGGATGTGGAGGCATCCGATCCTGTGTCGGATCATTTTGATATGAAATACCTGTGGCTTGATCTCGCAGCTGACAATCTCTCTACCAGCATTTCAGGTTCATCCACCTTGCTCGTGGAAATCATCCAGGAAGAACCCAATGAGTTTATACTGGAACTGATCGATGAACTGGATGTGCTCAAGGTGACTGTAGATGGGAAGGAAGTAAACTTCACCCATCATCAGGACCTCCTATACATATCCCGCCCAGCAAGTGTGCATACGGGTGATCTTGTTTCGATTTCAGTAACCTATGAGGGCACCCCCAACCCTGCCTCCGCCGGTATTTTCTCTGGCATAAACAACGCACAGTCCAAGGCCTGGGGCAATCAAATCACCTGGACCCTCTCCGAACCATTCAACGCCAAAACCTGGTGGCCAGCCAAGCAGGACCTTAATGATAAAATAGACTCAGTGAGTGTACACATCACCGTTCCCAACCACCTCAAAGTGGGTTCCAACGGGACACTAACCAGAAGCCTTAGCCTGATTGATGGAAAAACACGTCATGAATGGAAATCTACCTATCCCATGGCTTACTATCTGGTGGCCTTTACTGTGGGCGAGTATGTAGAATATAATAATTACGCCAAACCCACCGCGCTCTCCGGTGACTCCATTTTCATCCAAAACTACCTATACAACAACCCGGAGACCCTGCCCTACTACAAGGACGAACTTGACATGATACCTGAAATGATGGAGCTTTTCTCTGAGCTTTTTGGACTCTATCCCTTTCATCAGGAAAAATATGGCCATGTCATGGCCCCATTCAGTGGAGGTATGGAGCATCAAACCATGAGTTCAATGGGTATTTTCACTTTTGGATTGGACGCACATGAGCTTGGACACCAGTGGTTTGGTGATCATGTGACCTGTGTTACCTGGAATGACATCTGGATCAATGAAGGCTTTGCGCGATATTGCGAATACATCGCTGCTGAAAAACTGCTCTCGGTCAAAAATGCCCGGGCCATCATGGAGGATGATATGCTCAGTGTGACAGGTACGGACACCGGTTCTGTCTATATCCCTCTGGATGAGAAACTGACCGATTCGAGAATTTTTCAATACAGACTTACCTATCTGAAAGGTGGGCTGCTGATCAACATGATTCGGGAGCTGGTCGATGATGATGCGCTCTTTTTTAGAACCTTGCGCATCTATCTTCAGGAATATGGTGGTCGATCTGCGTCTGGAGAAGATTTCAGAGCGGTACTGGAGCGAGAGACCAAAATGGACTTTGGTTCCTTTTTTCAGCAATGGTATTACGGTGGAGGATTCCCCGTTTTTGATATCACCTGGACCAAATTGGCGGGAGACACCCTGGGTATAAGCATTCATCAGTCCACAACGGACGATGTGCCCTTTTTCTCCACCCCTTTGGAGTTTCAAATTACTTTTAAAAGTGGGCAGGTCAAACGGTTATTACTTCGCCCTGAGGAGAACACCCAATTCTTCAAAGTGCCAGCCAGTGGCCAGGTAAAGACTTTGACATTTGATCCTGATAAGTGGCTGATTAAAAAAGTGAACTCCTTCCATCAGGTGGATGAAAATGGAAATATTATTTTGAGCGCCAGCTACCAATCTCCAGAGGAGTTAATCGTATTTCCTAACCCTGCCACCACTGAGATCCACCTGAATCGAAAAATCAACTCCATCAAAATATATGATACCACCGGACGCAGCATCCTGCTGATTCAGCTCAATCACCAGGTGCAAACGATCGACATTAGTGAGCTCAATCCGGGTTTATACTTCTTTCAGGCAACAGATGATTCACAGCTCTGGAATGGAAAGTTTTTGAAGGAGTGAGTAAAATTAAATTTGTTTCCTTTATAATACCCTCGTCAGAAGGCGTATTCAAGCCCAAACACAAGCCTTCTACTCTTAATAGACAGTGTTGATAAGTTGGAATAACCATTGCCAAAATCAACACGACCAAATGCACCAAAGCTCCCATAGTGATATTTAAGTTTTGTGTAAAAGCCTTGTTCCTGATTTCTAATATCGTCGGATTCAAACACATCTTCCTTTTTGTCTACAGTGAGCGTTCCATTGCTGTCATATCGTTTCAAATCTTCCTTGGAGGACGTCTTCCCGAAATTAGTTAAGACTCCAGCTCCAATTAGGAGCTCAGACTTTTCTGAAAATGAAGCAACTTTTAACCCCACACCTAAAGCAACCCGAAGGTAATTGGCATCCACTGTATATTCGATTTCATCAGTATAGGTTTCGGCTTGCTGATAATAATCTCCTCTAAGACTTAATTTCTGTACGCCCATTTCCGCATCAAAGCTGAATTTACCTTGAGTTCGGGGAACCACAAAACGTCCAAAAAGCCCAAAGTACACCGAGGATGTATTTTCGAAATCGCCCCGCTGAATTGAATTTCCTCCTGCGAAAGATCCGTCATACTTCACCATTGTATTTGTAAGCCCAATAGACAGACCCACATCAGACTCAGATTTCTCCTTCACAATTTGATATGTCGGTACCCTATTCGAACACTCGTAATAGGCGAGGAATGATCTTGAAATACTTCTCAAATCATATTGAGCCCGACGAAGCAGGTCTTGGTTGCTACATGACTCAAAGAAGAAAGACATCTGGAGTTTATACCGCTCGTTTTTGAGAATGGTGTTCGGCATTGGTTCATCCACTTTGAACTTATAAAACTCGAGTTCTGCCGGTTTTTCGTTTGCACGTTGCACAAAAAAATGAGATTTACTCTTCACATCTTTCAATACTAATAAACTCAAATCATCCTTATATATATACCTTAGAAAAGCCCTTACCTCGCTGTACTTTATTTCTGGATCATAAGACAAATGCTCATCCTTAATTGGAAGATTGACGATGGTCCCGGAGTAAGACTTATAATACTCATTATTGACAAAAAACTCACTGATATCGTCTACCCCATATGTAGTCGTTCCGGTTTCAACCTTTACGCTCACTCGATCCGGGCTTTTGTCCCAATTTTCATAATTGATTTGAACTTCTTCTTTCTCTCCTCCTTTCTTTACGATCCATCCATCCATCCAATTTTTCTGACCAAATGTATGGGTGGAGAAAAGTACAATTAAAGCCCCAGCTAAAAATCCTCTTTGATATATATTGCGCATGCTATTGAGTTATCTATCATGCGAATATATCTTCTTTTTCTATTTCTCATCATCCAGTTCTGCGGAAATGCTCAGGGCGACTTTGTGGAAACCAAAAATGGTCATTACCTGGAAGGGTACGTTCTGCATAAGGCTGAAACACGTTTTGGAATAAAATATAAAGCCCGAGAGGATGATCAATGGGAAATCATTGAGACAGAAAACCTCACCTCGTTCTCCATGAGAGGTGATACTTATCTGGTGTTAAATCATCCAGTCGACAACCTCCCTTTATACTTCAAAATACTTGCGGAAGGAGAATGGACTCTGCTTCAGGAGGTCAAAGAAAAGGCGCTATTTATAAAAATGCCCGAAACATTTCAGGAGATCAATCCTGATAATTTCAAATCACTTGTTACTCAGTACACGACCGGCTATCCAGAAGAAGAAATCAAAAAACTTGAGTTTTCGAAAAGCTCTTTGACAAAACTCACCAAAGCACAAAATACTCATTCACAATTTGTTAGAAGGAGAGAAATAGGGTTTTCATTGGCACTATCAGCCTCTGAAGCATCCTTTGGGCAAGGAATATATGATGGGAACTTCAAGCGATTTTCCGAACGAGCTGTTGGGTGGCGTGCTGGTTTCAACATGGAATCTTATCTTTTCAACAGCAACAGCTTTTCTATAGACAACCTACTTACCATTGGGTCTATCACATATGATTACCAACAGACCACTGGAGACCTGTATCATCCGAACACCAGACCTGACATCTATGTGAGAAGAAAAGAAGGCAGTGTGAAAATGACCGATATGAATGTTCAAAGCGTGGCCAAGCTCTATCACGCAGCACCCAGGTTTAATCCATTTATACAAGCCGGGATCTCTATGACATGCTTCGTGAATAAAAAAGCGCAAACAAACTTTAGCTATCAAAGCCCTGATCGTCAATGGTCTGAGACAAGAACAGAAAGCTTACAAGCAAGCAGTATTTTATTAAACCATGTCCTAGGTTTTGGGTTCAAAGTTTATGGAAAGGATGGAAACTCCATAAATCTCTCTTATGACCGAACTCAATCGTTCTCCTCTGAACGTATTACGGTCAGCACAAGTAGTATTTCCTTAATACTTAAGTATTAGTTAGTAGATGGCTCCAGAATCGCTTTTCCTGTGCCGTATGCTGGCTTTTTCACTTCGTCTACCTGATTTGGCAAAATAATTCTGAACATAGAACCACTACCCTCCGTGCTTTCAACCTTGATACTTCCATGGTGGAGTTTGATGAAATCGTGTGATACAATGAGACCAAGCCCTGTGCCCGCTTCATCCCGTGTTCCTCTGCTTACGTGCTCCCGGTCCATCTTAAATAATGAAGCTACCTGCTCACTGGTCATACCAACACCCGAATCGTGAACTTCTAATATAGCTAAGTGCCCCGCGGAGTAAGCCTTGATTTTGATCACTGAGTGATCATGACTGAATTTGATGGCATTAGAAACGATATTTCGAAGCACAGTGGAAAGCATGTCCCTGTCTCCAACGAGTTCCATGCCATCAGCTATTTCACTTTTCAGTAAGATTTGTTTGGCTTCACTCATGACCTCCAAATGGTCCGTGACATGAGTCACCAACATGGCTACGTCTATTCTCCTTACATCCAAAGTCCTGGCCCCGGTGTTGACCATAGACCAGCGCAGCAAATTATCCAGTAAGTTCAAACTCTGTTTAGCTGCATCACGGAGTCCGGCGAGAAACCTCATCTTCTCCTCCGGACTGATCCTATTGTGCTGGGACTCACTCATCATGGTCACAATGGAGGAAAGTGGACCTCTCAGGTCATGACCAATGATCGAAAAGAGTTTATCCTTGGTCCCAACCACTCGTTGCAGTTCCCTGTTCTGCTCTTCCAGCATCACCTTGTGTGACTCCACCTCAGCATTAGAAGCATTTAAATCAACATTTAACTTGCGATAGTGTAAGAGACGGTAAACAGAGAAACCTACAAAAGCAATCAGCAATAAATACCAGCCATAAAGGAGTATCGCCATATTAAACCTTTGCTCGTCTTGCTCCACAGCAGCAGTGCCTATTTTAAATTTCAAACCATACAGCTCCACCTCTGAATATAGAAAGGCACCTTCCGAAATTTCAAAATTCTTATAAAATCCAGGATCTTGTCTGGTATGATACGAAACCGAGCCGTCATAAATTCTTTCCCGGTCAAAATCAACATTGTCACCTACTGAGAAATGATGTGCGTAGGACTCTGTGGACTGGGCTTTATATATAGGATTAATCAGGGTTTTAAAATCTACGATCGCTGCAACGTATCCCAAGACCTTTTCATCTCTTACCACGCTAAAGGTGGCAGGTATACCGATCATCCCCTCTACCATGTTGATTGGAGCAAGTAAATAAATAGATTCCTCTCTCATTACTGCATCCAACTTTTCGATTTCAGATTCGCTCCTAATATCCCTCACAGATGTTCCTATAAGTCTTCCTGGATCATCCTCATACTGACTAAATGAATACCTGAAAACATGACTTGTGTCTACAAATGAAAAGATAATTGGCGCGGTATAGTTAAGATCCTTCAACTGGTAAGCCAGAAACTCCTTTAATTCCTGCTGGGTTGGCATGGTTCTATTGGAAACCATATACGATCTCACTCCAGACATGAGTGTCACAAAACCCTTCATCGACTCCTGAAAGGTAATCAAGGTTTGCTGGTGTCGGTTTTCAAGGTGAAACTGACGAATTTCAGCTTCCTTTTTCACAATACGTGATTGGATAACCGGAAGAAAAACACTTCCAAAAACAAGAATAATTCCCAGGAAAAGCAGTTGGCCGTTCATCCCAGAAACAAAAAAAATCATGCGCTTTGCCATAGATACGGCAAAACTCATGATTTTCTTACGTTAGAATTTTAATACTCGCTGAGTGGCTCCATAATCACGATGAGTGGAACCCCTGCCTCTCTACTCTACCTGAGTCACCCGCATCATATTCGTATGACCCTTCCAATGAAGTGGCATACTGGCTGTATTGATAAAGAAATCACCTTTTTCAAGATATCCTTCCTTCACAAGTTCTTTTTCTATTTCCACCAGGGTCTCATCAATCCCATAAGTCTTATCGTAGAAAAAGCCTGTCACTCCCCATACAAGGTTCATCTGACGAAGCAGGTGTTTCTGATTGGTAAACAGGAAAATATTAGCCTTAGGTCTGTGCATGGACAGTCGATACCCTGTATATCCACTTTTGGTCATTCCCACAATGGCCTTAGCGCCTACCTGGTCACTCAATCGACAGGCTGATCTTACAAGCAAGTCATTGTGTCGGGTGGTGGACTCTGTATCTTCTTCCTCGTATTTGGAGTAAATCGTCCTGGAATCGGACTCTATCGCCACGATGGTCTTGGCCATTTGCTGTACAGCCTGCACGGGAAACTTACCTGAGGCTGACTCAGCGGAGAGCATGAGTGCATCTGCTCCGTCAAACACCGCATTGGCCACATCGTTGGTTTCGGCCCTTGTTGGTCGAGGGTTTTCTATCATACTCTCCATCATCTGGGTAGCAATGATCACCGGCTTACCAGCTCTATTGCACAGTCGTACCATGCGTTTCTGCAACAACGGTACATTTTCGGAAGGAACCTCCACACCCAGATCACCACGGGCCACCATCACTCCATCTGTTTCTCTGATGATTTCTTCCAGATTCGTAATGGCTTCCGGCTTTTCCACCTTGGCGATCACTTTGGTATTGACACCCGCCGCTACCAGTCTTTTCTTTATTTCTATAATATCACTGGCCTTTCTCACAAAAGAGAGAGCCACCCACTCCAGGTTAAACTGGAAACCAAATTCCAGATCCTCAATGTCCTTCTCAGTCATCGAAGGAGCCGACACGTTGGAGTTAGGAAGGTTAATCCCCTTTCGCGACTTGAGGAGTTCACCATGAACCACCTCGGTGATCACCTCATCACCAGAAACCTTAATAGTCTTTAATTCAATATTGCCATCATCAATCAAAATAGCATCTCCGGGCTTCACATCATTCACTATACCTTCGTAAACGGTACTCACTTTCTCGCTCGTACCCAGCATGTCCTTGGTAGTGATGATCAACTGCTGACCCGGCGCTATGGGCACACCATCATTTTCTACCTGCCCTACTCTGATTTTCGGGCCTTGCAAATCCTGAAGCAGAGCTACATTGGCACCAAGCTCATCATTCAGTTCACGCACCATTTCTATGGTTTTCTGATGATCGGCATGCGTACCATGCGAAAAATTCAATCTAAATACATTAGCACCCGCTTTGATCAGCTCAGCCAACGTTTCTTTGTTGCGGCTGGCAGGCCCAATGGTGGCTACTATTTTGGTTTTTTTGAAAAGGGATTTTTTCATGCGTATAATATCGGTTGTAAATTCACTCTTAAATCGACCGCAAGTAAATGAATATTTTGATCATGTTGAATTCAACATAGCTATTCAGTATTTCTTTATCAGAAAACCAAATTATCTTTCATTTTTATCTTACTCACGTCTATCGTCAGACAATAGTCTATCACGGGGATGGTTTTGACCTTCAAAAGTAACTCATTCGCCCAGTTTTCATCCGTTTGACTGGACAACTTCAGCAAAAAATCAAATTGTTGCAGTTCCTGAACGAGAAATTGATTGGTCTGAATATTGGTGGCTACTAGCTTATTTTTCAATAGATACACTTTCCTGAATTCCGTCTCCTCCATCAGTACCGAAACGCGGATTTGTCTGTTTTCCGCAAAATCAATCTTAACATCTTCATCTTTTACCAGATGAAACTCATTTAATTGGTTCAAATGCCAGGCTAATTGATACTCTTTAGCTGATGACACGATCCCTATCAATTCAAAATCAGTTGGATACTGGGTAGTTAGCCGACTCTTCTTCATCCCTGTGGCTTAATGAAGCGCTAAATTACCCAAATACCTTCTGGGATACCATTTCTCAAGGGTTTAATTTGTTTTGATTTTAATGGTTAGAATGTATTTCTTTGCATCGGATTTTAACTAAATATTATAAAAATGTCAGAAATAGCACAAAAGGTAAAGTCAATAATCATTGACAAATTAGGTGTTGAAGAATCAGAAGTAACTACTGAGGCCAGCTTCACCAACGATCTGGGAGCTGATTCTTTGGATACTGTGGAGCTAATCATGGAATTTGAAAAAGAATTTAACATTTCTATCCCGGACGATCAGGCAGAAAATATTGCTACTGTTGGCCAGGCCATCTCATACTTGGAAGAAAACGTAAAATAATCTGAGATTCAGTTTATGGAATTAAAAAGAGTCGTAGTTACAGGAATCGGTGCGGTAACACCGTTAGGAAACAATAAAAATGATTATTGGGATGCACTTGCTAAGGGTGTTAGCGGTGCCGCTCCTATAACTCGATTCGATTCAGAAAAATTTCGCACCAAATTCGCCTGTGAGGTGAAAGGTTTTGATCCATTGGACTTCCTGGACAGAAAAGAAGCCCGAAAAATGGATCCTAACAGTCACTATGGTATGGTAGCCGGAGACGAGGCTATTGTGGACTCTGGATTGGATCTGGAAAAAACCAATAAAGACCGAATCGGTGTGATATGGGGAAGCGGAATTGGTGGTTTCACCACCTTCCAGGACGAAGTGGTTAGCTATGCAAAGGGTGACGGCACCCCGAGATTCAACCCCTTCTTTGTTCCCAAAATGATTCTGGATATTACCCCCGGACTTTTGTCAATCAAGTACGGGTTTAGAGGACCTAACTTTGCCACAGTATCGGCTTGTGCATCCTCTAACAATGCATTGTCTGATGCTTATAATTACATCCGGCTGGGAAAGGCTAATGTCATTCTCACCGGAGGCTCCGAAGCAGCGGTGATTGAAACCGGAATTGGTGGTTTCAATGCACTCAAGGCGCTTTCTGAAAGAAATGACGACCCCACCACTGCTTCACGGCCATACGACAAAGACCGTGACGGCTTTGTGCTCGGCGAAGGTGCCGGGGCACTGATGCTCGAAGATTTGGATCATGCAAAGGCGCGTGGAGCCAAAATATATGCCGAAGTACTCGGTGTGGGCATGTCTGCTGACGCCTATCACATCACTGCACCACACCCCGATGGGGATGGTATTGTGCTCGTGATGAACGAGGCACTTGCAGATGCCAACATTAAGCCCACAGAAGTAGACTACATCAATACTCACGGCACATCTACCCCACTGGGAGACGCCGGAGAAGTAAAGGCCATCCAAAAGGTATTTGGAGAGCACGCATACAATATGAACATCAGTAGTACCAAGTCCATGACTGGACATCTTTTAGGTGCTGCCGGGGCCATTGAAAGTATCGCCTCTATCATGGCTTTGGAGTTGGGTATCATACCTCCAACTATTAATCATTTCACGGATGACCCTGAAATAGACCCTAAATTGAACCTTACATTCAACACCGCCCAAAAACGGGATGTGAATGTGGTGGTGAGCAATACATTTGGTTTTGGTGGTCACAACGCTTCTGTTATTTTCGGTAAATACAGCGGGTAGTGCCCTCAATATTCAGGAAATCTCACGGGTTCATCAAATATCTTTTCTCCGGACCAGATAAAGAGCTATACAGGAATTACAAGATCGTCACAGGCCGCAGGCCTAACAATCTTTCCCTGTATGAAAGGGCCACGCGACACTCCAGTGCCGCCGAGCTCAACTCCAAAGGACTGAAGGATTCCTACGAGCGACTGGAGTACCTGGGAGACGCTATTTTGGGCATGGTGGTGGCCGAAATGCTATTTAAGCGATTTCCTTTCAAGGAAGAGGGCTTCCTCACTGAACTGCGCTCTAAAATTGTCAACCGTGAATCGCTCAATAACCTGTCGAAAAAGATTGGATTGAAGGGGCTTGTGAAGTATCACAAAAACAAAGGGAGTAGCATCTCCCACAAGTCCGTCTATGGTGATTCACTGGAAGCACTGATAGGTGCCATCTATATCGACCAGGGTTTTAGATTCAGTAAAAAATTCATTGAAAACAAATTAATTCAGCCCCATTTCGACTTTGAAGAGCTGGCCAGTACCACTACCAACTATAAGAGTAAAATCATCGAATGGTCACAAAGAGAAAACAAAACCATTCGTTTTGAGATTCTTAAGTCAAACGAAGATGCTCGCGATAGGCAGTTTGTGGCCCAGGTGATTGTGGATGAAGAACCACTGGGCAAAGGGTTTGGTTTTAGCAAAAAGAAAGCAGAACAAGACGCAGCTCAGAGGTCTTTGCAACAACTAAAGATAGAATAGTGGGAAGAACTATTAAAATAGGCGGTGCCTGCCTCAACCAGATCCCCATGGACTGGTCAAACAATCTGCAGAATATTAAGCAATCCATTGCTCAGGCCCGCTCTGAAGGCATAGAGATTCTCTGCCTGCCCGAACTTTCCATCACCGGATATGGCTGTGAAGACATGTTTCTCAGCGAATGGCTACCGGAAAAAGCCCTCCTCAAACTTCAGGAAATTGTTCCTCACACTCAGGATATAGCGGTCGCTGTAGGCCTGCCTATCAGGTACCACGAGCGAGTTTTCAACACCACCTGCTTCATTGCCAACCAGAAAATACTGGGAGTCTACGCCAAGCAAAAACTGGCCAATGATGGCGTACATTATGAGCCCCGCTGGTTCACTCCCTGGGAATCAGGAAAAATCACAGACCTGCAGATCGGTCAGGAAGCTTATCCTTTCGGGCACCTCACGATAGATTATCTCGGTATCAAAATAGGCTTTGAAATTTGCGAAGATGCCTGGAGAAAGGACCGTCCGGCCTGTCACCTCATCAATGAAGAGGTAGACTTGCTGCTCAACCCATCGGCCAGTCATTTTGCTTTTGCTAAAGCAGATTTCAGGGAACATCTGGTTATCAGTAGCTCGGAAACCTTTCATTGTACCTATTTGTATACCAATCTCCTCGGAAATGAATCCGGGCGGATGATTTACGACGGTGATATCCTCATTGCCCAGGAGGGCGTACTAAAAGGAAAAAACACCCGGCTTTCATTCAAAAACTTCAACACCCTGGGGTGCACGATTGATTTTGATCAGCCGGAGCTCAGTGAGGAAAACATTCTGCCGGACGCCAATGGAAGACATGAAGAGTTTACCAAGGCCGCTTCACTGGCCCTTTTCGATTATTTGAGAAAAAGCAAAAGCAAGGGATTTGTACTTTCGCTCAGTGGCGGAGCTGATTCAAGCAGTATTGCTGTATTGGTGGCTCAGGCTGTAAAAAATGGGCTCTCTGAACTTGGTTTTGAGGAATTCGCAAAAAAACTGAACCTCGACCTGAAGCCTTCTGACGATCCTAAGGAAATAGTTAAGCAACTTTTTTACACTGCCTACCAGGGTACCAAAAACTCATCGGAGGACACACTGTCCTCCGCCAAAGGTCTTGCTGAAAGTATTGGTGCCCGGTTCTTTCACTGGACCATCGATGAGGAAGTGTCGGCCTATACCCGATCCATAGAGACGGTACTGGAACGCTCACTTGACTGGTCTACAGATGACATTGCGCTTCAAAACATTCAGGCCAGGGCCCGATCCCCGATTATCTGGATGCTTGCTAATATCAAGAAATGTTTGCTCCTGTCTACTTCCAATAGAAGTGAGGGCGATGTGGGCTATGCCACTATGGATGGTGATACCAGCGGAAGTATTTCACCCATTGCGGCTGTTGACAAGAACTTTATACTCAGCTGGCTGGTGTATGCTGAAAAAGAACTGGGCTACACAGGACTACATAAGGTGAACACCCTCTCACCCACTGCGGAGCTTCGCCCTCAGGATCGGCATCAAACAGACGAAGACGACCTGATGCCCTATGCTGTATTGGTAGATATAGAAGAAAAAGCCATCAGGGACAGAAAATCACCCCTGGAGGTATACGCCAGACTCAAGGGACAATGGCCAGATCACGTATTGTTAAAACAGTGGATCACTAAGTTTTTCAGACTCTGGTCGATCAATCAGTGGAAGCGGGAGCGAATAGCGCCAAGTTTTCACCTGGATGATTTCAATGTGGATCCCAGAACGTGGTGCAGGTTTCCCATTTTATCGAGTGGCTTTGATGAGGAGCTGAAAGAATTGCAGCAGGCCCCTTAAGGCACCGGATCATACCCGCTTCCTCCCCAGGGGTGGCATTTTGAGATTCGGCGAATGGCCAGCCAGATTCCTTTGAAAACACCATGCTTCATAATGGCATCTTTGGCGTAATTGGAACAGGTGGGTGAATAACGGCAGGTGCTTGGAAAAAGTGGTGAGATACTGTATTGATAAAACAGCACCGGGAGAATAAAAAGCTTTCTGATTACGTTTTTCACCTATCAAAAGTAGTCACCATATTTGGCGCAAACAATTATATTCGCTCAGTTTGCAGACTGCACTAAATGAAACACACTTCCGGCTTGTTTTAGCCGGTATAAAGTAGGAACGTGAGGAAAGAACTATTGAAACTATATCTATTGCTGCTGGTGGCCTTTTGGGGAGGTTCAATGGCCTTTGGACAATCAGAAAAGGGGAACAGAAAGCAAGCAACCAGGCAAGACACACTCGACTCCAGACTGATACAGGTGCACAAAATTTTCATTCTTGGCAATGAAAAAACCAAAGATTACATCATTACCCGTGAGCTTAGGGTGCAGGAGGGGGAATATGTACCGGCGGGCAGCCTGGACGAATTGGTGGAAACTTCTCGAAACAACGTGTACAACACGAACCTCTTCTACTCTGTCACCATAGAAAAACTAGTATTGGACTCTTCCACAGTGGATTTACTTATCAAAGTAGAAGAACGATGGTACATCTGGCCTTCTCCCGTGTTCAGGTTGGCTGATCGAAACTTCAATGACTGGTGGTACAATCGCAACCATGATCCTAGCCGGGTGAAATATGGATTGAAACTGGACATCTACAATTTCCGTGGGCGAAAAGAAAGCCTTCGTTTCATCGGACTGACAGGCTTCGAAAAGCGGTTGATCTTCCAGTATTCCATTCCCTATATAGATAAAAGTCAAAAACACGGCCTCACCTTTGGTGGTGGGTACCTGAACAACAAGAAGCTACCCTACAAAACCACCGATCATTTTACCGTCTTCACAGACTCTTCTACTGCGGAGCGCATCAACCGGGAGGCTACATCGGGATATATCGTATATACCTACAGGCCTTCGTTTTACAACTACCACTACCTGATGCTACAGGGGTACTCCATGAACATATCGGATACCATTGCGGCACTTAACCCCAACTACTTCGGTGATGGAACGACCAGCCAGCAGGTACTTGGACTATCCTATTCCTTCTCTCAGGATAAACGAAACAACAAAAACTATCCACTCACCGGTCATAAAACCCTGGCGATGATCGAAAAACTAGGTCTTGGGATATTCCAAGACGTGGATATATGGCGGCTCACTGCCAATCACTACCACTATTTTGACATGGGATCTGGTTTTTATGGAAACGTAAGTATCGGCGGACAGCTCACGACAAGCGATAATGTCCCGTACTTCAACTATACCCAGTTTGGCCTGGACAATTACTATGTGCGTGGCTATGAACTGGATGTGATTGAAGGTCCACAGAATTTCCTCACTAAGAATACTTTGAAAAAGCTAATTTTCAGTACTCAGGCCAACTTGGGTCAGGCCATGCCCCTGAAGAAGTTCAGGAAAATTCCGTTTGCCTTTTACGCCAAAATGTTCGGTGATGCCGGATGGGTAAATAACTACCCGGGGTACTACCAGAGTGACGTTCTCACAAACAGGCTACTATATGGCGTGGGGCTAGGACTTGACATAGTGACCTTGTATGACATCACCTTCCGCTTTGAGTACTCTTACAATGCCCAGGGCGAGCGTAACTTCTTTATCAACTTTCAGTCGGAGCTCTAGCATCGTCTAATGAAAATTTCTCCATTTTTTTCGCTTGCCTGACTTATTGTAAAAATACCACTGACCAACTCTCTGTCCTTGCTCATAGTGACCTTCGTAGGTTGGATTTCCACCCTCGTCAAAGAACTTCCATAATCCGGATTCCAGACCATTGGTATAAAACCCTTCGTCACGCACCTGGCCATTCTCATAGTAGCTGAGCCAAAGCCCATGTGGTAAGCCCTCCCGGTAGCTACCCTCCTGCCTCAACCGTCCATTGGCGTGATAAAACTGCCATAAGCCATAGTACAGTCCAGCCTCATACATACCATGCCGCTCCAATAGGCCATCAGGATAGTAGTAAAAGGCAGAATCCTGAAGGAGATCATTCACCCAAAACTCTCTGGATTCCAATGTCCCGCTAAACCCAAAAAACAACTGTTCCCCATCCAGGGCACCCTCCCGATATGAAAGACGGGAATTGAGTGAACCATCAGGGTAATAATATATCCAAACACCCTGCTGCTGCCCATTGACCAGCCGACCCACAGACCTGATCGCTCCTGAATCATAGTAGAGTGTATCCTGAGCGGAAACCAGTAAAAAGCCAAAAAGGCCACAAAAAGAAGAAAAAATATATCGAATCATAACAGGTCATTAATATAGCACCATTGACTTAATAAGTGGAATAACCTACTTTGCAATATGCGTTGGATACTGCTCTTTCTATTGCTTACCCCCTGCCTGCTCTCTGCCCAGGATGGAAACTACGCGCTGGGTGCCAGAAATGGCGCTATGGCGGGCACTTCCCTCACCTTCACCGATGGATGGGCGGCCTTCAATAACCCGGGAGCTTTGGGCGGCCTGGAGGCCTCTACAGCCATGATCACCTATCAAAACAGATATAACATCGAGGGCTTCCATGTACTGGGAGGTGGACTTGTCTACCATCATTCGCTCGTCAATACTGCCATCAAATACTACAAGTTTGGTGATGACCTTTTCAACCAGCAAGTGATAGGACTGGTGCTGGCCAACAGGATTCAGATGGTCAGTCTGGGAGCTGGAATAAACATTATTCAGACACACGCCGAAGGCCTCAGTACCAGACGGGTAGCAGCGCTGGAAATGGGCGGTACAGCAGAAATCACCAGGCAAATCATCTTTGGGGCGCATATCTTCAATTTCAAGCATGGCACTATGCATCCTACCACCATGAAAGCAGGGCTCTCCTTCCGACCAAAGGACTTTCTGATGATTAATACCGAAGTAGAAAAACAACTGGACAGTCGGGAGAAATTCAAAGCCGGATTGGAGTATGCCATTATTAAAAACGTACTTATCCGAACAGGACTGAACGTGCAGGGAAATGACCTCAGCAACAGCCAGGTTCGGGCCACCTTCGGTTTTGGCTTCCAACCTAAGAATTTCCTTTTTGACTATGCCTTCTCCAATGAAAACCTTGGAGCTATCCACGAAATATCATTGGCCTATCAACTCGAAAAACCTTGAAGGAAGTACTCATCATAGGTCTGATAGGTCTCACGCTGTTTACTCAGGCTCAGGTAAGGTCCGAGATTGACCTGGAAGATTTCGCAGAAAGACGCTTTCAAATACAGGACGATGACATCAACTATGAAGACCTGTACGAATCGCTTCTCCTCTACTACACCAACCCCATTAACCTGAATAGAGCCACAAGGGCCGACCTGGCCTCATTGTCCATACTCAGTCCCATTCAACTCAATGCATTTTTCAACTACATCGACAAACGGGGTAAGCTGATCTCACTCTACGAACTGCAGGCCATACCCGAACTGGATATGGCCACTATCAGGGATCTGCTACCCTTTGTTACCGTCACCGAAACTGCCGACGGAAGACCGCTGCCTCAGCGAATACTTACAGAAGAAAACAACTACCTCCTCCTGAGGTATAGCCGCACCCTCGAAACCGAAGAAGGCTACCGGCGGGAGGATGGCTCCGGGTATCAGGGAGATCAAAACACCTTGTATGGAAGGTTTCGCGTGAGCCATCCTGATGATTTCAGCCTGGGTATCACCTTTGAAAAAGATGCCGGAGAAGCATTTGCGGTCAATCCTGACCAAAAGCAGTATGGGTTTGATTTTTACTCTTTTCATTTTCTTCTGGAAAACAAAGGCCGGATGAAAACGCTGGCCATTGGAGACTATCAGATGCAGTTTGGTCAGGGGTTGGTACTAGGCTCAGGGTTTGGAGCCGGCAAAGGCGCCGAGACCGTAAATACCATCAAACGAAGCACCGTGGGGATCAGACCCTATTCCTCTGTATTGGAATCTGGCTATTTCAGAGGAGCCGCCACCACGCTTTCCTTCGGACAGCTGGAAGCCACAGTATTTGGGTCCACCCTGCTGCAAGACGGCAACCTGCGTACAGACAGCACCTATTCCAATTTTGAAGAATTTGTGAACAGCATTCAGGCAACCGGATTTCACCGTACCCAAAACGAACTGGGGGGTAAAAACACGTTGCGCGAAATATCGACTGGCTTTGCGCTTGATTACACCATGGGGCCTGGACTGAGCATCGGGGCCACAGGCCTTTTGTCCACGTTCTCCAGGCCCTTGCATAAGAAACCCAACAACTACAATCAGTATGAATTTACCGGAGATCAAAACCTCCTAGGGAGCCTATACGCCAGCTACAACTGGCAGAATTTTATCTTTTTCAGCGAAGTAGCCCGATCACAGTCCGGTGGTATTGGGGCTGTAGGCGGCCTACTGGCCTCACTCACACCAAAACTCGACTTCAGCTGGATGGTCCGAAATTATGACAAAAACTATCACTCTTTCTATGGCAACGCCTTCAGCGAAAGCTCTAGAAATATCAACGAAACCGGTGTGTACTGGGGGCTCATGTACAAACCTTCACGAAAGTATCAGTTAGCTGCCTATTTTGATAAGTTTTCCTTCCCCTGGTTAAAATTCAGGGTAGATGCCCCATCTGAGGGGTATGAATACCTGGGCAGATTCACCTACAAGCCCGCTCGCTCCGTGCAGATGTACGCACAGTTTCGTCAGGAAAATAAAGAACTTTCCATTTCATCCGAAGATGGCAACCTCAGCCAGCTCACCCAGACCATCAAACAGAGTTACATTTTCAACATAGACTATGCCATAGGACGAACGTTTAGCTTCAAATCAAGGGTGCAGGGGTCTAATTATGAACAGGAAAATATCAAAACCCACGGAATCGCACTCGTGCAGGACGTGAACCTCGCCTTTTGGAAAATGAAACTCTCAAGCCGCTTTGCCCTGTTCGAAACAGAAGACTTTAATAACCGACAATACCTCTACGAGCGCAACGTGCTTTACGCCTTTAGCATTCCTGCCTACAACGGCACAGGATTCAGATCCTACCTACTGCTGCAGTATACAGCCAGTAAATCTCTCAGCTTCTGGGCACGCTACGCCCGATTTGAATACCCCGATCAGGACGCTGTGGGCTCAGGACTACAGGAAGTGGCTGGCAGCACCCGATCAGAACTAAGGCTGATGATCAGGTATAAATTCCGCAATTAGAATTGATAAAAATCACAAAAAAGCGCCCTGAGCAGATAAAAATAAGTCATATCTCTTTAGATGAATTTATATGTAACTACATTTAATGTATATGCGTATATATAGACAGTTACCATAAAATTTGCGATATGATACTAGAAGCTAAAGAAGCCAAAACACAATACGATATATTAAGAGAAATCAAGGACAGATGGAGTCCAAGGGCATTTGCACCGGAGCCCATCGACACTAAGACTCTCAACACTTTGTTTGAAGCCATGCGGTGGGCATCGTCCAGCATGAACGAGCAACCCTGGCGGGTAATATACGCTCACAAGGGAGAAGAGGCACACACAAAAATTGTTGACGCCTTGATGCCTGGAAATCAGATTTGGGCTGAGCAGGCCCCAGTACTGATGGTGAACCTGGTTAAAAAAACCTACACCCGCAACGGAGCGCCCAATAAGTCTGCCCACCACGATTTAGGCTTGGCCATTGGCAACCTCGCCTTACAAGCCACTGCGGAAGGTATTGGGTTGCATCAAATGGGAGGATTTCATAAGACACAACTGGAAGAGCTATTTGATTTACCAGAAGATTATGAGGCGGTGACGGTCATTGCGCTGGGCTACTTCGGTGACCCTGATCAGCTCCCTGAAGCACTCAGAAACAGGGAATTGGAAGAAAGAAACAGAATGCCCATTGATGAATTTGTTCATCACGGGCAGTTTTCAAGATAAATAGAAAGGAAAAAGATGAATACCATTAAACACACCTCTGAAAGCAGAGGTACCGCCCACTTCGGTTGGCTGCAAAGCAGACACACTTTTAGCTTTGGGCGGTATTACAACCCTGAGCGTGTGAACTTCGGGGCCCTTAGGGTGCTGAATGATGACATAGTAACGGCCGGCATGGGATTCGGTGCCCATCCTCATGACAACATGGAAATCGTGTCGATTCCACTTTCGGGTGATCTGGAGCATAAAGACAGCACTGGCAATACCGAGGTGATCCGGACAGGAGATGTGCAGATCATGAGTGCCGGACATGGACTGACGCACTCGGAATACAACCACTCCAAGTCTAATGAGGTGAATTTTCTGCAGATTTGGGTGCTGCCCAAAGAAAGGGATATCGAACCTCGCTATCAGCAAATTACCTTTTCGCCAGAAGGTCGCAAAAACCAATGGCAAACGGTAGTGGCCCCAGACAATGATCAGGTGCTTTGGATCAACCAGGACAGCTGGTTTTCGCTGGCTGATTTGGATGCCAGAATGGAGCTCGCCTATGCCCTGAAAAAAGAGGGTAATGGAGTTTATGTCTTTGTAATAGAGGGGGAAGTAACGGTAAATGGTGAGGAACTGAAGAAGCGGGATGCACTGGGAATCACGGGTGCTGAGGTGATAAACTTCTCAGCAACTAAAGATGCAAGACTGCTTCTGATAGAAGTACCGATGATCGAGAGCCCCTTTTAATGACATCATTTTCAAATAAGAATGCAAAAGCCCGGGTCAAGTGACCCGAGCTTTTTGCTTATTATTTCTTACTTCAATGTTATTTATTCACCTGAGCCGCTATCCAGTCTCCCACTTCCGAGGTAGACTTTGCAGCTTCCTTAGAAATGTCCTCAGTTACAAAATTGGCCTCCAAAGATGCATTAACAGCATCTCTCACCGCCTGCCCTTCCTCCAGCAGGTTCAGAGCATCCAGTAGCATAGCTGCAGACAAAATGGTGGCGACAGGGTTGGCAATGTTCTTACCTGCAGCCTGTGGATATGAGCCATGGATGGGTTCGAATACAGACGTATGCAACCCTACAGAAGCTGAAGGGAGTAGCCCGAGCGATCCGGTGATCACGCTGGCCTCATCGGAAAGGATATCTCCGAACATGTTTTCAGTCACCATCACATCAAATTTCTTTGGCCACTGGATCAGTTGCATAGCCGCATTGTCTACAAACATGTAGTCGGTCTCTATTTCTGGATAGTCCTTCTCCATTTTCTGCGCTATTTCCCTCCACAAACGTGAAGTACAAAGCACATTAGCCTTATCCACTACCGTCAGACGCTTGTTTCTTTTGCCAGCATACTCATAAGCCAGCTTTAGGATTCGCTCGATCTCTTCTGTGGTATACACACAATTGTCGAATGCAGAAGTAAGGTCTTCAGACCTCCCTTTGTCACCAAAGTAAATACCTCCGGTCAACTCTCTCACCACCACAAAATCGGCACCTTCCACCCGATCATTCTTCAGAGGGCTCTTGTCAATCAAAGAAGGAAAAGTAGCCACCGGACGAATATTGGCATATAGGCCTAACTTCTTCCTCATTTTGAGCAATCCTTGTTCCGGACGCACTTTTGCTTTAGGGTCATTATCGTACTTAGGATCACCTATGGCTCCAAAAAGCACTGCATCTGCATTCATACAGATCTCATGGGTAGAGTCAGGATAGGGTTCACCAACCAGATCAATGGCTGAAGCCCCTGTGGGGGCAAATTCAAAATCGAAAGAATGGCCATACTTTTCGCCCACTGCTTTCATCACTTTGATAGCCTGATCTACAATTTCCGGCCCTATGCCGTCTCCCGGAAGGGTTGCAATTTTAAAGTTCATTGATCCTCAATTATGATTTTTAATAATGTTTAGCATTTTCACGGTCGCCTTGATAGCGGCAACTGTCTGGTCGGGGTCCAAGCCCCTGGTTTTAAAAGTCTTGCCGTTAGCCCAGGTGATAGTAGTGATCACAAGTGCGTCGGTCTCCCCTCCAGGCGGTATTTGCACTTCATAGTCCACCAATCGGGGAAGGGACTCCCCTAAGTCCTTATAAATTCGTTTAAGCGAATTCATGAATGCATCATACTGTCCATCTCCTGAAGCAGTCTTTTCGAAGGTTTTTCCTCCTATTTCTATGCACAAGGTCGCTACTGACCTCAGGCCCTGAGCCACCGAGAGCGAGTAATTTTTGATCTGTACATGCTGCTCGATCTTCTCACTACGCAGTACATCATTGATGATGAAAGGAAGGTCTTCTTTGGTGATCGCCTCTTTCTTGTCTCCCAGTTCAATGATCTTTTCAGTGATCTTTTTAGTTTCTTCCTTGCTCAGCTCTATGCCCAGTTCTTCAAGATTCTTTTTGATATTGGCCTTGCCCGACATTTTACCCAGCGCATAAGAGTAATGGCGGCCAAAGCGTTCAGGATTCAAGCTGTTGTGATACAGGTTATCCTTGCTATCTCCATCGGCATGTATGCCACTGGTCTGTGTAAATACAAACTCCCCTACCAAAGGCTTATTCGCAGGGATGCGGATACCTGAAAATGACTCTACAATCTTAGATACCTTATAGAGTTTTGTTTCGTCGATGTTCATCTCCCCATGGAGATGATCCTTCACAATACCAATCACACTGGACAGAGGCACATTGCCTGCTCTTTCACCAAGGCCGTTGAGGGTGGTATGAATACCCGTGATCCCTGCCTCCAGAGCCGAATACACATTGGCAGTGGAAAGGTCATAGTCGTTATGAGCATGAAAATCGAAGCGAGCCTGGGGAAATTTGGCAGTCATTTGACCACAAAACGTGGCTGATTCCTTGTGATTGAGGATCCCCAGCGTATCTGGCAACATAATGTGGCTTACAGGTAGCTTCAGCAGCCCCTCCACCATCTGATCTACATAGTCGGGAGAAGTCCGCATTCCGTTAGACCAGTCCTCCAGATATACATTCACCGTCAGGCCTTGCTCATGAGCATAACCTATCGTCTGGGCAATGTCCGCGAGGTGCTCCTCCACAGTTTTTCTAAGCTGACTTTCGCAGTGTTTGCGTGAGCCTTTGCAAAGTAAATTGATCACCCGTCCCCCTGACTCTTTGATCCAGTCTACGGAGATGGTATGATCCACAAAACCCAAAATCTCGATGCGATCGAGGTAGCCGTTTTGAGCCGCCCAGTCCAGTATCTTCTTTGCGCCCTTGAATTCTCCTTCTGAAACCCTCGCAGAGGCCACCTCCAAACGGTCCACGCGTAGCTCTTCCAACAGAAGCTGCGCGATCGTCAGCTTCTCACTGTCGGTAAAGGACACACCAGAGGTCTGCTCTCCATCCCTTAATGTTGTATCGAGAATTTCTACTTTCAAAATGTAATTATTTGAGGCGAAGGTACTTCAGAGTACCCTCACCTGTACGAAATTTAAAGGGGAAGCTTCTCTGCAAAGGATTTGATCTCATCCTTCATGCTCTGCAAGTAATCAATATCATCAAACCCGTTGAGCATATTGCCCTTTTTGTAGCTATTGATATCGAAGCTCTCCTGCTCACCAGTAGCCACTATGGTCACGGTCTGCTCAGGAAGACTCACTTCAAACTCTGCTTTGGGATCTGCTTCTATGGCTTTGAATATTTTATCCAGAAACTCTGCGCTCACCTGTGCGGGGAGTACACCAATGTTGAGGCAATTGTTTTTGAAAATGTCTGCGAAAAAACTGGAAATCACACATCTGAACCCATAATCATATACAGCCCAGGCGGCGTGCTCTCGTGAAGAACCTGACCCGAAGTTTTTGCCCCCTACCAATATCTTGCCTCCGTAGAGGGGATTGTTGAGGATAAAATCCTGCTTAGGCGTGTTATCTGAGTTGTATCTCCAGTCACGAAACAGGTTATCACCAAATCCGTCGCGGGTAGTGGCTTTCAAAAACCTCGCTGGAATGATCTGATCCGTATCCACGTTTTCAATCGGCAATGGAACCGCCGTAGTTTTTAATATTTCAAATTTGTCGTATGCCATCTTTATTTGCTTTTGGCTATTGGCTCACGGCCTTTAGCTCATGGTACTCCTTTTTAACTTTTTACTCAAAAAAACTATGTGCTTATTGAGCTTATTAATTTGTTTAAACTTCTTCTCAGAACACTCACTTTTTCGGTGATCATTTCTGAATCGTTTTTGTTGATGTAACCTAACCCGGTGCTCAAAATGAGAAAATACTCAACCTCGCTTGCCGACCCGTTTGCGATATAAAGGAATCTCTTAAAATCCTTATCGCTCTCTCGGCCGCAACCCTCAGCAATATTGGCTGGAATCGATGAAGAGGCTCTTCTTAGTTGATTCGTTAAACCGAATCGTTCAGAATCGGGAAAACTGGCAGTTAGTTCGTAAATGACCAAAGTGACTTCATGTCCCAACTCCCACACTTTGTACTTCCGAAAATCTCTCATCAAGAGGCCAATAGCTAAAGGCTAACCGCTAATTAAGCGTACTCCTCCTCCATCAACTCCCTTGGGTCAGTCACAACGCCGGTTACGGCACTGGCAGCAGCCACCAACGGGCTGGCCAAAAGTGTCCTTGATCCCGGGCCCTGTCTTCCTTCAAAATTTCTATTGGAAGTGCTTACAGCCAACTTTCCGGCAGGCACCTTATCGTCATTCATGGCCAGACATGCTGAACACCCCGGTTCTCTCAATGAAAATCCGGCTTCCTCTATTATGGCCAATAGTCCCTCTTCTCTGATGGCAGCCTCTACTTTGTGCGAACCAGGAACCAACCAGGCCGTCACGTGATCTGCCTTCTTTCTGCCTTTCACCAAAGAGGCAAATGCCCTGAAATCCTCTATGCGTCCATTCGTACAGCTACCCACAAAGACATAGTCAATCTTTTTGCCCATCATTGACTCACCTTCGTTGAAGCCCATGTAGGTCAATGATTTCTTGTAGGTGGATACTCCGCCTTCCAACGACTCTGCCACAGGAATGTGATTGCTGATACCCATGCCCATACCCGGGTTGGTACCATAGGTGATCATAGGCTCTATTTTGGATCCATCAAAGGTCAACTCTTTATCAAACTCCGCATCCGCATCCGTTTTCAACGTTTTCCAATACTCCATGGCACGATCCCAGTCGGCACCCTGAGGCGTGAACTCACGGCCTTTAATGTACTCAAATGTCTTTTCGTCCGGAGCTATCATACCTCCACGAGCGCCCATCTCGATGCTCAGATTACATACCGTCATGCGACCTTCCATCGTCATATTTTCAAACACTTCTCCGGCATACTCCACAAAATAGCCAGTAGCACCTGAAGTGGTGAGCTGAGAGATGATGAACAGCGCCACATCCTTTGGGGTCACTCCGTACTGAAGCTTACCGGTGATGTTGATCCGCATTTTCTTTGGCTTGGGCTGCATGATACACTGTGTAGCCAATACCATCTCTACTTCTGAGGTACCAATCCCAAAAGCAATGGCCCCAAAAGCTCCGTGTGTAGAGGTATGAGAGTCTCCACAAACAATGGTTGCTCCAGGTTGAGTGATGCCGTACTCGGGACCTACCACATGTACGATCCCATTTTTCTCATGACCCAGTCCCCAGTGAGAGATTCCATGCTCTTTTGCATTTTCTTCCAGGGCTTTAAGCTGGTTGGCAGAAAGGGGATCCTGTACTGGTAAATGTTGATTGATGGTAGGTGTGTTATGATCTGCAGTGGCAAATGTACGATTGGGATAGAGTACACCGGATCCCCGGTTTTTCAATCCCAGAAAAGCAACCGGACTGGTCACTTCATGAACCATATGTCTATCGATGAAAAATACGTCTGGTCCGCCCTCTATCTTTCGCACCACGTGTGAATCCCATACTTTATCAAACAGCGTCTTACCCATTTTTTATTTTGCGTTTATACAATTTCAATACTCAAATATTCTAAAAAAGTGATTTAACTCTTTCAAAATAGGGTGGCAAAACTAAGGAATAGAATTGGGAAAAGCCTTTAATAAAGACCAACAAATTAGAAAATAAGTACGATGCCTAACATCAGAATCTGAATGAAATCAGATGCATAGCATAGGGTTGAGGGCTCAGGAGTCGACATAAAAAGACCGTCTTCAAAAAAAGGAAAATCTCCCTTCTTTCAAAACGGCCTTTTGATTTGGAACTTTATCAATGATTACCTCGGTGATACCACAAAGTCACCTTGCATCACGCCCCAGTGTCCGGGGAAACTACAGATGAATTTGTAATAACCGGCCTTTGGCGCCTGAAAGCTGATACTCACCTCCTCGCCACCTCCTATGATGGGTGTATTGGCAATCACCCACTCGAGTTTATCCTGTGGAATATAACCTGTCTTGGGAGCCGTGGTAGCAGCCGCACCAAAGACTGCCGGATCCGAACCAGCTGCCAGAAGCACCCAATTATGTCCCATAGACTCCTTGGGCATTTTACCTGTATGTTTAAAATTCAGCGTCACCACCTGTCCTTCAGTTACTTTGAGTTGGTCTGTGCTGAATTGCATGTTGTCGTTGGCGGAAATTTCCAACGTCACAGAATCTACCACCACCTCTGCAGGTACCTCCGCCACCGCGGTATCGGTACTCTCAGCAGACTGTTTTTGAGAGCCCCCTCCACAGGCGTAAATCAGCGCCGAACCAGCCAAAAGGCATACGTATAATCTAGATTTTTTCATGAATGTAAGTTTGATTGTCTAAGCGGGAATAAAATAACAGCATTTAGCTCAGACCACCCAAATTTCAATCTCATATTCAGTCCTCTGCACACATTTTATATAGTGAATGAGTTCATTTATGACTTACCGCTTTACCTTTGAGAGCCAAAATAAACAGCGCTTTGCGCCTGCTTGCCAGCTTCATAATCAACCCCATGAAATTACCTTCGATTCTCGTTTTGCTCCTAATGCTTTGGCATCAAAGCCATGCACAAACAACTATTTCCGGTCATGTGAAAGATGGTGCGAACGAAGAAGCACTCATAGGTGCAATAGTCAGTACGGGAGTCGATACTACAGTCACAGACACAAATGGAAATTTCCATTTGTCCGTGAGGGCTTTTCCTGTAACGCTTCGGGTAAATCACCTGGGGTACCAAACCCTCACCATCCAGATGAGAGCACCTAAGGAAATCACTCTGGCTCTGGAACCCTCCAGCCTCACGCTCAATGACGTGATCGTGACCAGTGGAAGTTTTTCCAGAAAAACACTCAACACGCCCACGAGTATTCAATCCATCAATCAGGAAATGCTCAGACGAGACGACCCTTTTTCAGTCACCAGCGCCCTCAATCGAACTCCCGGGGTGTACATGCATGCGGGTACACTCACCACCAATCGAATCACTATCAGGGGTATTGGCTCCAGAAGCCTCTATGGCACCAATAAGATCAAGGCCTATTATGAGGACATACCCCTCACTGATGGCTCGGGAAACTCTTCCATTGAGGACATTGATCAGGAGATGATCAGCCGGATAGAAATCACCAAAGGCCCTAACTCAAGTGCCTATGGAGCCGGACTGGGGGGAGCCATCAGACTACTGGCCCCTGTACCTTCAGCACAGCAAACCAGTGCCAAAACCAGTCTGACAATGGGCTCATTCGACACCCATAGGTGGATGCTGCAAGGTGCACATCATGACAACAAAACCACCGTATCGGTAGTCTACTCCGACTTACAGCGTCAGGGATTCAGAGAGAACAGTGCCTACAGCAGGCAGCAAGCCGGTGTAACTCTCAAGTACCAGCTGACCCCACAAAGCTACTTTTCTGTACTGGGTATATTCACTCACTTAAAAGCCTTCATCCCCAGCTCTATCAGTGAAGATGATTTTAAAAACAATCCTGAAAAAGCAGCATTCACCTGGAAACAAGCCAAGGGGTATGAAGCCTACGACAAAACGCTGCTGGGTCTGAGCTACCACCAGGCTTTCGGGCAGGATTGGAGCTTGAAATCAACTCTTTTTCTAAAAAACCGTGATGCCTATGAGCCAAGGCCTTTTAATATTTTGGACGAAGAGACCTTTACCATAGGTACCAGAAACACACTGGCCAAGCGATGGGAAAACTTTAGGTTCTTCACTGGTATGGAGCTATTTTTTGATGAATACCGATGGAAAACCTTTGAGAACAACTATGACGAAAATAGCAATGGCAGCGTGAAGGGAGATCCTCTTTCAAACAACCTGGAAAACCGAAGCTATTTCAATGCTTTTATCGAAGCAGCCGCCACATTGGCTCCAAATCTCAATGCTACAGCCGGACTCAACTTAAATTTCACCCATTATACCCTGGATGATCAGTTCAATGAGCCAGGCAACAACATCAGTGGAGATTATGCATTTAATCCAGTGGTTTCTCCCAAGCTGGGGCTGACCTATGTGACAGGTGCTCACAATACGCTTTTTATGAATGTAAGTCACGGCTTCTCTCCTCCTAGTCTGGAAGAGACCCTGTACCCCGATGGTCAAATTAACCCGGACATCCTGCCAGAATCTGGTTGGAATTATGAATTGGGTGTTCGGGGTACGCAGCGCAGGTTTACCTACGACCTCACCACCTACTACATGCAGATCAAAAACCTGTTAGTAGCTCAGCGTATAAGTGACGATGCCTATGTAGGTGTCAATGCCGGATTGAATAATCACCTTGGGGTGGATCTTTTGGGCAATTATTACTTTGTGCTTTCAGACCGATATACTCTCAATGCTTTTGCCAGCGTGGCCTATATGAATTATCATTTTGATGAATTTGTGAACGACGGAAATGACTATAGTGGAAATGAGCTAACCGGAGTACCCCAGTGGATTTTCAACCCGGGAGTAGAGCTACTCAGCGACCTGGGTTTCTATGGAAATATCAGCGGACAATTGGTTGGGGAGATTCCTGTAAATGATGAAAATTCTCTTTATGCCGAACGGTATTTCATCCTCAGAGCCAAAGCCGGGTTCAGGTACGTCATTGGACCCTGGGAGCTCGACATGAATCTGGGTGCCAACAACCTCTCTGATACCAAATATGCTGCAATGCTCTTGATCAACGCAACTGGTTTTGGAGGTAGTCAGCCTCGACATTATTATCCAGGCAATCCCAGAAACTATTTCGGCGGAGTTTCCCTCAAGTACACTTTCAGATAGTCTTACCGGATAATCTCAAGTTTCTTTGCCAAATACCTGTCCATCATTCTGGTAGGCAAAAACTTTGGAAGCCACCAATTCAAGAAGGGCTTGGCCACAATAGCGTACCTCGGTTTCGGGCGGTCTTTTTTGAAAATCCTGAAGATATCCAGGGCCAATTTCCCGGGCTCAAACCCATGTTTAATACTGCCCCTGATAAATCCCTTGGCAAAAATTTGCAGTGAACGAGCGAAGGCCGTATCCTCGTAAAGGCTATCCATCCCTTTGTTCCAAATGGGCGTTTTGATGGCTCCAGGACCCACCACCACTACATCAATGCCGTAATGCATCAATTCGCGCCGCATTACCTGCGAAATACCCTCCAGTGCATACTTGGAACCCACATATGGCCCCAGAAAAGGCATGGCAATCTGGCCGACTACCGAGCTAATATTGATAATCCTGCCTGGTTTTCCAATGTGACCTGCTCTCGCTCCCAGAAGAGGCAGAAAGGCCTGAGTTACCTTTACCAAACCGATGACATTGACCTCAAATTGTTCTCGTAAACGCTCAATGGGGACGTGCATCATGGGCCCACCCAAAGCAACTCCCGCATTGTTAATGAGACAGTCTAATCCCTGATCGCTTAGCGCTTTGGACACCGTGATCGCGGCAAGGTCAATGGCCTCATGATCCGTGACATCAAAAATGAGTGGTGTGAACCTTTCACCGAATGTCTCACTCAGTCTGTCGGCATCTTTTTGAGTCCTCACACTACCAAACACCCGGTACCCTGAGGCGATAAATACCTCGCAGCAAGCATACCCGATCCCGGTAGACACTCCTGTAATGAGTGCATTTCCTGATTCACTCATTATTCGATGTTTTGAATTTCCAGCTTAATCTCCAAAGGCCCTACCTCGTGACTCGTCCCAAGCCATACACCTTTATACTGCTGCCAGTCAGCCCAGCTACTCTCCAGTCCTCCTATCGGGATTTTCTGCACCCAAAATTTCCAGGCGATGGGTCTGTCATTTTCGTCTAATATCCAGAGGTATGAATCGCCGGGAGTCACTCCGCCACTGGTATAGGTCACCAGCAATGCCGGCCCCCGGTCGGTCTCTACGACTTTGCGTTCAGTTCCCGGATCCTTCACCTTGAATGGGGCTATCAGCCAAAAGGAATCATTGGCAAAGAAGTCCCATGCGGTATACAACGCCTTTTCCTTTTCGCTACCGGATAAAGCCTCATTGCCCAAAAAAGCACTTCCATCTAGTGTGGTGGTACAAAGTAAAACTCGCATATTACCCCAGCGCACCTCCACGGTGTCCTTCTGTTTATACCAGTCATACTCATGCGGCCCCCTGGGGTATTTCCAGCTAATTAGCTCGAGATTCTGATAAGCACTATCGTTGAGGGCGAGAAGCATTCGGTCGGCAAGGGCCTCAGCGCGTGGACCCGGCTCCCCTTCAGGTAGCGGCTCATTTGCCGTCAGCCATGCAATGATGAGCACGATTAGCAAGCTCAGAATAGTGATCAGGGTGATTTTAATTGCTCTTTTCATCTGCTTGATTAAGTTTTGAAAAACCACTGGGACACTTCATCGGTCACCCGCTTGGGGCGTTTGGTCACGGCATCCAGCATACACCATTCTGTTTTGGCCTCTGCGATCAGCTCCGTCCCTCTCTTGATCTTCACATAGCGAATGCTTCTCACACCTTCAAACTCCCCCACATAAGTGAGCAGTGTGAGGTGGTCATCGAGCACTGCCGACTTGTGATATTGAATGAAATGACTCAAAACCACCCAAATGTATTGGTTCTGGAGGGTCTGGCTAACTGCCGATCTCCAGTGATTTTCAGCTACCAGCTGCACCCATTTCAGATAAACCACATTGTTGACATGATGGAGCTCATCCAGATCCCCGGCACTTACCTTTATTTCTTCAATGTACTGTATAGGGATCATGAGAGAATTTAACCTGATTGAATAAAAAGAATCTCGTGAAAGATACTAGGTACTGGTCAAACCACCCAAAAACTCAATTCAAATACGGCTCCAGCTTCTGTGGATTTTACACGCAGATTTCCGTTGTGTGCACGCATGATCTGCTTGCTGTAGCTCAACCCTATGCCTGATCCCTCCTTCTTGGTGGTAAAAAACGGAATGAATATCTGGTCTAATATTTCCTCCTCTATTCCGGGGCCATTATCAGCCACCTGCACCACTACCTCAGAGGCATATTTGGCAATGACCAGTTGGATCTGACCGTTTGGAGTATTGGCATCCTTGAGTGCCTCAGTGGCATTTTTGACCAGATTGATCACTACTTGCTGAATCATCTCACCATCCAATGAAAGTGTAAGGGCACCTTTCGGAAAATTGGTTTCCAACGCAATCCCCGCTTTGCGCAGGGGCTTCTCTTGTAACCTCACCACCTCACGTACCAACTCACACAGATCTACCTGCTGTAGCTCTGGTCTGGGTACCCTGGCCAGGTCTCCATAGCTGGCGACGAACTTTACCAATCCCTTGCTCCGTTTTTCGATGGTTCGTATACTCACAATGAGATCATCCTGATCTTCCGGTGAAAGATCACCCAGGGCAAATGAACCTTCACCACTTCCTTTGAGCATGTCATTGATCACTTCCGCCAGGGTAGAGATTGGAATCACTGAATTTTTGATCTCGTGGGTCATCACCCGTATGAGCTTTTGCCAGGACTCCACTTCCTTCTGGTCCAGTTCGGTATTGATATTATGGAAGGCAATGACCTTATTGCGTCGACCCTGCAAAATGAGCTCCCTGGTCACAATGGACAGGTACATCATTTCACCATTGATCTTCACTTTGACCAAGACCTTGTCTCCGGTCCTCAGTGACCGGATGGTCTCCACCAGAGTTGGGTCGGCCCGCTGCAGAGAACCAAGCTTAGTAAAGTATGGAATCCCAAAAAGTGTTTTAACCGATTGATTGACCAGGGTCACCTCCTCGTCATCTACGGTATAGGCCATCAGCGGCACTCCACTGTGCTCCACCACAGTTTTGAGAAAGTGAAAATTGGACTCCTTTTCACTCCGTAATTTGATAAACTCCCCAGTGATCACATTGAAGGCCCTGTGCAGTTGATTAGAACGGCTCCGGGCAGCTGGATAGGTATTGGTAAAATCATTTTGGCGAATGGCCATCAGGAAGCCGGACAGCTCCCGGTCGGACTTTTCTACATAGCGAATCAGTGAAACAATGGTCACCACAAAAAACAGAACCATCCAGGCACTCATCAACCAAAAGGGTGTCAACATCCCAAAATAGTAAGCCACCAGCCCAAAACTCACGGCTAAAACTACTCTGATAACTACATGGAGGCGAAACGACTTCAAGGCTCGCACAGGTTACAATTGCCAATTCATATGCCGTATTTCTTCATTTTCCTATAGAGGGTGGTCCGGCCCATTCCCAGCTCATCTGCTGCCTTACTCAGGTTACCACCATGCTTTTCGATGGCCCTGATTACCGTACTTTTCTCCACGTCTTCTACCCGTAGAGAGCGTGTCTCATTCGATTGTGCTTTCCGCTGCGGGAGGATATCCTCAGCAGCAATCACAGAGTCATCACACATGATTACGGCGCGCTCTATGGCGTGTTGCAATTCGCGGATATTCCCCGGCCATGTATAGTTAGCCAGCTGCCGGTGAGTTCGTTCCTCTATCTTAAGGCCTGATTTCTGATACTTCTCCCCGTATTCCTTCAAAAAATACAGGGAAAGAAGTCGTATATCCTGTTTTCGCTGCCGCAAAGGAGGCAGTTCTATTTCCACGGTATTGATCCTGTATAGCAGGTCCTGACGAAACAACCCCGCTTCCACCATGGGATAAAGTGGCTGATTGGTGGCACTGATCACCCGTACGTCGAAAGCAACTGCCTTGCTCGAGCCCACCCGCGTAACTGATCGGTTTTGCAGTACCGAAAGCATCTTAGACTGCATGGTGATGCTCAGGTTTCCAATTTCATCCAAAAAAAGTGAGCCCCCATCTGCGATTTCGAACCTGCCCGGCCGGTCTTCCTTTGCATCGGTATAGGCCCCTTTCACATGACCAAACATTTCCGCTTCGAACAGGCTTTCCGGTAATGCCCCCAGATCCACCTTAATCAGTCCCTCATCGCGACGCTGTGACCGCCGATGAATCTCACGGGCAATTAGCTCCTTACCGGTTCCGTTTTCACCCAGAATAAGGATGGAAGCATCGGTGGCGGCTACTTTATCAATCTGAGCAAGCACAGTTTGCATGGGTTCACTTTCTGAAACCAGCTGACCATAGCCTGCGTCGATATCCTGTGTGAGGGCTGACTCACGTCCCTTGAGCTTTTCGACACTCCTATTGGAAAGTGCAAGCTGATAGACCGTATTGACCGTAGAAAGCAATTTTTCCTTTTCCCAGGGTTTTACTAAAAAGTCCACCGCACCTAATTTCATAGACTCCACCGCCAGCTGTATATCACCATAGGCTGTATTCATGATGACATATACATGCGGATTAATCGCTTTGATTTTCTTTAGCCAGAATAGGCCCTCATTGCCAGTGGTGGCACCTGTCTTAAAATTCATATCCAGCAGGATAATGTCTACCGACTCCCTTCTGAGCATAGACTCCAGCCTAAGGGGAGAACTCTCCGTAGATACCTGCTCGTAGTGCCCTTTCAATACCAATCTGGCCGTATGCAGCACATCAGCATCATCATCTACAATCAATATGTGTCCTCTTTGCTTCATACAGGGCTCGGGTATGGTCAATGGTTATGACCCTCTGGTACAAAAGTGTTTCATTGTAAATCAATGAAATGTTTCAGTATGAAACAAGTCATGAGAATCAAAAAACACTCAAAATACTGATTATCAACAACTTGAATTAATGGCATACCTCTTGGAACCGGGAGGACAGACTGAAAAAATAATCCTATGCTAAAAAACTATTTTGTCATCGCGCTGCGAAGCTTCAGAAAAAACAAAGCCTACTCTCTTCTGAATGTTCTGGGATTGGCTATAGGCCTGGCCTGCTGCCTGTTTGTATTTACCATCATCCGGTACGAAAACTCCTTTGACAATTGGCACACCAAGAAAGACCGGATATATCGGGTGGTCTCCCACTATCACGGCGACAACAGAATTTATTATTCAGGAATTCTCCCTTATCCAACTGGAGATGCCATTTTACGGGATTTGCCGGATTTCGAAAAAGTCGTACAGTTTCACGGGCCTGAGGATGAAAAGATTTCCCTGATTGACGCCTCTGGCAACTTTCAGGTTTTCAGACAATCAGGTATCCTCTATACCGATGAGCACTTTTTTGAAGTCATGGATTTTGAAATTCTAAAAGGAGCACCCGGAGAGGCGCTCAAAGACCCCTATAAGGTATATCTCACCCAGGAAATGGCCACCAAATACTATGCAGATGAAAACCCCATAGGTAAGATGGTGAAGCTCAACAATGACAAAGACCTGGAGGTGGTAGGCATTGTGCAAACCCCACCCAAAAACACCAACCTGCCCTTCAAAATGATCGTTTCGCTGCCTACCATGCGTCTGAGAATGCCAGATGCCTTTAGGGATAACTGGGGTATGACCTGGGCCTTCTCCTGCTATGCGCTGGCCCCGGAAAATGCGGACATCCCGGAACTGGAAAGGAAACTGGATGCTGCTATGGATGCCTACGACAGGGACCTGGAAGATCGGGAAAAGTCAACCATCAAACTACAACCGCTTTCTGAAATACATAATGACGAACGCTATGGCGATGGTCAAAACTATGTCACCCCATCACTGATGATTTGGGCATTTGTGCTGCTTGGAGCGCTGATCCTGGGTACTGCCTGTCTCAACTTTATTAATCTTTCCACCGCTCAGGCCATACGCAGGGCCAAAGAAGTGGGAGTACGCAAAGTCCTCGGTAGTCTCAAATCTCAGCTCTTTTGGCAATTCATGATTGAAATACTGGTGATCGTACTCGTGGGCATGGTGATCGCACTCACCCTGGGGCAAATCCTTATTTCAAAATTCAACACCTTCCTGACGGAAATTGAGTACGACCTCTCCTATGGCAGTGATGTCATTTGGTTCGCTATACTCCTGGCTGTTGTCGTGGCGTTTTTCGCAGGACTATACCCAGCGCTGATCCTCTCCGGATACAAGCCAGTGGATGCCCTCAACCATAAGATCAATATCAGAAAAGGTAGTGGCAACATCAACCTACGGAGGATCCTGGTGATTACACAATTTGCCTTCACCAACCTAATGCTCATTTGCACGGTGATCATAGCCGCGCAGATGGATTTTATGAAGTCCAAAGACCTGGGTTTCAACTTTGATCGGGTGGTCACCATTGATTTTCCGGATGGAGCCTATCTTAAAATGGATGCCATTGCCGGAGAATATCGATCCAAAAGTTACGTGGAGGATGTTAGCAAAAGCAGAACTACACCCCTTTCCAACAGTAATTGGAACAATTCCTACTTTATCAAGGGCGAAGAGTACATAGATGGGAACAATGCCAACATCAAACACGGAGACAAAAATTATCTTGACTTTTATGACATAGAGCTCCTATCTGGTAGAAATATTCCAGAGCAGCACATCAATGATTCCACCTATGACATCATCGTCAATGAGAAGCTATTGACCACTCTGGGTTGGAAAACACATGAGGAAGCAATAGGGCAATGGATCGACATGGGTTATATAGAGGGAAAGGTCATCGGGGTGATGGAAGACTACAATGTACGTTCACTCCAGTATGGGCTGAAGCCTGCCATATTCATGTACAAGTCAGATGAATTCAATCAGCTGGCCATCCGACTGAAGTCTGAACCTTCACCAGATGTAGTAGCCGATATTGAAGCCACTTTCAGACAGTTTTACCCGAATGATCTTTTCGAATTTGAAGTGCTCAAAGATGAGATTCAGGACCATTACGTTTTGGAGAACATGCTCCACCAGATCATTAAATTTGTATCTGTATTGTCCATCCTGCTGGGTACCATGGGGCTCTATGGGCTGGTTTCCTTCATGACCAATAAAAATGCCAAAGACATAGGTGTAAGAAAGGTGTTTGGCGCATCTGTGGCAAGTATTCTGGGCATCTTTGGGAGAGAATACACCAAACTGATGCTCATCGCTTTTGTGGTGGCCGCACCTTTGGCTTACTGGCTCATGAGCCTGTGGATGGAGGAGTTTGCATACCGCATTGACATTACTTACGGCTATTTCGTCATTGCATTTGGGATATCCTTTGCCATTGCACTGGGTACAGTCGGCTACAGATCCTTCCGGGCCGCTACTGCCAACCCCATACAGTCGCTCAGGTATGAGTAAAAGAGGAGTAAATATGGGAGCCTTAGCCCACGGGAGAGGGCTCCCTTTTCACCAATAAAATAAAATCATTGCCCAGGTGAAGGTAACCCTGATCATAGCAAAACCGGTATTCCTTCTGATCTTTGGTGGTGTAGGTATTGGTGCAGTAGTCAAAGTCAAAACCGGCTTTCAAGAGCTTCTCCCTGTGGGTGGTAGTCTTGCCGTCGGGGTTGAGCTGTACAAGGATGCTATGGTTCTTTTTGAGGCGCCTGTTGACCGTGCGCATGTACTTGTCACCCCCGGCAAGGGCCTTATTGTTATAGGCACTGCGGCAGGCATCCGAACAGAACTTTTTATCCGATCTGCCGAACAATTCCCGTCCGCATTCTGTACAAACTTTGGTTTCAGTACTCATACGGGCTTCTTTCCATTCTAAATTAATTATTCCGGGCATTATACGCAACCGCCCCTGTTCATCTATGAAATATACCCATTCACCGAAACTATTTTGATTTTACAGTCGTTTTTAGACTAAATTCATTGTATAATTAAGAACCAGTTATAAGATAAATCCAGCATCATGAGAAAGCCCAATCATCTCAATAATCTAAAAAATATATTGCATTATGCCTTCGATGACCTTATCCAGAGCCTCTGGAAGTTTATCGTTAGACGACAAAATAGGTTCCGATTATTCGAGCATTAATAGCGTTTAAAAGCCGTCACATGACGGCTTTTTTGTAAGCGTCTTCCTCAAGCAAAATTCCCATTTAGCTCACGCTCAAGGATGAGTTCCTTTGACGTAGTGCCAGCAATAGTCTTGGGCTCTCGTCGTTTCATCTGATATCATTTTACCTTTCCACTCGGTCATTCCAGCTCGGATAGCTTCAGTCTTCTTTTTCAGTACACACTATCCACTTTTAATTCCTCCCAAAAATTGTTTCTCCCAACAATCAAACATAAGCGGAATTCCTGCGGGGAGATTGTATTAAAGATGGATGGTGAGGTAGTAACCTGAAACCTTATATATCTCAATCTGCCCGCCCTCCTTTACGTCCCTACTTTTCCGAATTCATGTGGATTAATTCGGTTTTGCAAAATATAACTCTAGTGATACCCCACATAAATATTATCTTAATCCAATTTTACACTCACTTATCAAAAACATTATATCTCTGAAAAACAGCAATATACCCGATTTTAACCGTTTATAATCGGCTGTATTCGGTTACCACACGAATAACGCTTCCACCTCACTTCAACTTTGTCATCGTCAATCGACACAAGTCATCTGCCAATCAGAGACTTTCATGTTTAACACAAATTTTTAACATCATGACAACTTTAAAAAACAGCGTACAATTAATCGGCAGATTAGGTAACGACCCACAAGTGAGAACTTTTGACAGTGGCAAGAAAATGGCCACCTTCTCTCTGGCTACCAATGAAACGTACCTCAATGCCAAAGGGGAAAAAGTAGAAGACACCCAATGGCATAACATTGTGATCTGGGGAAAGAAAGCCGACATAGCCGAAAAATACCTCAAAAAAGGCAGCGAAGTTGCCGTGCAAGGCAAACTGATCAACCGGAGCTATGAAAGCAATGGTGAAAAGAAATACATCACCGAAATCAGCTTGAATGAACTCCTGATGATGGACAAAAAAGCCTGACAAAGGCTCTATCCGATGGCAAGGGCCACAAGCGCGGAGTTACACCACGCACTTGTGGCCCTTCTTTTTTATCAGCTCTCACCAGAATCCCTATCAAGAGCCACCCCTCTTCCTTCTATAAATGTCGCGATGAATACATCCACAACACGGCCTTTATGAAACCAGCATTTTGGCTTTTACGTGCTTATCATCTTGCAGGGCAATCTGAAAGCCCAGCTTTCCATAGTTAAAAATGACTTTCATGAAAAGTACCAAAACCATCGCATCAAGTTGGGATCCAAACAAACACCTACTCACCACCCAACTCAGCGGCGAGGTAGATCAAGCAGACATAGCCTACTGGGAGCAGTCCCTGCATGACGCACTAGGCCAAATCGATGACGACTCCTTTTTCAAAATCTTCATCAATATTCATGGGTTCAAGGCCATAGACCTGGAAGCTCATAAACGTTTCAGAGCCATTATTCCGCTGACCCTCGCACAATACGGTTGGAAGGTTGGGTATGTGGACCTATTTGAAGAAGAAGCCCGTCATATCTCCTACACCCATACCAGGGGCATCCGGTGTGTAGCTGCAGTGCATGCGCATCAGGATGCATCGAAAATAGAACGATACGAAGCAGAATTTAGCCGGGAGGCGGAGCATTTCTTCACCGACGCATCGGAAGCAAGGGCGTGGATTGAGGGATTTATTCCCGGATAACTCAAAACCCATTCTTAGAGTCATCCCGTTGAGTCACCTGGATTTTCAGCAGGCTTGCAATACTTACTAACTAGTAAGTATATTTGTAATATGTCTGATACCAAACAAGATATCCTCAACCTGGCGGAGCACCTCATTAGATCACGAGGCTACCATGCCTTTAGTTATAAAGACCTATCAACACCGCTACAGGTGAAAAATGCCGCCATTCATTACTACTTCCCATCCAAAAAAGATCTGGGTGCGGCAGTGATCCGCAAGAACATTGAGGCTCTTGAGAATTGCTTTGCCAGCTGGGCCGGACTTCCGGCCAGAGAGCAGTTGTTTAATTTTATTGAAATATATTCGCTGAATAATCAGTCCAACCTCATCTGTTTTATGGGGGCACTGGGCCCCGCATATCAGAGTTTGCCCGAGGAAATGCGGGCTCCTTTGACCGAGGCAGGCCTGGAGATTCGGAACTGGCTAAAATGGATTTTAAACAAGGGAATAGAGGAAAATGCATTTCATTTTAATGAAACCATCGAAGAAAAAGCTGACGTCATCATCACATCGCTATTGGCCTCTCTTATTCTCAACAGAGTCACCGGGGATCGGGTACTGGAAAATGTCGTAAGCCTGATCCACAAGACCATCTAAAATCATTTAATCACCTACTTACCCAACCAGGTAAGTGCAAAATCACTTGATATGAAAAGAGTAGTTATAACCGGAATGGGCGCACTCACTCCCATCGGCAATTCAGTTAAAGAATTTTGGGAAAATGCCATTAGTGGACAAAGTGGAGCGGGTCCGATCACGAAATTTGACACCACCCATTTCAAAACCAAGTTTGCCTGTGAAGTGAAAAACTTCGCTCCTGAAACTTACCTTGAAAAAAATGAAATCAAGCGCAGCGATCTCTTTACACAATATGCCATTTACGCAGCCACTGAAGCGCTGCAGGACAGTGGATTAGAAATAGCTACTATGTCACCCTTCGACATTGGCGTGATCTGGGGAACCGGACAGGGTGGTATGCTCACCTTCGAAGAAGAAGTGGGGGGCTATATTTCCAATGGAAGAAAGCCACATTTCAGCCCCTTCTTTGTACCGAAACTCATCTCCAACATGGCCTCAGGTATGATCTCTCTGAAGTTTGGGCTGATGGGTATCAATTATACCACGGTGTCTGCCTGTGCTACCTCCAACACCGCCATCATGGATGCTTACAATTATATCCGTCTTGGCAAGGCGAAAGCCATCATTTCGGGCGGATCTGAATCACCTGTGACTCAGTCATCCATTGGTGGGTTCAACGCCATGCGCGCCATGTCCACCAACAACGATCATCCTAAAGAAGCGTCCCGACCCTTTGATGAGGATCGTGAGGGTTTTGTTATGGGAGAAGGCGCCGGTGCATTGGTACTGGAAGAGTATGAACATGCCAAAGCCAGAGGCGCGAAAATCTATGCCGAAATGGTAGGAGCCGCTATGACTGCCGACGCTTACCACATATCAGCCACGCACCCCGATGGGCTGGGGGCAGCCAAAGCCATGGAACTGGCGCTGGAAGAAGCAGGTCACCACGCGGGTGATGTTGACTATCTCAATACCCACGCCACTTCCACACCAGTAGGAGACATTAGCGAAATCAACGCAGTCCGGAAAATATTTGGTGATGCACCAGGGAAGTTGAAGATCAGTGCCACCAAATCCATGACCGGCCACCTACTGGGGGCCGCCGGAGCGATTGAAGGAATTCTTTGTATAAAAGCAATTCAGGAGAGTGTGATCCCTCCTACTATCAACACCAGCAAGATAGACAAGCAGATTCCGGAGAGTATTCAAATTGTGACCAAGGAGGCCATCCAGCAAAAAGTGGATCTGACCATGAGTAATACCTTCGGATTTGGGGGACACAATGCCATTGTGATCTTCAAAAAGATTAGCTAATTCCCCAAATAATTTCAAAAGAGGGTGCATCAAATGGTACGCCCTCTTTTTTATCCATTCCTAAAAAAGTATTCCTTCATTTCTCGAACAGAGGAGGACTATTGTAGTCAAAAGTCGGTGACAACTTTTACATTTACTTTACCGATCTCGTTATGAATCCACTGGAAGACCTTCTCGAAAAAATTGAAAGCCTTGGACTTTGGGAAAAGCAACTTACGCTGAGCCGAAACGAGTACCTGAAAGTAAAAGGCAGCACGGATACACGTATCTACCTTATTGTGAGTGGCAGCTTGCGGGTATTTGTCACTGATGACAAGGAGGAGCACACCATCCGTTTTGGCTACCAGGGCAACCTCATTGCAGCCCTTGACTCTTACATCACCGGTCAGCCCTCTGATCTCTATATTCAGGCACTTAAGAAAACAACCGTCAAGGCCATCAGCAAAAAAGCCTTTGATTCATTTGTCAATGGCTCAGAAGCAAACATGCGACTGTGGCAGGAAATCCTAACCGCCCTGATATACCAGCAAATGGAACGTGAGCGGGATATTCTTACTTCTTCGCCCATGGACCGATATAATCGGGTCTTAACCAGAAGTCCACAGCTCTTTCAGGAAATCCCACACAAATACATTGCCTCCTACTTGCGCATGACTCCTGAAACACTTTCCAGAATTAAGAAAGATTGATCTTCCCTTCCATTGGTCTTTACCAAAATGACACCCTAACGGCATTTTTTCGTTTACCCAATGGAGTCCACTTCAAACCCCAACCCCATGGTCGAAAATATGCATCTTCCCATACAAGCCATCTGGAAAGATCTCCATCTGGAATTAGATAAGTTCATCAACAGTAAGGTGAATGACCCTGAGCTCTCCAAGGACCTCCTGCAAGAAGTATTTATCAAGGTTCATAAGAAGGTTCACACCCTGCGGTCTACCGAGCGCCTCACCTCATGGGTTTATCAGGTCACGCGAAATACCATTTCTGATCACTTCAGAAAAGAAAATAAGCATTTGAAGACTGAACTACCCTTGTTGCTTGCAGAGACACCAGAAGACGAACCGCTCTATGCCCGATTAGCCAACTGTGTAAACTCCAAGATCGCTCAGCTCCCACCCAAATATCGCGATGCGGTGTTGCTCACCAGCTTTCAGGATTTGAGCCAACAGCAGCTGGCAGACACCCTCGACATTTCCCTCTCAGGTGCTAAATCACGGGTGCAGCGAGCACGCCAGCAGCTGAAAGAGGCACTGCTCAACTGTGATAACCTGGAATCAACCAACGCTGGCCGGCCAATAGATTACTCTGGCGACTAATTTTTTTGCGTCTTTTTGATGGTTCGTTCGTCTATGGTTCAAACAAACCTCAGAATCATGACAATAGATGTGCAAATTGTAAATGCTTTTACAGAAGCAGAAGCCGGAGGAAACCCCGCCGGTGTAGTATTCAATGCTGACCAGCTCACCAGCGCACAGAAACTCGCCATTGCCGCACAGGTAGGGCTTTCAGAAACTGCCTTTGTCTCCGCTTCAGAAATAGCGGACTTCAAATTGGACTTTTTCACCCCCAACAGACAGATTGCTCACTGCGGACACGCCACTGTGGGTACATTTTCCTACCTCAGACAGGCGGGCCTTATACAGGGAGCAAATTCTTCCAAAGAAACCATAGATGGTCGTCGTGAAATTCACCTAAAAGGAGATCAGGCCTATATGGAGCAGCTGGCTCCTGTTTACAGGCCTGCCGACCATTGCGAAAATGAGATCTTGCAGGCCCTGGGTCTCAGAAAATCCGACCTCATCCCAGGCGCTCCTTTAGAGGTAGTCAACACCGGAAATAATTTCCTGATCATCCCTATTAAAGATGCAAAGACGATGGCAGCCATTGTTCCCAACATGGCAAAAATCACTGAACTGAGCGAGGCGTTTGACCTCATTGGCTTCTATCCTTTTACCCTGGATACTGGCACAGAAGAGCGCATTGCCGATACGCGTATGTTCGGACCACGCTATCAGATCTACGAAGAAGCTGGCACCGGAATGGCGGCAGGGCCACTGGCTTGCTATCTATATGATGTCCTTGAGATCAAACAAGAGGATTTTCTGATTCGTCAAGGAAGATTTATGGCCAGCCCGTCACCCAGCTTGATAGAAGTACACCTCAATATCCAAAATGGAGCCATCGCAAGTCTGCTGGCAGGAGGAAAAGGTAAAGTTTCACAACAATTAACCATTGAAATATGAAAACATCTCACAACCCCGAAACGCTCGTATTAACTTTTTTTGAACGGGTATGGCATGCGCCACACGAGCTGGAGGCCATCGATGAACTGATGACCGAGGACTATATAATTTACACTGCAGGAACGGCCGTAGCAGGTAGGGAACGATTCAAGGATTGGATTCGGGGATTTCAGACACTTCTGCTCGATGCCCGCACCGATAGTGAAGACATTTTCTATAATGAGGCCCAAAACAAAGTGGTTTCCCGATGGATTTGCTCTGGCCGAAACAATGGGATTTTTGGTCTCCCCGCTGATGGCCGTGAAGTATCCTTTAGTGGGATCGCCATCTGGGAGGTTCGAAATGGACGGTTGGCCAGGTGCTGGGCTGAGCGAAGCGCTTATGAACTCTACCAACAGCTCATCACCACCGATCGTCCCGGACAGTTTGTATGAATGGAAAGTGATCCAAACACCTCATTTTAAGGTGATTAATGAGAAGACTTGAAATATGGCCCGGTTCTTGAAAGCAAAACGAAAACAATCTTTATTTTACACGCTAACCAATAGAATCTATGAAACCATTTTTCACCATTGCATTTTGTCTCACCCTCACTATCACTCAGGCACAGTACTTCATTCCGGCCATGGACAACTCTGAAATAGGCATGTCCAAAGAAGCGTATGTAGTGACCAATGCCGGTGATACGGTCAGAGGCCGTGTGCTTTCAGCCATGATCATGTCCGGGCAGCTGCGTTCCTTCACCATAAAAGATGCTGATGACAACAAACAGAAATTTAAATCTACCGACGTGAAATTGCTCGCCGTGAAGCCAAGCAAGCTTTCAAACATCAGCAGCGCCATGTCTGTACCCAATCTCTCCAGAGCTATGGAAGTGGATTTCAGTGACATCATCGACAGAGAATGGGTCTACTTTGAGCAGGCTTTATTGCCGAAGAAAAAAGACAAGTATGTGATGATGCAACTGCTCAACCCAGGCTATGATTCCAAAATAAAAGTCTACCTTGATCCTAACGCAAACCAAACCATGAACGTAAGTGCGGGTGGTTTAAACCTGGCAGGTGGCGAAGATAAATCATACCTGGTAGTGTATGACGGCAACAAATCTGAGGTGTATAAGAAATCTGGCTATAAGAAAGACGCACTGGAAAAACTCTATAAGAACTGCCCCGTTTTCACAGAAAACTATGAAGGAGAAAAATTCAAGTGGAGCAATTTTGCTGAGCACATCTATGTGTACGATCAGCTTTGCAACTAATCACTAAGCAACATGGCCCTGAGTAAAGATCTGGATGAACTTGTGCAAGCGCAAGTGATCTCACAGCAAACCGCTGATGAGATCACTGCTTACTATGCCTCCAAAAAAGAAGCTTCCGGCAGCTCACTGTTTGTCATTTTCGGGGTATTGGGAGCTATCCTGGTAGGACTCGGGATTATCCTGATCATAGCCCACAACTGGGATCACCTAAGTCGTCTTCAGAAAACCATTTTGGCGTTCGTACCACTGGTATCCGCCCAGGGATTTTGTGCTTTTTCCCTGATCAGAAAACGCAATAATCAACGTTGGGTGGAGAGTTCTGCTGCTTTTTTGTTCTTCTCGCTGGCTGCAGCCATCGCCATGATCGGGCAGATATACAACATCCCTGGTGATCTCCCGGCGTTTCTCATGACCTGGATGTTGCTCTCCCTTCCAATGATCTACATCATGAAGTCTTCCATGCTTTCCATGCTGTATCTCATTGGTATTACTGGATATGGCGCCGAAACTGGCTATTCATCCCAGGATCCATCAGAGTGGTACTACTGGGCGATGTTGTTGGGCGCCTTGCCTCACTACTACCTGCTACTGAAAAAACATCCGAAAGGCTATTTTACGCATATTCATCATTGGCTGATCGCATTGTCACTGACCACCATGCTTGGCACTGTGGCTCACTCACACGAAGAGTTGATGTTCATTGCCTACTGTAGTCTATTCGGGCTTTTCTATGCCATCGGCCATTTCAGTCTATTCCAATCCGTCGGAACATTGGCCAATGGATATAAGCTCATTGGTGCATTGGGCACCCTCATTATTTTATTGATCCTAAGCTTTGAGGAGTTCTGGAGTCACCTCTCCCAACCCAGGTGGCAGCTACCTGACGTGCTCACCTCCCCGGAATTTCTGGTAAGTCTGCTCATCACCCTGGCGGCCACCTGGGTGCTTTCCCTCAGAATACGCAAGGTAGGTCTCCCCCACATCCTGCCAATGGAATGGGTCTTTCTGCTTTTTATCCCCACCTATATGGTTGGGTTTTTCTCAAGCATTTCGGTACTGATAGTCAACCTGATTATTTTAACTCTGGGCATCCTCACAGTACGGCAAGGAGCCAGAGAGGCACACCTCGGCTTGCTCAACTATGGGCTGATCATCGTGACCATGTTGATCGTGAGTAGGTTTTTCGATGATCAAATTCCTTTTGTATGGCGTGGAATCCTATTCGTATTGGTAGGCATCGGCTTTTTTATTGCCAATTATTGGATGCTCAAAAAGAGGAAAGAAAATGTCTAGGTCTAAAATACTCATCCCTGCATTCATTTGTGTGGCACTCCTGCAGCTTTACGTTCCCGGTAGAATGATCTGGGACCGTGAACAGGTGCTGATTCACGGCAAGGAATACCTCTTCAAAACGGCTCCCATTGATCCTACCGATCCCTTCCGGGGCAAATACATACAGCTCAATTATGAAGCTGCCACTTACCCCATCGCTCACAAGGACGACTGGACCAATGGGGCTGCCATTTATGTTACTTTCTCAGAAGACGCCAATGGCCTGGCGGTAATCAAAACGGTGAGCAAGGAAAAGCCAACCGACACCCCCTATTTCCTAAAGGCCCATGTGGACTATGTCACTTATGATGATGTACTCATGATTGCCTACCCTTTTGAACGATTTTACATGGAAGAATCCAAGGCCTATGAAGCCGAGCAAGAATATAACCTGGCCACACAGGGTGACACCACGCTTACCTATGCGGTGGTACACATTCTGGAGGGTAGCGCAGTACTTGAGGATGTCAGAATTAACAACACCTCCATCCAGGAGTGGGTAGTTCAATCCAGAATGGGAAAAGAGTAAAAGACCGTCAACTAAGGGCAATCCGGGCAAACGCTGGTCGGTCTTCAAAAAACTTTAAGTAATCCGCATCTGCCAGTACCCTGAAATAACCCAAATCATGACCTATTTGATCGCTCGCCCCATAATCATTGCGGAGAACCCGTAAAAATCACTTTATTTGTATCAATGAGATTCCGACTCCATTATATCATCCTGTTATTATTGGTTGGCACCCGGCTAATGGCACAGGACAAAATCAAAATGGACAGTCTTTACCTTTTGGTGAATACCAGCAAGGAGGACACCGTGAAAATCAATGCACTGTTGGAAATCAGTCAGCTCTACCATCATGAGAGCTACCAGAAAGCCATGGAGGCCGCCAAGCAAGCGAGTGATATTGCCACCAAGTCAAAAATCAAGGCATATGAAGCCAAAACCGTAAGAGCCATTGCCAATGTGTATCTGTCAATGGGTGATTATAAAAACGCCTCTATCAATTACTTCAACGCCTTACTCTACTATGAGGACATCAAAGACACCTTGGGCCTGCTGGCCATGCACAATAACCTTGGCGTAATCTATGACCGACTGCACGAGTATGACAAAGCGCTGGACGAGTACTTCAAAGCACAGATGCTACTTAATCTCCAAAAGCCCTCAGCTGAAATGACCTTCAGGCTGCCTACCCTCCATAATAACATCGCCAATATCTACCAGACACAGGGAGACACCTCCTCTGCCCTGCAGTATTACACCAGCGCATTACGACTCGCTCAAGAATCCAACAATCAACCCCTACAGGGTACAGCGCTCAATAACCTCGGGAAGCTCTATATGGTAGACCTTAAGCAACCCGAAAAAGCCATAGAATACCTCCTGGAAGGACTGAAGGTACGGGAAGCCTATGGCGACAAGGCGGAAATTGCCAAATCCCTTGTGATCCTCGGCAACTATTATCTAAGATTAGATCAACCCGATAAGGCTGAACCATTTGCCAAAAAAGCCATAACGCTCTCCGAAGAAATAGGTGCTATGGAGACGACCATGAATGCCTATTTATGCCTTTCCGAAATAGAGGAAGCTCAAGGCAAGCTGGGGGCATCTCTCAGTACCTACAAGGCCTTCAAAGCCCAAAGTGACAGCCTAAGAGACATGCAGGCCAATAGAGAAATTACCCGCCTGCAACTGCAATATGATTTCGACAAGGCCGAAAAAGCCAGAGCAGAAGAACGACGCCAGGCCCGGCTCAGGTACATCACTATTATCATTACTTTATCCATTGGCCTTTTGATCGCCATCCTCATCACAGTGATCATCCGCTCACGTGCCCGGCAAACTGCCCTGCTGCAAGAAAACCTCACACAGGATGTGGAGATCAAAAACAAGGAGCTGACCACCAACGTGATGTACCTGATCAGAAAGAACGAGCTTATCAACAGTGTGGCTGAAAGGCTGCTGAAGCTGCAACCCAATGTGCTTCCCGAAAACTACAAGGAGATCCACAACATTATTCTGGATTTGCAGCGAGAAGCAGATAATGACAGCTGGGCTGAGTTTGAGTTGAGATTCAATCAGGTTCACACGGATTTCTACAACAAGCTCCATGAGCTCCACCCAGACCTGTCTCCGGCTGACGAAAAACTTTGCGCTTTCCTTAGGCTCAATATGAGTTCCAAAGAGATTGCAGCGATCACCCAGCAAAGCGTGAAGAGTGTAGAAGTAGCCAGAGCTCGCCTACGCAAAAAGCTCAATCTCACCAATACCACCTCCAATCTGGTCACTTATCTTTCCTCATTACACTGAAAAGTGAAATTCTTCCTGACAAATCACAAAAGTGCTCTCTTTTAATCAGTACAGCCTTTTAGGTCGTTTTGTTAAGGTAATGTTAAGGTATGAAAGCAGGTGCTGAGTGGTAATTCTATGGTCAAAATCCGCGCTGTAGTATTTATTCAAAGGCCGAATATTTAGATCCCGCCATTTACCAAAGTTTATTTGTGTCGTTGCCCCGTAAACGAAATATGCTTTGAAAGACAAGGACAAAGACCAAAAATTAATCAATGATCTGATTAAAAAACGGAAAGAAGAGAATGATGCTTTTGCCAAACTCCTCAACGAGATCAGCAATAAGCAGCAACCTCTTAAGTCCACCAAAAAGAAATCTTAGTTAGAATCCAAACCAATCGTACTATGAATCATTTTTTACCTTTTAAGACCAACCGAATATTGCTCGCGCTGATATTCACTTTGTGCGCCACACTCAGCTGGGCACAAAAGATTGAGCCGGGCGTGAAAAAGGGAATTGTCAAGGTGAAGTTTTCACCTGAGATGACTTCATCTCTACAGCAAATGACGGTCACCAGCCGGAAAAACGAACTGGTCACTGGTCTAAAGCCATTCGATGCCACCGCCAATCAGGTGAAGGCCTCTGATATGTACCGACTCTTTCCGGTGAACTCGGCTACAGAAAGTAAACTTCACAAACATGGGCTTCACCTATGGTACATATTGGAAATAGATGAAGACATCAACCCAAAAGCGGCGGCTGCACAACTTATGCTTCTGGACGAAGTGGAAGTAGCAGAAGCTGAGCGTATAAAGGTCATTGCCCCCTATGAGGTAAAAGCTTACGTGCCCTCATCTTCTACCAGTCGGCAAGCTTCCCTCCCGTTCAACGACCCGCTCCTGGGAGATCAGTGGCATTATGACAATACCGGACAAACCGGGTTTTCCGATGCTGACGTCAACCTTTTTGAAGCCTGGACCAGTGTGACCGGAGCCAGCGACATCATCGTCTCTGTACACGACGAAGGTGTGGATGTCAATCATGAGGATTTGAACAGTAACATCTGGGTTAATGAAAAAGAACTGAACGGACAACCGAATGTAGATGATGATAATAACGGGTATGTGGATGATATCCACGGGTACAATTTTCAAAGAAAAAGCGGGGAAATCGACCCCCAGTACCACGGCACCCACGTGGCAGGCACCATTGCAGCCATCAATAACAATGGAATAGGCGTCTCGGGGGTAGCAGGTGGTGATGGTTCCGGCAATGGTGTGAAAATCATGTCGCTGCAAATCCTGGGCGGAGCGGCCATAGAGAAATCATTCGTATACGCAGCTGACAATGGAGCAGTCATCTCCCAGAACAGCTGGGGCTATTCCTACCCTGGTTCAGTGGAAGAATCTGTATTGGATGCCATCGACTACTTCATTGCGGAGGCGGGAGATTTTGAAGGCAGCCCCATGAAAGGCGGGATTGTCATTTTTGCAGCGGGAAACTCCAACTATGATGCAGACTGGTACCCTGGTTATTACGAAAGTGCTTTTGCAGTAGCCTCCATAGGACCAGAATGGAAAAAAGCCAGCTACTCCAACTACGGTACATGGATAGAGCTTTCGGCGCCTGGTGGAGCCACCGAATATGGAGCCAAAAACGGTGTATTAAGTACCATTCCAAACGATCAGTATGCCTTCCTGGAAGGTACCTCGATGGCATGCCCTCATGTATCGGGGATCGCAGCTCTGGCTCTGGTCAACAGCCCTGCACAGATCACTAACACTGAGCTGTGGAATAAACTACAAACCGGAGTAGTAGACATCACGGCCTTTAACCCTGGCTACGAGGGCCTCCTCGGCTCAGGAGCCATTGATGCAGCCCTGGCCATTAAGAATGATCTTGGTAAAATTCCAGCCACCATCTCAGACCTTACGGTCACAGGCATCGCTCAGGAGTTTGCCACATTGAGTTGGAAAGTACCCGCTGACGAAGATGATGGAGCTCCGGTTTCCTTTACTCTTTACTACCATACCGCACCTATCAACAGTGCAAATCTTACAGCTGCTTCCCGGCACATCATTAAAAACACTCAATCAGCCGGAAGTGATGTTGCTTTTGAAGTCAACGATCTTTTGGGATTGACCACTTACTACTTTGCGATCACCTCCACCGACAGATGGGGCAACGTGTCAGAACTCTCAGAAGTGATCTCTGAGACCACTAATGAAGGGCCTTCCATAGCTGTAGACGAAAACAGCCTGCAAATAGCACTGAATGTGGACGCCTCTGGCAGCCTGACTGCCAGTCATGACCTCACCATCCTCAATGAGGCTGCCGGAGTGTTGCGCTGGGAATATTTTACCAGACATAGCAATTCCTCCCTGGCATATGGCGCCGACCGACTGAACTACCCAACCTCCACTGCTACCAAAAAAGCATCTGCTGCGAAAGTCGCTCAGCGCAATGCCGACGATAATCAGGATAAGCTCAGGGGTCAGTCTCCAGAGACATATTCATTTACGCCTGTAGTTAAATCATACGCAGATTGGGCGACCAACATCATTGGCGAAACGGATATTAACCTTAGCAACTCAGCCGCTACCAAATTCATCGTGTCCGAAACGGAAGGTTTTAACCTGACTCAAGCACGGATGTACCTCAAGCACGACCCTGCACTAGGACCCGTGATTATGGAGGTATACGAAGGTGACACACCTTCTAAAGAAAATCTGATCTACGCACAAGAACACAGCAACTGGAGCGCTGATGAAAGCTGGGCGTATATTACCCTCAACGAACAACTATATTTTGGGTCAGGCTCTACCTTTTGGCTTGTCTTCCACGTACCTGCAGGAAACCTGTTTCCCCTGGGTATTGGTTATGAGACTGACCCAAAATATTCTGAATATTGCTTCATGTCCTTTGATCTGGGTGGCACCTGGGCCCCGCTGGAGGATCTCCTGGATAGCAAAGAATTTACTTTCGCTGTGGCTGCCGATAGCTACAACGAACACCTGGGCACTTACCTGACCCTGGATCCGGCCAACGGAGACGTAGAAGGTAATAGTGAGATGAATGCTACCCTTACGGCCAATGGCTCCACGCTGATCAATGGTACTTACAATGCCAATCTGGTACTGGCTTCTAATGATGCCAACCAACGAGAATTGAGGGTTCCGGTGAGCCTGAATGTAAGTGGTCATCAGCCACGCATTGTCCACACAGATATCGTCGATTTCGGAAGCGTTTTCATTGGTACTTCTGAAACCGTAGAAATCGTTCTGGACAATCAGGGGTTTGGTAATTTCAACAACCCGTCTTTTAACATAGCAGGCGATCAATTTGCCATAGATGGCTATGCTCCGTGGCAAATACAGGCACGCGGTGAGGTAACACTAAAACTCAATTATCAACCTACTACTTCCGGCAATGCCAATGGTCTCCTTACTATCACCAATGGCGATCAAACCTATGAAATCTCCCTCTTTGGAGTGGGTGCCGAAACTTCGGAGATTAACATCACTCCTACTGAGCAGGTGGTAAACAATGTGGCCATTGGGGATGTCATCAATGCTGAAGTGCTCGTTAAAAACACTGGCGGCTATCCATTGAAATACTTTATCCCTGGTTTTGACACCAAAGGAATAAGCAACGACTGGCCATCTGCCTACCATACTTATGGGTATAAGTACAAAACCAGCGACCCTTCAGAAACCAACCCCATTGCCTATGATTTTCAGGACATCTCTGCCACAGGTGTGGACGTGACTGAAACGATCAAGGATGATGGAGCTTACTATGAGGTAAACATGGGATTTGACTTCCCTTACTACGGGGAGTCATTAAAGACACTCTATATCGCACAAAAAGGTTTCACCACCTTTGACAACAGCGTGCGACCCGTCAATACCCCCACCCTCAATAATTTTTATAGCCCAAAAGGATACATCTCTCCGCTGGGTACATTTCTCGACTTCTCTGCACAGGGACAGGTATTCTATCAGGTAGAAGCTGACCGTGTGATCGTGCAATACCACAACGTGACAGATGGATTCAATGCTCCCATCACTGCACAAATGGTGCTTCACTCTAATGGAGACATCAGGTTCTACTATGAGGAAATGGGCTTTGACTCCTGGTCACAATCCTATCTTACCATCCTGATCGAAGACCTGAATCGGACCGATGGTATCCTCGTTCACAACTATGAGCAGAAGATTTCACTGTACAGCGGACTCGCACTGGGTTTTGACTACCCAGGTCCTAACATCATCAGCAGCATAGAAAATGCTTCCGCGATACTGGCACCTGATAGCAGTGCATTGGTGAGCCTGTCACTGAACACCTCCACCCTGGTGGAAGGTACCACCAAAAGGTATATCAACATCATCAGTAATGATCCGGCCAACTTCCAGACCAGTGCTTTGGTGCAATTGGAAATCACCTCCGGTGGCACTCCACTCCCTGTAGTATCCATGGATACGGTAGAGTTTGGTGAAGTCTTTCAGGGAGCTGTACGCAAAGCAGTTTTCACAGTGAAGAATGAAGGGACTGCCAATGTGAACATCACGGGTATGGCTTTCGCTAACGACGCCTTTAGCCTGACTGGCACACAACCAGCCACTATTAAGCCGGGACTGTATGAAAAGTACGAAATAGTAGTTCCGACTACTACGACTGCCGATTTAGAAGATGTACTCACCATCTCGTATTCCGGTGGTTCCACAAGTACCATTTACGCCTCTGCTGCAGTGGTAGATCCTCCAGCCATCAACGCAGATCTGTCTGTGGTGCAGCAAACCCTCGCTTATGGCGAATCAGCTACTGAACCATTTTCCGTCGAAAATACAGGCCTGGCGCCATTGTCAGTCACCATGACCGGTAAGCAATGGTTGTCTTTCGACACAGAAACACCTGGTACTTCCCATGGGTATGCCTACCAGAAGTACAATGCTGGTGAATTCTACCAATGGATCGACATCAGAAAAACTGGTACCCAAATGCCCTTTGCCGAAGATTTATTTGATAAGGCATACTTCTGGAGAGACCTGACCCTGCCCTTCCCTGTGACAATCTACGGAGAAGAGTATGAAACTATTAAAATAGGTGAAAACGGAATTGTCTCATTGGAAGAAGACCCTGAGGTCATGTTCTTTAACGATGCAATTCCAAGTGTTACCTATGATGGCACCTTCATCATGCCCTACTGGACTTTCGGAGGATTTGATACATACTTCTTCCCTGAGGATGAAGTGGGAATTTTCTACCAGTTCTATGATGACAAAATCATCATCACATGGAGCTACCTGGTCAATAACTTCGGTGGTATGGGTGACCCTATCTCTACTCAGCTCATTTTGTATAAAAACGGAACCATGAAGTTCCAGTACAAAGTGGAGGAGTTTGGTTCAGACCTCACGTCCACCTTCACAGCCGTGGGAATCCAGGAGAGCTCCGCCAATGGTGTGGGCATCTCTAACCAGAACAACCTGGATCATGGCAGTGGTCTGGCTTACATACTGGTGCCTGCAGAAACCTACACAGTGGCTCCGGGAACTTCCCTGACTGGCCAGATCGGTATGACCGCACAAAACATATACGGTGGTACCTACTCAGAATCACTGAAAATACAAACCAACGTACCGGGCAGTGAAAACCTGGAAAAACCCGTGGAATTGACGGTAACCGGGGATGCCGTATTGGCACTGGAAGAAACCGTGGATTTTGGAAGCAAAATGATCGCCATGGAATGGGGATCTCCCCTATCCAACTACCTGGATTTGGAAATGGCAAATGAAGGATCCGCTCAGTTAGAGGTAAGTTGGGCTCAAATGAAAAGTGGTACCGAAGGTCTGAGTTTACAGATCTGGGCATTGGTAGATGGATGGTTCGGGCCCGAATGGCGCTGGGCTGACATCTCGGAGCTTTACTCGCCCTGGGCATGGGTCACACCGACTTTCACCATCAACCCTGGTGAGGCATTGGAAACCAGAGCGGTATTTGCACCGGCATATTCCGGTGATTTCAGAGACACCCTCGTACTCACTACCAATATCGGGCAGTTCGACATCATCATGACCGGTACGGGCTTTGAGCCTCCTGCCATGACGGTGACCACTGAAAAAGTAGAAGTGGTGATGAATACCATGGATGAAGCATCTACCGGCAGCATTGTTTTCGGTAATACTGAAGGACTTTCTGCCCTCCAGTATGAGGTGAGCATTGACTATGGCAGAGCAGGTGCTACAGCGACTACCTATCAAAGAACGGCCGCAAAGCCTGCTACCGTGGCACTTCAGTCCGAAAGCAGCCAACACTCACTGACTAATAAGGCACGCACGAGTGCTACTTATAACAGGATTTTGAACCATACCGATAAGGAAGCACCGGACACCTATATAGGGATTGGCGGTGGAGCACCTTTCACACTGGCCACACGATACAATGCGGGTGAGCAAGGCTTCAACATTTCACATGTGGAAACCTGGTTCAAACCTGAAGCAGCCACAGAAGGTAAGCTAATGGTAGAGGTGAGAGCAGGTGGTACTGACATAAGTGAAGCCATCCTGCTGGCCAAGGGTGAAGTAACCTTTACCGGATCTGGAGATGACGAAGTAGGTGCATGGCACCAGATCGCTCTGGAGGAGCCCGCAGGCATCTACCCTAACGAGGACTTCTATGTACTCATCACCTACCCGCTGGGCATTCAGTTTCCTCAGGGGTCTGTGACAGGGCAGGAAACCGTACCTGGAAGGTACTACTTCTTCGATGAAGGCTCCTGGTACAACCTGCAGCAAGTGACCTCTTTCGAGACCATGGGCTGGCTGATGTATGCTGCTGAGGAAACCGCCGGCGATGCGGCATGGCTCACCATCACCTCCGACCTGAATGGTGAGGTAGCCATGGGTGCAGAATCTACCATCAACCTTGCTTTTAGCGGTGCATTGGCCAAGCGGGGTGACCAGATCGCAGAGGTGGTGATCACCTCCAACGATCCAAACAATCCGGAAGCCAGAATACCCGTATCACTCCACATGAATGAAGCGCCGATGTTTGGCAAAGTGCCTGCCTCGCTTTTTGTTCAGGAAAATGATACCCTGGTGGTGAGTTTTGAAGTGACCGACAAGGAAAACAACACTTACACGGTGACACCCGCCGAGGAATACCCGAATTTGTCATTCGCAGAAGCCAACGGGCTGATCACCCTCACTCTCACCCCTGACTATGGTGATGAGGGTACCTATAGCTACACCCTGGTGGCTACAGATGAGCATGGTGCTACCGCCGAAGTAACACTGGTTGCTGAAGTGGCCCATACCAATCAAGCTCCGGGGTACATTGCCACTGAACCACTGGTACAGATCAAAGGGCAAGCCATCGAATACGCCATTGGTGATTTCTTTAGCGACCCTGATGGAGATGCGTTTACCTTCACCGTCACCAGCAGTGAGAGTAGCATTGCAGAGGTATTTGCTGCAGCTGATAAATTCCTGATCTCCTCAAAGGTGATTGGTGAAACATCCCTGACTTTCACTGCCACTGATGTGCATGGAGCAGTGAGTGTAGAAACCATCAACCTAACAGTAGGAGCAGTGATGGGAACGGCCAAAGAAGCTGAAGCTTATGGGATATCTGTTTTCCCGAACCCAACTACCAGTAAGCTTCATATTCAGCTTCCGGACGAAAACCGTGGCACAAGTAAAGTAAGATTAATCAACCTGCTGGGAGTAAGTGTCATGGAGATGAGCGGAGATTTTGCCGCCAGCTCCGTCACCACACTTGACCTCACCAGGGTTCCAACCGGGATCTACTTCATTGAAATCACAGATCAAACAGGTACCTATACGACTAGAATCCTCAAAGATTAATGTTTTTGAATTGTGTAATGAGTAGGTTTAAACCGTGGGGGCACAGCCCTCACGGTTTCCTTTTTTTGTACCCTTTTGTTTCTTGGTACCATTATGAAAAATGTCTTCGTGTTGCTCGCTGGGTTGACCTCATTGACCTTTGGAATATACCTCTTCCAAAGCAGACTTAGTTTTATCTATCGAGCCACTAAAACTGAGGGTGTAATAACAGAGATAGAATCCCGTCGCACTTCTAGTAAGACCTATTATTACCCAATTGTCTCCTATCGGGACGTAGAGGGAGATCAACAGACAATGCACTTCGATCTGGGCACCACCGGAGGGTTTGATTACTCTGTAGGCGAAACCATCACCATACTTTATATACCAGACGAACCCGACTCTGCTAAGGTCTGGGTTTTCTGGGAAATGTGGGGAGTGCCTTCTGTCCTTAGTGGAGTGGGCATCATATTCATACTGATAGGCATTGGCAACCTTCGAGGCTACTTTTCGCAGAAGCAAAACCCCGAAGTAGCCAATGAATAAGAGAAATCAAATTCAATGGGGTACAAACATGACTCAGTCTTCCCTACCTCAAAACCCCACATCCCAGCTATAAATACCCCATCTTTGCCGTCTCAAAATTTCACACGGGAGCACATTACCATGGGTACATTAAAAAATCAACAAGACATACTGGACAAGCTGAAGATTGAAAAACTCAATCCGATGCAGGAAGAAGCCCGCCAGGCCATTCACTCCACCCAAAATGTGGTGCTGCTCTCTCCTACCGGTACCGGAAAAACGCTGGCCTTCTTGCTGCCCATTCTTTCGGAACTGGAATCCGACTGTGAGGAAGTGCAGGTGCTGATACTGGTGCCCTCCAGAGAACTGGCCCTGCAGATAGAACAGGTACTCCGCGAGATGGGTACCGGCCACAAAGTAAACGCCATTTACGGTGGTCGTGCCGGCTCTAAAGACAAGCTGGACCTGAAACACCGACCCGCCATTCTCATCGGCACACCAGGGCGTATCGCCGATCGATTCAGAAGGGATAATATGCCCACCGAATTCATCAAAACGCTTGTGCTGGACGAGTTTGATAAATCGCTGGAAGTGGGCTTTGAGAAGGAAATGCGGGAGATTCTTAGCAGCTTACGCAAGGTCAAAAAGAGAATTCTAACCTCTGCCACCCACGGTGTAGAGATCCCCGGATTCGTGGAACTGAGAAACCCTACGTACATCGACTACCTGGGTGAAAAAACCTCACAATTGAAGCTCAAAAAGGTCAGCTCGCCAGACAAAGACAAACTCCAAACACTCACAGCTCTCCTTGGTCATATCGGCAACCAGCCCGGCATCATCTTTTGCAACTACAAAGAGACCATCCAATATGTGAGTGATCACCTCACCAAAAACAGGGTGAGTCATGGCACTTTCTACGGTGGGATGGAGCAAAAGGACAGAGAGCGTGTGCTAATCAAATTCCGAAATGGCACGCACCAGCTCATTATCGCGACAGACCTGGCTGCCCGGGGACTGGATGTATCCGAACTCAAGTTTATCATCCACTACCAGCTCCCGCCCAGAGAAGAGGAGTTTACCCACAGAAACGGCCGAACGGCCCGAATGAATAGCGAAGGAACTGCCTATCTGATCCAGTGGGAAAAGGAACCCCTCCCCGATTTCATCAAAGGAGCCAGGGAAGAAAAGCTCTCCAAAGCGAACCTCCCCGGCCCATCCATCTGGAGCACGCTCTTTATCTCAGGTGGCCGGAAAGACAAGATTTCCAAAGGCGATATCGCGGGGATCTTCTTCAAACAAGCCAACCTGAGCAGTGAAGAAGTGGGCACTATAGAGATCAAGCAGGACTGTGCTTTTGTGGCCATCCATTCGGCGAAAGCCAGTGAAGTGGTCAAGACCCTGGACAACACCCGCATCAAAAAGAAAAAGGTCAGAATCTCGGTCATCTAGTTTTCCGGCCCCGACCGGAACCTAATCCCCTCTTTTTTGTTTAAAGGTCTGAACATTCAAAAAAGAATAAGAAAATGAGTACTGCAGGCAAAAAAATGGAAGTGGAAATCTGGAGTGATGTGATGTGTCCCTTTTGCTACATCGGCAAACGGAAATTTGAGGCCGCGTTGGCTGAATTTCCAGGCAAGGATCAGGTAGCCATCACATGGAAAAGCTTCCAGCTTTCCCCGCATATGGTCACCGATCCGGCCAAAAACATCCATCAATACCTGGCGGAACACAAGGGAATCAGCCTGCAGGAAGCCGAGCGAATGAACGACTATGTGACAGACATGGCCGCACAGGTGGGGCTCTCCTACCGATTTGATCAGGCGGTGGTGGCCAACTCCATGAAAGCCCACCGCTTTTCGCACTACGCCAAAACACAAGGCAAACAGGACGAAGCAGAAGAGAGACTCTTCTCAGCCTATTTTACAGAAGGAAAAAACACCGACGACCTGGATACGCTGGTGACCCTGGCTGAGGAAATTGGACTGGATGGCGCCGAGGTACGTGCCATCCTGGAAAGCGACAAATACACGGAAGCTGTCCGCACCGATATCTATGAGGCGCAGCAAGTGGGCGTGCGGGGTGTGCCTTTTTTCGCTTTCGACAGGAAATATGGTGTGAGCGGTGCGCAGGACTCCCAGGTGTTTCTGCAAACACTCCAAAAGTCTTTTGACGAGTGGAAAAAAGAAAATGTCAGCCCGATAGAAGTCATCGACGGACCTGCTTGTGCGCCTGGTGAAGACTGTGCCTAACTCAACTCTTTCATCGTCACAATGGGCACATTCTGAGTGGATGGCTCTTTGAGAGGAGCCACTCCGGCGCTGTTATACTGATAACCTGTATCCGTCAGCGGCCAAAGCATGGGCGCCAGAAAGAGCAAGCTGGCCTTATACCCCTGCATAATGGCGCCATCATTGCTTGTGGCTTTACTCAGAGCGGCTTCATTTTCCATCTCGAAGGGTCCATCAAACCCCCTGGCCATCAACTCGGCTACAAAGGCTCGCCAATCCATGCTGTCTGAACCGCCAAACCCCGGCATCATGGCCTCATAGTTATGCCGATCCCAGTCATGGGCGGGTATAGGCACGCCGGCTTTCCGAGCCAGCGCCTGATCTACCGACTGCATGGGATACATGGCTCCCCAGTGGTTTCTGGTATCGTTGTGGAGATTTCGTGTGGCCTTCACATGCACCCGGTGGAGTCTGCTGATGTCCATGGCTTTGATCACTTCGGTGGGGTCAATGCCCTGCCACACGTCGTGCGAAGGATCGTAGATTTCTCCATGCGAACAACTGGGGATCAGCTCATACATCAGCTTGCGGGCAGCCAGTACCCCCGGCAGGTTGTTGTAGGTGCTGGTGTAGCCGGCAGACCGCCAGCCCTCCATGGGGCAGTTTTCATACAAGATGGTCACGCCCATGTCTGCGGCATACTGCACGATGGGTGCAAATACCCGTTGGTATTCCTCGAGGTTTCGCTGAAAGCCTCCCTCCTGCACACCCAGCTCATGGTTGTAGCCTACGAAAGTGCCCACCTTCACATCGTTGGCATCTCCACCCAACAAATGGGCGATGCGGATGAGCTTAAGCAAATGATTCTGATTTTTGACCCGCTCTGCTTCATCCCCACCGATGAGGTTTTCAAACGCTCCGATAGAGAGCTTGAGGTTGGCAGCATTGAACTGTGCGATTATCTTTCTGGCCTCCTCCGGTCTAAAATCCTCATAGTCGAGGTGTGTGGCCACATGATCGGCCCGGGTGCCATCCCGGCGAAAGACACACAGATCAAGACCCTGCACACCCACCTGCTGTGCTTTCTCGATGATCTGAGGGAGCTGCAGGTGATCAAAAGCCGAGGTCATCAGCCAAAGGGGGTTGTTCATAACTAGTGGGGTTGGTGTAAGGGCTAAAAGTACACAAGGAGGGTCTAAAAGCAAACTGGGGAGGGGGATCGCGGGCTTTTCTATATGTTGCTGATCGTCTCCTTACATTCCTCAGGCTTACTTTGGCAGCTAACCTTGGTCCAAAAGCTAATTCGCTGTGCTAAAATCAATTAGATAAGGCTTCAGTGGAATATCTTCCGATGTTCTAAAATTGTTGGATATCAATAACTGGTAGTGTTTACCCGGATCCAATTCTACACTAATCGTCCATGATGCTTTATCCTCTGACCAAAACCTCTTGGTTACATCGTTCTTTGGAAAATAATCCTGACCTAATTCCCCAAAGTCCACACCTGTATTGTGACCATTCAGCGGTTCTGAAAAATCAATGGTGATTTGCCTGATTCCCGCGTCAACATTCATGCTGTTATTTTCGAATTGCCTAATTCCCGTTACGTATGGTCGCTTATTTTCAAATCTTTGATACAAAGAGTCAAGCGAGGTAGAAAAATAGCGCGTCTGCTCGACGAAATCTTCAACTTCAACCTCGTTGGTGTAATCCAGCTCTATCATCCTTTTGATGGCCTTCTCTTTATCTTCGGCTTGTGTATAATAGTATTCGCACAACTGATAGCCTATATAATATCCCAAATCTCTTACACCAAATTCGTTGGGGTAATTGCTCCAAAACCATTTGGACTGATTGTTAGGGTAAAACATTTCCAGTTCGAATTTTTCGAGCACCCCTTGTGCATTATTTTTGCCATAGGCGATGGAGGGGGTAGCAGATGGCATCTCCATAGCTAAAGTAGAAACGAATTCAGCCACTCCTTCACGGATGGCAATAGAGAGCAAGTTATTCACCTGGGTTTTTTGTTGGGTATGAATGTATTCATGAACATTCAACAACACTAAATTATCGATGGGATTGGAGTTGAAAAAAGTCTCCAACCACTCTTTCGTGGCTCCATCAAATTCAGAAATATTAGTTTGTTGGTCTGCCATGGCCAATTCACTACCAATCAGCACCAAACTATCTATGGTCGTCCCATTTGACCTCATACAACCTATGGTAAAATAAATTTTGGCAGGTTTCAAATTGGGATAAACAGCTTTCAACTTCTCTATACCAGTGCTTAGCTCGTTGGCCAATTCATTGGATTTGAGGGTGTTCTGTCGGAGAGACGACAAGAAATTGGGATAGCTGGTAATCATTTGGATATATTCTTCAGCTGAATATTCACGGACTTCCATTATTTTTTTCAAGCCAATAGATCCTTGTTGGATATAAAGCGAATCAATCAACTGGATTCGTTTTAAGCTGTCCGATTCTTTTATAATTAAATCATAAGCGGTCCAAAAGTGATCAATATCTGAGGTCATCACATTGATCGGGCTTTTCTCTTCTGTCTGACAAGAAGTCGCCATTCCTATGAGTATAATAAAACGGATTATTTTCATCGATTTTTGTTTTCGGCTTGTGGGTTCAGGAGGCTCCCCCAATGGCTATTAGCCGCCAATACCAAATCTATGTGGTTTTTGAGTCTCGGACAAACCATTGCTGGCTATAGGGAGATAGTTCGCTTGAAGCTTTGGTCATCAACCCGAAGGTCTCCCCACGATATCCAGCCCCCCTTTCACGGGTAGCAACACCCTCCCCACAGCGTGGGAAGGGTAATAAATTCAATGATCTCTGAATGTAGAGAAACCCAAAAATGTCATTTTTGGTCCAGGCGAGTAAAAAAAGTATGAGAATGTGAAAGATTCTATTATTTTGCCGCGTAATAGCGGTATGCATCAATCCAACTCTTTCCATTTCAAGCACTTGCTCCCATGAAAAAGTCCAACCTCTCCATATGTCTCTTGTTGCTAATCAACACATTACTATCCGCACAGTGGGTCCCAACAGGGGGCCCGAGCGGAGGGAACACCTATGATATTGCACAGGCTGGCACATCCTTGGTGGTGGCAGCAGGAAGAGGAGGCGTATTCAAATCAGTGAATAATGGTGTCACATGGGAACCCAAAAACACCACACTCCCTTCCAATATAAATGCTTGGCGCATCAAAGAAAGTAATGGTCTCTTGTATCTCATAACCACTTTTGCAATTTACATCTCATCGGATGAAGGAGAGAATTGGGAGCTTAGCTATTCAGGCATTGATTCATTTAGTGACCTAACGATCCAGGATGGAACTGTATATGTGTACAGTCACGCAAGTAGTGGGGTGCTTTACTCGGAAGACAATGGAGCAAATTGGGTAGAGAAGAGAGCAGGCAACGCTGAAGTAAAGCTGCGTGATTTGGCTTTTTTCAATTCTGCTGTGTATGGTGGAGGCCAATCACTCTTCAGGTCTTCCGATAACGGTGATACCTGGGATGCCATTGAAGTAGAAGGACTGGGTCCGAACGGTATCAGTTCAATGACCGCCACTGAAGAAGTCCTCTACATCGCGGATGATGGCCATGTCTTTTCCTCTCATAATGGGGACGAGTGGGTACAGACCAACATTGACCTAGGTGGAACCATATTAACCATGGGTATATCGGGAGACAGTGTTTATCTCACCACTGGTGATGGAATGGTCTTTTACACAAAAGATGAAGGGCAAAACTGGACAAAGATTCAAAACACAAAAACCAACAGCATTGTTAACAGCGTCACTTTTTTAGAGGGTAAGATTGTTATGTGTACTTCAGAAGGATTGTTCAGTTCTATTGATGCAGGAGCAACCTGGTATGAAAGCAACTATGGAATGACGGCCATGCCGATTGAGTCTTTGGCGGCAAGCGAATCGTCTCTATATGTGGGAACCAAAGGAGCGGGAATTTTTCGATCTGACCTGAAAGGCAACTGGGTGCAGAATAACTCAGGACTGAGTGGCTCGAATGCATTATCTATCTATGATATTATTATTGTAGGAGACTCGGTATTTCTCGGGTCTGGAGGGGGTGTATACGCTGCTACCATTGACGGAGATTCATGGACCAGGCTCCTGGACCCTGGATTGAACAAATCGATACAGGCACTTCATTATGACAATGGGGTATTTGCTGCAGCGGTTAATGGCACGGGGGTCTATATTTCTAATGACAAAGGCAACACATGGGTTCTCGCTTCAAACACTGGTTTGAATACTGACACTAGCTACGAATCGATTTATGTTCAGGGGGATACGATCATAGTTAGCAATGCAAGTCTTGAACTATTTGTTTCGCAAGACCTGGGTGCCACCTGGACAGATATTTCCATTGAGGAAGTATACACAACCAGAGAAGTACAAATTCACCAAGGAAGACTCTACGCAGGGTCAGACCAGGGATTATATTTCAGCGATGACTTGGGAGTGACATGGGTCGCCACAGCAATTGGGGTTTATGGCATACACGGCCTGGTGGTAGGTGATGGCAACCTTTTCGTGGCAACGAATCAGGGAATGTTTTTGGGATCCGACAAAAGGGATGAATGGTACGACGTGAGTGACCAGCTTACGAATAAATCTCTAACCTCTCTCATTCTCGCCGGAGATCACTTTTATGCCGGCACCAATGGGGCCAGTGTCTGGCAGCGTAATGCCTCAGAGGTCAACCTCCCTCCTATTATTCTGGAAGTCAATCAAACACTGATTATAGAGGAAGACACACCTCTGGAATTAAACTTATCTCATCTGTCGGTTGATGATGACAGTGATTTCCCAGGAAACTTCACCCTGACAATCAACGATGGAGAAAATTATTCGGTTTCAGATGCTGGAATTTTACCTGACCCCAATTTTAATGGACTCATTCACGTAGACCTAACTGTAAATGATGGAGTCAATAATAGCGCCCCATTTTGGATCACAATAGAGGTGACTCCTGTCAATGACATACCTGTAGTGACGGGTACAAGCTCCCCCACCACCACCCCAGAGGATACTCCGCTTAACTATTTGGGCTCAAACTTGCTGGTGGAAGACCCGGACAATACCTTCCCGAATGACTTCACCATTTACATCAGGCCTGGGGACAATTACTTAATCTCTCAGAATCAAATTATACCCGACCTGGATTTTAATGGCGTCCTCTCCGTTCCGATAGTAGTCAATGATGGTATCGACAGCAGTGAAGAATTTGAACTACAAGTAAATGTAACTCCGGTTAATGATGTCCCGGTGATCAATGGAAACACCAACACATACACTACTCCTGAAGAAACTGGAATTCAGATTCCCGTCACAGATTTCTCAATAGTGGACCCCGACAATGCTCCTGAGGACTTTACTTTGAATATTATCATTGGGGAAAATTATACGGTATCGGGAAATGAAATACTTCCCAATTTAGATTTTAATGGAATACTGTCTGTCCCGATAACTGTGAATGATGGGGAGGATAACAGCGAAATATTTAATCTATCTCTGGAAGTAACTGCTGTCAATGACGTCCCTATAATAACGGGAATTAATGCTGCCCTTTTCACCCTCAAAGGAACCCCGGTGGAGATTCCTCTAACGAACCTTTTGGTAGAGGATCCTGACAATGATTTCCCAAATGACTTCACACTTAATGTTCTACCCGGAGATCTCTATTCCGTTTCGGGAAACACCGTATTACCTTCTGCAGATTTCACGGGCACCCTGACTGTGTCTGTTTATGTGAATGATGGAACAGATGATAGCGAACCGTTCAATATTAGCCTGGAAGTGTTCAAAGCCCTAGAACTGGAAAGTGCAACGTCAAATACCTGGGAGGTTTATCCAAACCCGACAAAGGATTGGCTTATCATAAAATCGAACAACTTGTCTGATGCCTTCCAAATCAAAATCTACGGCATGAATGGTGAACTCATCAAAGGCCTGGAGCAGATTACCAGTGTCAATCACACCATTGATTTAAGTAGCCTTCAACCGGGAATGTATTTGTTGCAAATTTTAGACGGGGCTAAGGAACATACTGTGCGGTTTATGAAAGAGTAGAAAAAGGCTGATGCTCAGGGAAAACCCGCGTACCAGAAGCCCTTGGTTATTTCTGTGGTAGTTAATGTTGATCCAAAATCTAATTCGCTGTGTTAAAATCAATGAGATAAGGCTTCAGTGGAATATCTTCCGATGTTCTAAAATTGTTGGATATCAATAACTGGTAGTGTTTACCCGGATCCAATTCTACACTAATCGTCCATGATGCTTTATCCTCTGACCAAAATCGCTTAGTTACATCGTTCTTTGGAAAATAATCCTGACCTAATTCCCCAAAGTCCACACCTGTATTGTGACCATTCAGCGGTTCTGAAAAATCAATGGTGATTTGTCTGATGCCCGCGTCAACATTCGTGCTGTTATTTTCGAATTGCCTAATTCCCGTTACGTATGGTCGCTTATTTTCAAATCTTTGATACAAGGAGTCAAGCGAGGTAGAAAAATAGCGCGTCTGCTCGACGAAATCTTCAACTTCAACCTCGTTGGTGTAATCCAGCTCTATCATCCTTTTGATGGCCTTCTCTTTATCTCCGGCTTGTGCATAATAATGTTCGCACAACTGATAGCCTACATAATACCCCAAATCTCTTACACCAAATTCGTTGGGGTAATTGCTCCAAAACCACTTGGACTGATTGTTAGGGTAAAACATTTCCAGTTCGAATTTTTCGAGCACCGTTTGTGCATTCTTTTTGCCATAGGCGATGGCAGGAGTAGCAGATGGCATCTCCATAGCTAAAGTAGAAACGAATTCAGCCACTCCTTCACGGATGGCTATAGAGAGCAAGTTATTCACCTGGGTTTTTTGTTGGGTATGAACGTATTCATGAACATTCAACAACACTAAATTATCGATGGGATTGGAGTTGAAAAAAGTCTCCAACCACTCTTTCGTGGCTCCATCAAATTCAGAAATATCAGTTTGTTGGTCTGCCATGGCCAATTCACTACCAATCAGCACCAAACTATCTATGGTCGTCCCATTTGACCTCATACAACCTATGGTAAAATAAATTTTGGCAGGTTTCAAATTGGGATAAACAGCTTTCAACTTCTCTATACCAGTGCTTAGCTCGTTGGCCAATTCATTGGATTTGAGGGTGTTCTGTCGAAGAGACGACAAGAAATTGGGATAACTGGTAATCATTTGGATATATTCTTCAGCTGAATATTCACGGACTTCCATCATTTTTTCAAGCCAATAGATCCTTGTTGGATATAAAGCGAATCAATCAACTGGATTCGTTTTAAGCTGTCCGGTTCTTTTATAATTAAATCATAAGCGGTCCAAAAGTGATCAATATCTGAGGTCATCACATTGATCCGGCTTTTCTCTTCTGTCTGACAAGAAGTCGCCATTCCTATGAGTATAATAAAACGGATTATTTTCATCGATTTTTGTTTTCGGCTTGTGGGTTCAGGAGGCTCCGCCAATGGCTATTAGCCGCCTATACCAAATCTATGTGGTTTTTGAGTACTGAACAAAACCAGCACTTTTGGCACCTATTCGGGTTTCCCGGCACAGGTCTACCTATCATATTTAGGTTGTGGAAGGGTTGTGCAACAGCCACACTTGTTTGTGTGATTTTGTTTCGTCTTTTGCTGTTGATTAAATCCCCTCAAGCCGGGCTGGCTGTTACTTTTCCTGTGATGAAAAGTAACCAAAAATCATGACAGAATAATCGCTTCCGACCCTTTTCCGATAGTTATCGGGGCCACCGCAGGCCCGGAATTTTGTCGAGCCATCCCGCCTGGAAGTTGAGATTCGGGTTGAGTCTACGGCACTGGTCTACTGATCGTATTTAGATTTTGGAGGGGTTGCGCAGCAGCTATTGGCACTACCAAATGTCTTTTTGTGCTATAAATCAATTCTCTTGATTAATGTACATTAACCCTTCGTACAAAGCTATTAATGGTACAGAGCGATGATTTTCCTTTTCAAAATATTTTATTTCAACGTTTAGAGGTTCTTCCGACCTCTTTGTTATTAATGTATAGAGATTGTCGTGTCTTTGTTTATTCCTCTCGTAATTAGCCTCTCCTTGATTGGCAGTGGCTATATAAAGCTTTTTATTCAATGATATTGATGAAATAGAATCAACTTTGTTTTTCATCATCTCCTCGCTCCACCAGATACTTGGGTCTATAGAAATGTAAGCATTGAATACGCTATTTTCATCCATATAAGAATTTAATGTAAGTAAGCCTCCTAAAGAATGTCCAATAAGGGTTCTAGAGGGTTCTGTTCTATAATTTTCATCAACATAGGGAATTAGTTCATTCTCAATAAAATTCAAAAAACTCCTTCCACCCCCCATAGTATTTGGCCGTTTGGTCTTAATTTTTGTAACCGTAAAATCTCGCTCACGGTCAACATTCTCTATGGCTATGATGATACTTTCTGGCATTAAATTGTTTCGGTTCCTCTTGGAACTCATAAAGTGGACTATTCCAGATGCTGTTTTAAAATGAGTATACCCATCCAGTAATATGATCACTGGATATTTTTTGGAAGCAAGGCATGAATCATTGTATGAATCCGGAAGACTGATTAAACAAGTTCTTTCTTCATCTAAAATGTTAGATTCAATGACAAACTTACTACCTATTACAATCTCTGTTTTATGCTGTCCGAATGTGGTTTGTACTCCTGAAAGAAGAATACACAAAATTACAAATGTAAATTTTTCCATATTTTGATTTGTATGTTTTGAGCACGCCCGACAAACAACCAAATGGCTATTAGCCGCCAATACCAAATCTATGTGGTTTTTGAGTCCTGAACAAAACCAGCACTTTTGGCACCTATTCGGGTTTCCCGGCACAGGTATACCGATCGTATTTAGCTATTGGAGGGGGCAACACTACACCTGTTTGTGTGTTTTATTTCGTCTGCTACTGTTGATCAAATGCCCTCAAACCGCGCTGGCTGTTACTTTTCCTGAGATGAAAAGTAACCAAAAATCATGACAGAATGATCGCTTCCGACCCTATTCCGATAGTTATCGGGGCCATCACACGCCCGGAATTCTGTCGGGCCGTCCTGCCTGGAAGTTGAGATTCGGGTTGAGTCCACGGCACAGGTCTACCGATCATGTTTAGAGGGGCAACAGTTGCGTTTGTTATGGGCTTGTTATCTTAGGTCAGTTTGGAGAGTGCAATCCCATTTTATTCCCTTCCGTGTCAAGAAACATTGCGAAAAATCCGCTTTCATCTGCATGGGGCGTTTTAGGCACAATAATTTTCCCTCCACTCTCCTCCACTTTATCAAGTATGATTTGAAGATTATCTCCACCATTTAGGTATATGGTCACACCATCGGCCGAAGGATTATAGCCATCTCCTTTCACTATTACTCCTGTCACCAGTTGTCCTTCGTAGGGAAATATTCCCATTTCCATTCCCGGCATTTCCATTTTTTCAATCTTAATATTCAAAATTGCTTGATAAAAGTTGACTGCTCTTGATAGGTCTGTGGCAGGGATTTCAAATATTGATATAAAACTACTCATGTCATTACTATTTTGGTTACTTGATAAAGCCTCTGTTTGAGCCATAGTTTCAGTCGGATTGACGTAGGTAATGAAGCCCATTGACAGTATAATTGCTGCTTTGTAAATTTTGTTTTTCATTTTTAATCTACTTGGATGTAATGCATAGTTACACCAGTTCGAAAGACGGAAATTGTAAAACTGCGACAGCTTAGCCTTTTGAATAAATAAGGGATGAAAGGATCATTTGATCATCACTCAAATATTCCTTAGGATTTGTTCCGGTAAATTCTTTGAAGTCTTTGATGAAATGAGCTTGATCGTAGTATTCGCTCTCATAGGCGATCTGAGTCAATTTTTCTCCTTTGTTATTCAGGATCAATTTTAGGGCGGCTTGTAACCTTATGATTTTGCCTAGCTGTTTGGGACTAATTCCCACTTGCTTTGAGAATTTCCGCTCAAGGTTTCTTCTTTTGGATAGATCATCTTTAAGTATAGAGTTAATGGACATTTTGCCTTTAGTTTGTGAGAGGGCATCAATTGTCGATTTTACAATATTTTCAATAATTGATTGATCTTTGAGTTTGCCTAGCAAGAAATTTTCAACCAATTCTATTCTTGATCTGGTGGATGGAGCTTCGATAATTTTTTGTTCCAGCACTCTTACCGATTGCTCTTCAAACAAAGATGTTAGGGGTGTTTCCTTGTCAGCCAATTCACGAATTGGTCTCGTGATGAAATTGGCAAAACCATAGGGATAAAATCGAACAGCAAAAGTGTTCACATAGCCCGTGGGTTGCACATAACAGGGCTTAGTAATCTGCCCAAACACCATTGCTCGGGGTTGAATAATATAGTCAGTTTCAGAGGTAAATCTTCGCACATCATCTCCAAGAATGAAGCACATTTCAATACAACCGTCAGCAATTACTCGCTGTTTAGGAGCCTCCATGTCATCTGGCACCTCTAAAATCCAATGACACTTTACAATAGCATCTAAGTCCGGATGAGGTGCGAAGGTTTCATAGTTCATGAGTAATTCTTTTCGACTAGTGGTGCCAACTCCCTCAAGCCGGGCTGGCTCTTACTTTACCTGTGATGAAAAGTAACCAAAAATCATGACAGAATGATTGCTTCCTACCCTATTCCGATAGTTATCGGAGCCTCCGCACACCCGGAATTCTGTCGAGCCGTCCCGCTATTTCAATACTTCTTCTGTCTTAGTGAGTTCAAGTCAACTACCGTTAAAGTTCGTTCGAAAGACAAGGTAGTGTTGGATGTTAGTTGCTCAATTATTTTGGCCGTTTCCAGCGGTTCAGTTGGTTGCTGGCGGATGAAAATCACTCCGGCGTTCGGCTTGAATCCATATTTGAAGATTAGTTCTCCATAATCACTATCATAGGTTATTATCGTTCGATCTTGTTTGGTAGCGATATCCATAACCTGTTGATCTGATACTCCAGCCTCGTCAACTCCAATTGAGGTGATATCATAGCCTTTGGATTTCAAATAGTTGACACTTGAAACCGGAACATTTTCGTTCGCTAGAAATTTCAAGGTAAGAAGAAGTTAGGCGTTCGAATGAAGAAGACCATCTTTCAGACACTCTTGTATGTATGCGAAAACGGCCTGTAAAGATTCCTGGGTCAAACGCGGGTAGTTGTCCAGAATTTGTTGTTCGGTCCACCCTTGAGCAAGTAAACCGATGATGTGCTCCACGGAAACCCTTGTTCCCTTGACTATAGGCTTGCCCAGTAGGACGTTGTTATCCGATATTACATGTTCTCGCCATTCCATAATATCAAAGTTAAATAGTTTCCGCTGTAACTCCGAATGGCAGAGATGCCTGTAACGAGCTATCGGGCGTATGTCTGCGGCTACCCTATTCCGATAGTTATCGGAGCCATCGCCCGCCCGGGATTCTGTCAGGCCGTCCCGCCAGGAAGTTGAGCTTCGGGTTGAGTCTACGGCACTGGCCTACCCATCATGTTTAGATGTTGGAGGGGTTGTGCAACAGCTACGATTGCCATCGGCTTTTAAGCCAGCTCCACGTGTTCGTTCAGAAGTTCCACGTTGAAGTTGATTTTTGCGTTCAAGGCTTTAAAAACCTTGATGATGGTTTCAAACCTTGCATCAGTTAAGCTATTCTCCAATTTGGAAATTTGAGCCTTTTTGACACCAACGAGTTCTCCCAGTTGTTCCTGCGTGAGATTCCGTTCTTTTCGGGCGCGTTTGATTGCTTCTCCTAAAAGGTCAAGCTTAAGCTCATATTCAAATGCTTCTCTTTTCGCGGTTCCTCTTTTACCGATAAATTTATCGGTTACTTCGTCAAGGGTGTATGTTTTTAGAGCTGCCATAACTATTTGTTTTCAAAATATCTTTTTCTAATCTGCTCAGCATGTTCAATTTCGCCTTTAGGAGTTTTACCTGTCTTCTTCACAAGCCCATGGGTTGTTAAGATGAGTGTTTCAGTACTTCCAGTCTTGTCCCAGAAAGCGAATAAGCGGTAATATGTCTTTTTGAAGAGTGTTCTGAATTCCCAAATGTCATTGGTTAGCTTTTTGAAAAGCTCTTTATCATTGGACATTTGAGCCTTCTTAACATTATAAATAATTTTTTCTCTTGCCTTTTCATCTAATCGATCAAGGAATTCTACTGCTTCCTCAAGAAAGCTTACTTCAAATCTCTTCAAGTGATAAAATTTAACGCTGGAACAAACATAAAAGTTTCTTTTTTAGGAAACAATTGAATTTAAGATTAAGCCCGCAAGGGCAAATCCAGCACCGAGCCGGATACGCCGGCCACAGCCTGAGTGCTGCCCACCCAGCCGGGGCCCGTGGCCCGGGCTGGGTCTTATCTTATCCAGACCACTATGTCGCACAACAACCAACAACCACCATGGCTCTTAGTCGCTTGTAACCTTACCAAATCTAGCTTTTTTTCACTCCTGAACAAACCATTGTCGGCCATATGCCACAGTAGCCTCCGATCCCCAGTATGATGTCATCATTTGGATCTTTGGTGGGTCACTGCCTTTTCAAAATCCGAACGACGCGCCGGTATACGGCTTCAGATTTCATCCACATGCTGCCCCCACTGGTGTTCACAAACTGGATGACCACCGCATCCAGCTCCTTGTGGTATTGGGCAATGCTCTGATACCCCGGCAGCAGGCCTGTGTGCTCATACCTGTATATGGAAGAATAGATGGCCTGCTCGTCTTCACTGAAGAGTGAGCCGTCGTTGAGAGCTCTCAGGAAGATCCCCACGTCTTCTGCAGTGGCCACCATAGAGCCTCCGGGCTGTATGAAGTCATTGTACTTGATGTCAGGCTCATACCCCACGTGGTATCCGCTCATCACATCGTCCAAATCTACTTCGCTCAGCAGGCTGTAGGTATGGTTCAATCCGAGCGGCTTGAGAATTTCCTCTTTGATGTACTGATGGTGGCTATGCCCCAGCGTACTGTCCATGATAGCGCCTATCAGCAGGTAATTGGTATTGGAATACCGGTATTTTTTGTTGGGCTCAAACTCAGCCGACCTGTCCAGCACCAGCTCCAAAATTTCCCTATTGTCCCGGGGTGGGTTGTCCCAGGGGTAGTCTGGCATGTCGGTGAAGTTGGGAATGCCACTCCGGTGCTTGAGCATCATTCTCAGCGTGATTTTTTCTGCGTGCGCTATGCGCCCGGCCAATTCAGGAAGGTATTCGGCGAGTGTTTTGTCCAGAGACAGGCGCTCTTCATGCACCATTTTGGCAGCGGCTGCTGCGATGTACAGCTTGCTGATGCTGGCAATCTTGAACAGAGCGTGAGGGTCGGCTGGAATTTTGTCTTCCCTGTTTTTCCATCCGGCGGCATAGAGCGCAGGCTCCCCGCCTTGCTCCACGTAGACAATGATGCCATCGAAGCCCCGGGCTAAGGCATTTTCTACTTCCTGCTCCACAGTGTCTGGCAGCGGAGGCAGCAATGAACAGCCCGGAGTAAGCGCCAGGGCAAAACCGATCACAAAGTACGTAAGTAACGAGGGAATCTTTTTCATGGTGATATTATTTGGATTAGAACTTTTGGCAAAGGTCTTTCGGTACCGTGAAGCACACTAAAGCACTATGAAGCAAAAGCTATCAAGTTTGAGGAGTGCCTGTCAACGATGATGCACAGCTATCACTCATGACGCAAGAAAGCTCTCTGTCCACTGGAAAGCTCGTCACAGTGCCGACAATCCATTGACAAAACACACACGAAACACCTCTGCCAGATCAGTAATTATCAAAGATTCGCACATAAACTATTCAGATTCGCAATAATTACGGAGCTTTGCCGCTCAATGAAGAATGAGTAAAAAGTAACATTCGGTTTTGCTCAGCCCCCATTCCTCTGTGAGTACCAAACCCAATGCTGATCGGCTGATGTAGCTGATCGGTGAACCATATATTTAGCATCCAAATCATGAAAAAATCTCTTATTTCTCTGGCAGCAGGAGGATTCGGAATCGGCATGACGGAGTTTGTGATCATGGGCATCCTTCCGGAAATCGCCACCTCGATGGACATTACCATCCCAGAGGCCGGCCACTTCATTTCGGCCTATGCCATAGGCGTGGTGGTGGGTGCTCCCCTCCTCACGGCATTGGGCAGCAAATGGCCCGCTCACAAGATGCTCATCGGTCTGATGGTGTGGTTTACTGTCTTCAACTCACTGTCGGGTTTTGCCAATAGTTACTGGTCTCTGATGCTGTTTAGATTTCTCTCCGCACTGCCGCACGGTGCCTTTTTTGGGATTGGCGCAGTAGTGGCCAGCCGCCTGGCCAGGCCTGGCAAAGAGGCTCAGGCGATTGCTGCCATGTTTTCCGGGCTTACCCTGGCCAATATCATTGGGGTGCCATTTGGCACCTATCTGGGACAGGAGTTTCACTGGAGCATGGCCTTTTTTGTGGTGGGGATTGTGGGCATCATCACCATCACCAGTCTCCGGTTTTGGATGCCAGCACTCGCTCAGTCATCTGAGCAGTCCATGAGTGAAGACTTTCAAATCCTCAAAAAAGCTGAATTATGGATGGTCGTGCTGCTGACCACCATCGGCACAGGTGGGTTCTTTGCCTGGTATAGCTACATTGCCCCGCTGATTACTGAGGTGGCCGGGCACGACCCGGGCATGGTCAGCTATGCGATGATATTGGCAGGTTGCGGCATGTTTGCAGGAAACATAGCAGGTGCCAAACTCGCCGAGAAGATGCAACCCATTTATGCGGTGGTGTTGGCGCTGGGGGTGATGACTCTCCTCCTGCTGGCCAATGTGTACCTGGCTCATGATCCGGTAGCCGTGCTGGTGATGACCTTCATCATCGGATTTGGAGCCTTCTGTGTGGCAGCACCCATCCAAATGGCCATGATCAACACTGCCAGGGGCTCTGAGATGTTGGGTTCTTCCCTCAATCAAAGTGCCTTTAATATGGGAAATGCCTCGGGTGCTTACCTGGCAGGCCTTCCCATTGCGATGGGCTACGGATTCACCTCTGCGGATGTGGTAGGTGCGCTGATGGCCTTTGCCGGTGTGTTTTTGGCCCTCGGCATCATACAAATGCGTAAAGCATCCAGGCGCAAGATGGCGGCGGCTGTTGAAGTGGTTGCCTAAAACCCCAGTGCTTCTTTCAGTAGAGCGTATCCCGACCGGCTCACTGATAGCTGTGTATTATCATGTAAAAAGACCACATGACTGTCTTTGCCCATCAGCTCCAGCCTGGCTATTTCTTTGATGCGCACAATGTAAGAGCGATGAATCCGAATGAAGTCCTCGGCAGGCAGATGCTCATCGTAGTACTTCATGGTATCCTGCTTTAAAAATACGCCCTGCTCGGTGTGTAGCTTCACATAGTCGTCCATGGCCTCCAGGTATCTGATCTTGCCCACAGGGATGATCTGGATTTTACTGCCTGTGCGCACGGCCACCCGCGAAAGAATCCCTGAATGATCCTTGTTCTGCACCACCACCTCAGAAAGGCCTTTCGCCGAAGGCACCTCCATCGCCAGTTTTGACTTGGCCTTGGTAAGGGCATCTGCAAACCGATCGTAAGAATAGGGCTTCAGCAGGTAATCAATGGCATTCTGCTCAAATGCCCGAATGGCAAACTCGTCGTGCGCTGTGCTAAAAATCACTACAGGAGGCTCATCCAACAGCTCAAGCATCTCAAACCCAGTGAGTTTGGGCATCATCACATCCAAAAACACCAAATCAGGCTTCTGATCATTGATCTCCTTGAACCCATCAAAGCCATTGGCACATTCTCCGATCAGAGTAATCGTTTCATCTTTTTCCAGATAAGTTCTGATGACCTCCCGGGCCAGCTCTTCATCATCAATGATCAATGCACGTATTTTATTCATTTTCTGTCGGAATTTTAATCTTTACCATAAACTCCCCATCCTGCTGATCTACCTCCAGAAGATCATTTCTACCATAGACCAGCCCCAGCCTCCTGCGAACATTCTCCAGCCCGATACCCGCTCCTTTTGAAGGCATCGACTCTTCATCAAAGTTATTACCAATGTGAATCTCCAACATGCCCGGATGCCCCACACATTTCAGTCGGATGGTTACTTCGTGGATGCTCTCATGCACTCCATACTTAATGGCATTTTCGAAAATGGGCTGCAAAATCAGGTTGGGCACATTCACTTTCAAACAGGCATCATCCACTTCCTTTTCAAACCTGAGCCTGCTGCCAAAACGTATCTTCTCTATGTCCATATAGAGGGTGGCATTGTCCAGCTCCTGAGCCAGGGTATTCATGTGCACGCTATCCTTCCCGAGTGAGTATCTCAGAAAATCACTCAGCTTGATCACCATCTCCCTGGCCGCCTCTGGTTTGGAAACGGTGAGTGCGCTGACAGAATTCAGGCTGTTGAAGATAAAGTGGGGATTGATCTGCGATTTGAGCATTCTCAGTTCCGAGTCTTTGAGCAGGTTCTGAAGTTCCAATTCCCTGTGGGTGCGCTCCTGCAAATCCTGATAATATTTGATCAGGTAAAAGACCAGCACTGTAATGCTGTAGTACATCACACCAATAATCAGTCGCCAGATATAGGCCCGTTTGAGGAACGCCATATATTCCTGATGATCCGGGAAAAGGAAGCGCAGCGCAACTCCCGATAATGCCGCCCAAAGAAAGATGGCCATGGTGGCACCGGCCAGATGGGTACCCACGAGGGCCAGATCGTCCTTGCTGAGGCTGGCAAAGGTGACGATGTACCAAAAACCCGGAGCAATGGAGGCGAACAGCAAATTGTAAACCAGGCTGTCGGCCGCAGAGATCTCCAATGACCACCCGTAATAGAAGTAGAGCACGGTGCCATGCAGGAATACCATCAGTACCCAGACAAGCAAATACACTTTATTACCAGAACCTCTTAATACGGGATGGCTCATTCAGACAATCGGTTGGTTGTGTTTTTTTTAATGACCCCACTTCCAGCGGGACTCAGACGCCCTTCACCTCAGCACCACCAAAGATCACAGACCCTTTGATCCGCAATACCTTCTTGGGTGCACCGGGCTCATAGGAAACCTTTGGTCGTTTGTCGGCGAATCCTCCAAATATGACAAAACTCTCGTTGATTACCGTCCAGTCATTGGGCACGATCAGGCCATTTCCCCCAAACAAACAGAAAATATCCAAAATGATCTCATCGCCGTGCATTTTAGCGCCTGAAAAGTTGATTTCTGAGCCTCCAAAAACAGAGGTGATTTTACCCCCTTTAAAATTTTGCGAACTGAAGGACTTCTCTGACCCCCCAAAGATGGAAGTATCTTCTATGTAATCGTCCGTCAGGTCTCCAGGTGCTCTTTTTACATGATCACGTCTGCGCAAAATAATGCTCACCCCTACCGCGATCAGGATAGCAGGCCACCAGGTACGCAGATTGAATTGCGGCCAGTAGAAGAATTCCGGCAAAAGGAAAAAACCGCCGATAAAGAAAAAGATCAACCCTTCTCTCCTACCGGTCACAATCATGGAGCCGCCAATGACCAGAAAGATCATTTCCCATCCAAACAGATAATGGGGAATAAATTCCGGGATTAGATCCAGGTTGCGAAAGAGCAGATAAGCTCCGAAAGTGACAAATGCAACGCCCAGCCAGGCCCTTTGATTACGATTTTCTTGATTTCTCATGATGGTAGATTGTTATTTTTCTTCAAATGTGATGCTCTTGACCCTTGCTGACAAGGGCCAATCGGCCAACAGTGGTTATTCACCGGTAAGCTGCGGATTGAATATTGCGGTTGATTTCATTACCTTTTTAGCTACAACCCCAAAGGTCCATGAAAACACTCTTGAGTGACATTCGAAAATGCACGATTTGCCAAAGCCACCTGCCGCATCCCCCCAACCCTGTCTTCTCCGCCAGTGTCCATAGCAAAATAGTCATCATCGGCCAGGCGCCCGGGAGTGTGGTCAATCGAACCGGTATTCCCTGGGATGATAAAAGCGGAGAAAACCTTCGGGCATGGTTGCAAATGGACAAACCCACCTTTTACAATCCTGAAATAGTCGCTTTGATCCCTATGGGCTTTTGCTATCCAGGAAAAGGAAAATCCGGAGATCTACCGCCCAGACCAGAATGTGCCCCTCAATGGCACCACCCTCTTCTTAATCAAATGAAAGAGGTGAAACTAACACTCCTGATCGGCCAGTATGCTCAGGCCTACTACCTTGGTGGCCAGCTTAGGCCCACACTCACCGAAACCGTAAAAAACTATCGGCAATACCTGCCCGCTCATTTCGTACTGCCTCACCCCTCTCCAAGAAACAACATCTGGAAGGCTCGAAATCCCTGGTTCGAACAGGAAGTAGTCCCTGCCCTCAGAAAAACGATCAGGGAAATCATTTGATAATAGCTTCCGGGCTGAGGGTTTTTAACCCTACTTTTACACCATGGAGCAGCCCAAAGAAAACCAACCCAACAATCCCCTGCACGGCATCAAGCTGGTGACAATCCTGGAGCATCTGGAAGCCAGGTATGGATGGGAAGGTCTGGGTAGCCGAATCAGGATCAAATGCTTCACCGACAATCCGTCCATTAAATCCAGCCTGACCTTTCTCCGAAAAACGCCCTGGGCCAGAACCAAAGTGGAAGAACTCTACCTCCGCTCCATTAGAAAAAAGTGACGCTTTCCTAAGCGAGAAAATAAAAAGTTGATCGATTTGAAACCTTTATATGTATATACAGTTAATGTATTAACATATATTAAATTTCTATAAAAACATGGCAACACAAAACTGGAACATCGACCCTACGCATAGCGAAGTGCAATTCAAAGTGAAACACCTGGTGATCTCCACCGTGACTGGTACCTTCAAAAGTTTTGAAGGCTCGCTCACGAGTGACTCGGAGGATTTTGATGGCGCAAAAGCAGCTTTTACACTGGATGCCAAGAGTGTAGATACCAACGTAGCAGACAGAGATGCGCACCTTAAGAGTGCAGACTTTTTTAATGCGGAGCAGCATCCAAAACTGACCTTTGAGGGAGTGCTCTCTAAAGTAGGTGACAACTACAAGCTGGTAGGTCCACTTACCATCAAAGAAACCACCAAAGAAGTGGAATTGGATGTGGAATTGGGCGGCACCATGGTAGACGGCTACGGTCAGACCAAGGCCGGATTTGAGATCAATGGCAAAATCAACCGTAAAGATTTCGGACTTACCTGGAGTATGGTAACCGAAGCGGGAGGTGTGGTAGTAGGTGATGATGTGAAGCTCCACCTGAACATCCAGGTGACCAAAGCATAAAAAGTACAAGTCTGGTTATAATCCAAACCACTTCGAATGATTCGAAGTGGTTTTTTTATGTCTGAAAATCAATCGCGCCCCTCCATCTCGAACGAAATCACGCTTCACTGTGCTGATCTGGTGGTGAATTTTTAGTGAAATACACCTTTCTTATTGATGTAGTATTGATGTAGTCAAACAGGCCTCATCTACTCTCAGCGCACATCTCCCCTCATCAACCCAATCAATCCCTGCAAATTTTATTTTACAGGTGATGTAATATTGATGAGTTGCGATTTTTTCAATTTCTCTCTTATCTACACACCTTTAAGTGATCAATTAATCACCAAACACACTCATATTTTATTATTATCATAAAACCAATCACAACCTATGCACACAAACAATCACTCACCACACCACTCACAAAGCACTCCACCATAAGGTGTTCCAGTGAATTAACCGCCATAATCAATTCACAAACGATACAAATAACCTATTACCTATGACACCAATCACAATATCCAACCAATACATCAGACCCCTACTGGTTCTGATACTCCTTTTATCAGGCCTCCTTCTGGCGAAAGCCCAGGTAGGCAATGTCCTGTGGGAGGACAATTTTGACACTTTCAATACCGACATATGGACACCCAATGTCGGTGATGGATGCCCGGGCCTCTGCGGCTGGGGAAATGCCGAACTGGAATATTACCACGGCAACAATGTATCCATAGAGGCCATCCCTGGAGAGTCTGGCAATAACGCCCTGGTGCTGGAAGCGAGAAACGAAAGCATGGGATCCCAATCGTTCACCTCAGGAAAAGTGGACACTGAAGGCAAACTCTCCATCCACTACGGACTCATAGAGGTACGAATGCGTGTGCCAAACCTGGAAACAGGACTTTGGCCCGCAGCCTGGCTGCTAGGCACTGTGAACCAGGCCTGGCCCGCAAAAGGAGAAATAGACATGATGGAAATGGGACACAAAGCCGAAGAACGTACCCGCCAGGGATATCCGGGTGTCTCTTCCAATAATTTTGTGGGAGCCAATGCCATTTTCCAAACCGAAGACGGTGGGTATGGAAGTATTGCCTACGACGTAGACTACAACCAGCCATATGTACCGGCCAACGCACTCAGCAACCGATTCGTAACTTATCGCCTATACTGGGAGCCCACTCAAATGCGTTTTGCGGTAGAAGACAATGGCACGGAGTACGACCTGTACACCAACCCACTCCCCCTGGATCCTGATGGGGTGACCGCTGCATTTACCCGACCATTCTTCATGTTGCTCAACCTCGCCGTGGGTGGCAACTTCACGGATGCGGCCAACAGTGGTGCTGTGACTGCCCCCATTCCAGCCAAGATGTACATTGACTATGTGCGGGTATCAGAATGGAACGGACATGGGGAGGTAGCCTTTGACTATGGAGCACTTTCTCCGGAAGCAGGCACTTTTGGAGTCTATACAGACGACACGCCCACTAACAATGAATTGGTATTTGGAAGCGACGCTGCCATCTATGCCTGGGGAGGTACTGTACAGGAGGGAACCACTCCTGCCTATGAAGGTTCCAATGTCATCGCATGGGAAACCACCACCGCGAACAGCTGGTTTGGCGGCGGAGTGACCTCCCTTTACGGAAAAAACATGTCCGGCTTTGTGGAAAATGGTTCTATGAAATTTAGAATTAAAATTCCTGCCAATGTCTCCTTCAGAATAGGGATCACCGACAACTACACCAACGAGCAATACATCAACTTCCCTGCGGGAGTTAATCAGTATGGACTGGTAAGAAACGGTGAATGGGGTCAGGTGGAAATCCCTCTGGAAGACTTCACAGGGTTGGTAGCTTTCCAAAACCTTGGATACCTATTTGCCATTACCAGCCTGGACGGAAGCCTGCCAGCCTCCACTTTTCAATTTGCCATTGACGACATCTATTGGACAGATGGCAATGGATCCAATGTACCAGTAACAGGAGTTTCGGTATCACCTGGCACCGCAAGCCTGGAACCAGGAGAAACGCAACAATTAACTGCAACCGTCACACCAAGTGGAGCGACAAATCCTGGTGTGAGCTGGTCTACCAACAATGCCGCCGTAGCTACTGTCAACTCAAGTGGCTTGGTGACTGCCCAAAGTGCTGGCAATGCAACGATCACCGTGACCACTGCAGACGGAGGATACACAGCCTCCTCTAACATTACAGTAACAAACCGTGCCGGAGGCCTGCCTTCTCCCTGGCAATCACAGGACATTGGAGCGGTGGCCGCTACAGGATCGGCTTCCTATTCATCGGGCACTTTTACAGTAAATGGATCAGGTAGTGATATCTGGGGAACCACAGATGAGTTTCACTATGTGTATCAGTCGCTCACAGGAGATGGCGCAATCACTGCGCAGGTCAATTCCATGACCAATACAGATGTATGGGCCAAAGCGGGCGTAATGATCCGGGAATCTCTTGCCGGCAACTCGAAGCACGCACTCACTGCCATCACACCAACGGGCACCAGTGCCTTTCAGCGGCGTACAGCCACTGGAGGCTCCAGTAGCCACACCGGCGGCCCTACTGCCAACGCACCTTATTGGGTAAAACTGGAACGTGCCGGAGACACCTTCACAAGCTCGGTTTCAGCCAATGGCTCTATCTGGACAACCGTGGGAACAGCCACTATTTCCATGGGATCTTCGGTCTATGCAGGGTTGATCACCACCTCCCACAACGATGGCACGCTCTGCGCTGCCACCATGAGCAATGTATCATTGACCACCGGAAACCCGGTAACCTATGCTCCACTACCAGGCATCGTGCAGTCAGAGGACTATAAAGAAGGAGGCGAAGGTGTGGGCTATCATGATACCTCCGCAGGCAATACCGGAGGCGGATACCGCACGGATGATGTGGATATAGAAGCCACCGGAGATACAGGTGGTGGGTTCAACATCGGCTGGGTAGATGCCGGAGAATGGCTGGAGTACGACGTTACCTCCACTGTAGCCAGCTACGAATTAAGCGTGCGGGTAGCCTCACCAAGTGGTGCTGGTCGTCTACACATAGAAGTGGATGGAATCAACGTAACAGGAACCATCGCCGTGCCTAATACGGGGAGCTGGCAAAGCTATACCACCGTTACAGTACCGGGGATAGCCATAAGCCCTGGGAACCATAGCCTAAGGGTAGTGTTTGATGCCGCAGGCCTCAACCTGAATTACGTGGAAGCCGTGAAAGAAACCTCCACCCCATCAGGCTGTACTCAATCCGGACCAAACGGAGACTATACGGTAGACATCTCAGAGGATGCTTCTAACCCATCCCTCACCTTCATCCCGGGACCTGCGGGCACGGGCACTCCTACCACCATCCTGTACTATGGTACAGATCCCAATGGCACGTATCCCGGATATGGGGTGTCGCCCAATAGTCCGTACACCATCAATGCAGCGAACGGTCAAACCATCTACTTCTACTACACCTATAGTGTGCCGGAAGGAGGAGAAAGAAATTCCTCGACCAACAGACACAGCTTTGTTGTGGGAAATTGCAGTGGTTCAGGAGCCAGGGTAGCCTCCACACCTGCTGACCTGGTGATAAATTCGGACCTTACAGTATTTCCGAACCCTGTAAAGGATATCGTCACCCTCAAAACAGAAGCCAAAGGGTATGATCGCATTCAGGTTCTGGACATCTCTGGTAGGGTAAGAAGAGACCTCAAAATTTCCGGTAACCACGATGAGTTTCAAATTAACCTGAATGGTCTGAGTGCAGGAAATTATTTCATCCGAATCTCTGGTGCGAGTGAAACCAAAGTCAGAAGAATCATTAAGCAATAGCCTAACCAATCTGAACCGGGCGGAGTGATCCGCCCGGTTCTATATTTTCAAACAAAAAAAAGCCCGCCCCGATTGCATCGGGGCGGGCTTTTCGTTTAAGTCATCCGGTTATTTCATCTGACCTTCATATTTCTCTTTGAACTTCTCATACAAGCGCTGCTGCATGGCATCCAGCGACACCTCTCTGCCCTGAATAAAGGAATAGACCACATCATTGGTGCGCATATCCAGCAAATCACCATTAGAGATCACAATGTTGGCATCCAGACCTTGCTCCAAAGTCCCGGTCTTATCATCAATTCCCAGGATTTTGGCGGTATTGGAAGTGATCATCTGAAGGGCTGTTTCTTTATCCACCCCATACCCTGCTACCGTACCAGCAAAAAATGGAAGGTTTCGGGAGCTGGCAATCATTTCCGACACGTGGGTCAGTCCCACCAGAATGCCCTCGTTATGCAACATAGCGGGAAGCTTATAACACCAATCTGTATCCTCCTCTGCTCTACCGGGAATGCGATGCACATTTTCCAATAATACCGGGATGTTGTTTTCCTTGATCAAATCCCGAACGTACCACACATCCTCACCTCCGGTCAGTACCATTTTAGGCACATACTGCTTGATCGTCTGTACTGCTTCGATGATCTGCTTAGGCCTGTTTGCGTAGACAAACAACTGCTTGTCGCCTTTCAAAACAGGCACCATGGCTTCCAGAATGAGATTTTTCTCCTCAGATGACTGCTCCAGATAAGCTTTGGTATCCTGAAGCAATTGGGTTACCTCCGCTACTTGAGCATCGTACTCCTTGTTTTCTCTGCGCTCAGTCTCGCCCATCCACCATCTGGCACCATAGGAAAGTGAGGGCCAATTCAAATGGACTCCATCGTCTTCCTGATAGAGGGCATCCTCCCAGTTCCAGGCGTCCAACTGCATGATACTGCTGGTACCTTCTATCCGACCACTTCTTGGAGCCACCTGGGCCAGCTGAATTCCATTGAACCTCATGGTAGGGATCAACTCCGAGTCGGTATTGTAAGCAATGGCGGTTCTCACATGAGGCTTCAGATTACCCGTCTCAGAAAAGTCTCTGCTGGCTTTCACCGCTTCATACTCTACCAACCCAAGGTTAGTAAGCGGAAGAATCACTCCCGGATATGCATGCTTCCCGGCCGCATCGATCAGCCGGTAGCCTTTCAGGTCTACACGCACTCTGGTGGCATCGGCTACCAGCGTTATCTTGCCCTCTTTGAAGGTGATAATGGAGTTTTCTATGACCTCTCCATTGCCCAGGTGGGCAGTGGCATTCATAATCGCGATTGGTTCGCTTTGAGCAGGGGCCGGTGCCAGCACCTGTGCGTAAGCACTCCACCCCAAGATTATTCCTATGATATATGTAGTGATTTGCTTAGTCATTGTCCTGATGGTTAAGAGTGAAACCTTCTTCTATGATGTCTTCACACTCAAAATAGTGCTTATCTTTCTTTTTAGGCTTTTGAGTCTTTTCTCCGCCATTTTTCGCATCCAGCATTTTCTGGATCAACCTGGCTCGCTCAGCAGATATCTGCTTTCTCATCTCAGCATCCTTTTCCAGGCTAAAGTAAACCACCCCATCAACGAGGGTCATTTCTGGTTTGGCATAAATGCTCAATGGATGGTCATTCCAGAGTACCACATCAGCATCCTTCCCCACCTTGATGCTACCCATCCGATCATCCAGATGAAGCAATTTGGCCGGATTTAAGGTTACCAACTTCAATGCCGAAATTTCATCCATTCCGCCATACTTCACAGACTTGGCGGCTTCCTGATTGAGCCTTCTCGCCATCTCTGCATCATCGGAATTGATCGCGGCTACTACCCCTGCCATGGTCATCAGAGAGGCATTGTAGGGAATAGCATCCTTCACCTCAAACTTGTATGCCCACCAGTCTGAGAAGGTAGAACCACCTGCTCCGTGCTCGGCCATCTTATCAGCCACTTTGTAGCCTTCAAGGATGTGCGTGAAGGTATTGATTCGAAAATCAAATGACTCTGCCACTTTCAAAAGCATATTGATCTCAGACTGTACATAAGAGTGGCAGGTGATGAAACGCTCACTATTAATGATTTCCAAAAGTGTTTCCAACTGCAAATCCTTGCGCGGTGCCGGAGTGGAAGCTTTCATTTTTTTACTAAGGCCTTCATACCGGGCTTTAGCTTCACCATAAGCTTTGGCTCTGGTAAATCCATCTACAAACACCTGCTCTACCCCCATTCTGGTCTGTGGAAAACGGATGCTATAATCTGCGCCCCAGTTGGACTGCTTTACATTTTCTCCCAAAGCAAATTTGATGTATCCATCAGCTCCTTTGATTTTCAATCCTTCAGGACTTGCTCCCCAACGAAACTTAATGAGGGCTGATTGCCCACCTACGGGATTGGCTGAGCCATGCAAAAGCTGAGCCGCAGTAACCCCACCCGCCAGTTGTCTGTACAGGTTAACGTCCTCGGAGTTCAGTGCATCATACATCCGTACTTCAGCAGTGATGGCATGGCTGCCTTCATTCACTGAGGAGAGCGCAATGTGCGAGTGCTCATCTATGATCCCGGGAGTGATGTGCTTGCCTGTGGCATCTACCACCTTTGCTCCTTCACCCGCGAGTCCCTTGCCTACACTGGCTATTTTCCCGGCTTTTACCAGTACATCAGCACCTTCCAGCTTACCATCACCTTCCAGCGTCCATACAGTAGCATTTTTAAACAATATGGTTTCCTGTACTGGCTGCTCTGTCCAGCCATAGGCTACAAACGGATAAATCATCTTGCCTAAATCGGGAGTTTGGTCCTCCTCTTCCTCCTTGTCCTCAGCGTCTTTGTCCGCCTCTTTTTCATCAAGATCACCTACTCTGGCGGCTGACCATTTGGTCCAGCTACCATCCGCTAGCTGACCGGTACCCCCAAAGGCCCCCGGATCTACCCAGCCGGTGAGTCGGGTATTCGCTTCCTCCTCTTCTAACTTAAAGATTAGCGTAACGCGGTTTTCCTCTATTTTCAGCTTCACCTTCAGGTCTGTGGAGTCGTTGACCACCACCTTTGCGGAATGACTTCCAGCTTCACCAGAAATCTCAAGTGCATAGGAAGTATCTCCTACTTTCAAATTATATTTTCCGGCATAATCCGGTGTACTGAGATCCGAAATTTCATATTTCCTGCCTTGTACCCAGGTCTGATGAATCTTGGCTTTCTCTTCAAAAATGCTCTCTGATGCCACAAAGAAATTGGCCATCATACCCTGCTTCAATCCTCCTACCCTTTGTTGCATGTTGAAATACCTGGCCGGAGTGTAGGTGAGTGCTTTAAGTGCCTGGGTTTCTGACAGGCCATAAGTCACAGCCTTGCGGATGTTTTTCCAATAGTCATCAGTGTTTTTCAACCCTGAAGGTGTAAAGGAAAACTCAACCCCTGCCTTAGCCAGCATACTTGCATTGATCGGAGCCAGTTCCCAGTGCTTCATATCCTCCAGAGACACATCCAATGCCGCCATCGGGTCTTCCACATCATAAGCCTCAGGATAGGTAACAGGAATAATCAATGAAGCACCGGTCTTTTTGATTTCAGAAATCCGCTGATACTCATCTCCAGTGCCTTTGATGATGTATTGCACTCCAAACTCATCCCCGACTTGATCTGCGAGCAGCACTCTCAATTTACCTCCGTTGGCTTCAAATACCTGGGGCAAGCGCTGCACGTCGTTGAATGCTTTCAGCGAGAGATTGACCTGCTCTGCACTACCCTGCGTGCGATACCACGCGGCATCATAATAGGTTTGTCTGAGCAAGGCCACAACGCCCATAATGGAGCCGGGATACTCCTGCTTGGAAGTCCCCTTGCTAAATGAATAGTGTGCTGCTACTTTATCCGAAAGGACGGCATCCTGCACCGGTGCATCGGACAAGTTGGTAAACAGTGATGTCCCTCGCATGATTCCATCCGGACTAAAGGTGTTCACCGCTCCAAATCCCGCTTTTCTCAACCCCTCCGCTTCTTTCTCATTGAGGGCGAACTCTTCTGAGGCATTGTAGGTGGAGCGTATCGCATCGTTCCAGCCGTACGGCCCCTTGTTGCTGCTTTCATATTGTGGTTTCCCGCGACTCCTGGAGGTGAAGACCTCCGGCAATCCATAGTTTGAATAGGGATCGACTAAAGCCGGGTAAATATATTTTCCTTCCAAATTCACAGTAATGGCCCCTTTGGGAATGGATATACCCGTGCCTACCGCGGTGACTTTGCCATCTTTGATGATCAGCGTAGCATTCTCCAGCTTAGTCTGATAGTCTACAAAAATGGTAGCGTTGGTAAATGCATAATGCCCTGACCGCTCATCCGGAACCCCGTTTACAGGAAAAGTTTCCTGTGCGTAGATACCATGAAAAGCCAGCGCCAGGCAAAGCAAAATCAGTTTCTTCATAGCTTATTTAATTGAATTAGGTAAATGGAATGGCATATTAAGGAGAATATCGATGCTCCTAAGAATATTTTATATGAGCGGTTAATTTGTATTGCAAAGAAGACAATCCAGAAGCGCGGGCATTAAAATCAGTGATTAAATTCTGAAGATGCTTTTGAAGTCCTGGAATGAAGATGATACCACAAAATAAAGGCCACTTAACCAGCGGCCTTTATCAAAAGTCTTCTACTCGCAAAAGCTCATCCAAAAGCAGGGATGCCTGTGATCTCGGCTCCCAGGATCAACAAATGGATGTCATGTGTACCTTCATAGGTAACTACGGACTCCAGGTTCATCATGTGTCGCATCATCGGATACTCTCCGGTAATGCCCATACCACCATGAATCTGGCGAGCTTCTCTGGCAATTTCCAGCGCTACGGCCACATTGTTTCGCTTGGCCAATGAAATCTGGGCGGTAGTAGCTTTGCCCTCATCCATCATTTTACCCAGCTTCCAGTTGAGCAGCTGAGCCTTGGTAATCTCAGTCAGCATCTCAGAGAGCTTCTTTTGTATGAGCTGGAATGATCCGATCGGCTTACCAAACTGAATCCGCTCTGCGGCATACCTTCTGGCGGACTCATAGCAGTCCATAGCTGCACCGATGGCACCCCAGGCAATGCCGTACCTGGCTTTGTCCAGACAGCCCATAGGAGCACCCAATCCATCTTTGCCAGGCAGCATGTTTTCTTTGGGAACCTTTACATCACTAAATACGAGCTCGCCGGTACAGGATGCACGCAGCGACCACTTGCCGTGAGTCTCCGGCGTGGAAAAGCCCTCCATGCCACGCTCCACGATGAGTCCTTTGATCCTGCCGTCTTCATTCTTAGCCCAAACCACTGCGATATCCGCCTGAGGCGCATTTGAGATCCACATTTTAGCACCATTGAGCAAATAGTGATCGCCCATGTCCTTAAAGTGAGTCTCCATGCCACTTGGGTTGGAGCCATGATTGGGCTCTGTCAAGCCAAAGCAGCCTAGCATCTCTCCGGAAGCCAGCTTGGGCAAATATTTCTTTTTTTGTTCTTCGGATCCGTAAGCATAAATGGGGTGCATCACGAGTGATCCCTGTACTGAGGCTGTAGAGCGCATACCAGAGTCGCCACGCTCAATCTCCTGCATGATCAAACCATAGGAGATGTAATCCAGACCTCCACCACCGTAGGTTTCGGGGACCGTAGGGCCGAAGGCACCGATCTCTCCAAACTTCCGAACCATTTCACTTGGGAAATGATTCTTTTCGGTCCAATCTTCAATGTAAGGGGTGATTTCCTTCTTCACAAAATCTCTGATGGAAGATCTGATCAACTTATGCTCTTCGGTCAGTAAGTCGTCAATTTGGTAAAAATCAGGCGATTCAAATTCGTCTTTAAAATTGCGTTTTGTAGCCTGACCATTTGGGGTTAATGTGTCAGTTGACATAGGGTTGTTTTTGTTTTATCAGTTTTATTGGCTCAAATTTACAACAAAGCAGAACGAAAGAATGGGAAACAGAAACTTTAGTGAAGAGATTTTAACTCAACTGGAAAAACTAGAAGCTAAGTACGATGCAATGGGGCAGGATTTATCCGCTTATCTGGATGGGCTACTGCACTCAGACTACCTCACCTACTGGGATTACATCCGACTGGATACCCTGCTTAGCCTGCAAACTCCGAGGACCAGTTTTCCGGATGAGAAAATTTTTATTCTATACCATCAGATCACCGAACTCTACTTCAAACTCATCCTCAATGAGCAGGATCAGTTGATCATGTCTACCGAAACACCAGAACGAGATACTTACCTCAAAAGGGTGAAGCGAATGAATCGCTATTTTGATCACCTCATCGATTCTTTTGATGTGATGATCGATGGGATGGATCCTGAGCAATTTTTAAATTTCAGGATGTCACTCCTCCCCTCTTCGGGGTTTCAGTCCGGGCAATACCGTCTTGTAGAAATCGGCTCCACGGACTTTCACCTGCTGACCTGCTCAGACACAAGAGATACCTATGGTGATGAGAGTGATGTGAATGAAATTTACGAGCACCTCTACTGGAAAAAAGGAGCTACCGAATTAGCTACGGGTAAAAAGACCCTCACACTCAAGCAGTTTGAGAAAAAATACTCAGACACCTTTGTGTCCAGAGCCAGGGAAGTTCGCAAAACCAACCTCAGAAAGCTGTACCACGACTTTTTTGAGGGAGATCAGGAAATAGCTGAAGCCCTAAAAAACCTGGACCACAAAGCCAATGTACAGTGGCCATTGATGCACTATAAGTCTGCGGTGCGTTATCTACAGAAAGACCCCGAAGTGATCAAAGCTACGGGTGGCACCAACTGGCAGAAATATCTTCCTCCAAGAAGGCAACAGGTAATCTTTTACCCTGAGCTTTGGTCTGCGGAAGAGCTAGCACAATGGGGTACCCGCGAAAAGCTGTAACTTAGGTCTATCCTGATGTAATGAGATACCTCCCATGGATCATACTGTTCATAATTATCAGCCCCTTTTGCGCTCTGGGTCAGAAGACCTTCGAGAAAAAGACGTACTACGATGACCAAAAGACCAAATTAAAAGAGGTCATTACCCTGCTGAAAAAGGACAGCACCCTACATGGGTTTTATCACTCCATTTATGAAAACGGGTCGCTCGCAATCTTTGGACACTATAGTCATGGTGAGTCAGACAGCACCTGGATCTATTACTTCGAAAATGGACGGGAAAAGGCCAGAGGTCATTACCAGAAAAACCAACAAGTAGGCTTGTGGAAATATCACTATGAAAATGGTGAACCGAAGGCCGTTGGCTCCTACCAGAACAACATCAAACATGGCCAGTGGACCTACTACTTTGAAAACGGGGAAGAAAAAAGCACCGGCATCTACTACAACAATGACAAAGAGGGCATTTGGAATTACTTCTATGAGGATGGCTCACTGAAGGCTCAGGCCTTTTTTAACGGAGGAAAGGGAATCTACAAAGAATTTTACCCCAGCGGAAAACTAAAAACCGAGGGCCGCAATGAGTTTGATAAAAGTGAGGGCCTATGGACCTACTACTACGAGTCAGGTGAAGTGGAAGCGCGTGGAGAGTTTGTGAACGGACTCAGAAATGGTCTTTGGAAGTATTTTCACAAAAACGGTCAATTGGCTGCCGAAGGTGAGTTCTTGAAGGGTGAAAAATCCGGACCCTGGAAATATTATTTCCCCGATGGAAGCCTCAGTAGTGAGGGTGAAATGAACAGTAACCAAAAGGATGGTTTTTGGAAACTCTACTATCAAACAGGCGAAATCAAAGGAGAAGGCCGCTACGACCAGGGAACCGGAGAATATATTGAGTACTATGCCAGTGGTAAGCAAAAGGCTCGGGGAGCCATGCAGGAAGGCCGACGGGAAGGCCGATGGGTTTACTTCAGCGAAGAGGGACTGGAGGATGGCGCTGCAGTCTTCGAACAAGGCGAAGGGGCCTATACCGGCTATTACCCGGATGGTTCTCTGAAGATGACCGGCACGATCAAGGACGACCGCAGGGTGGGCGAATGGACGCTTTACAATCCGGATGGATCAGTGGCTGGCATCTACCGACCCGTGTACGAAGAACAAAGTCCTATTTTCCGAACCTCCAACGTCAAAGAAAGCGAGGATGTGAAAAAAGCCAGCGACAAACCGGAGTACCGATATAAAAACAAGAAAATCAGGTACTTCAACCCTCGTATCAACGAATACACAGGTTTTATATTAGGCACCAACCCGCTGTGGACGCTGGCTGGTCAATTGCCCATCTCTATGGAATACTACATACAGGAGAGGCTGGGATATGAAGCACAAATCGTCGCTCACAAAAAACCATTTTACAAGGACTTCTCTGACCGATATAACAAAGTGAGTACACTGGGTCTGGATATCCATTTGAAGCAAAAATTTTATCACGAAGATACAGATTTGGGCATGTTTTACTTTGGCCACCAGCTCTCAGCAGGCTATTTACAACACTATGTAAGCACACTAGACAGCCTCTCCGGCCCACCCATCAAGAAGCGGTTCACCTCAGAGCAAATGAGATTCGCCTATGGGTTCTTCATTGGTGATCGATGGATGCAAAGAGCATCTGATTCCGGACTTACCTTCGACCTGAACCTGGGGGTAGCCCTGGGAAGTAGAATTTTCTCCAATCATGCAGAAGCGCCATTTCGTTTTCTCTTCGATGAACTAAATCAGGATAAATTCTATTTACCTATCATTATCACACTCAATATCGGCTATGCCGGCCCAAAACGCAGAAGCACCAGTTTTTAAATGGACAAAAAGAAAACAGTGATCATAGGCGCCACGCCCAATCCCACCAGATACGCCTTTTTGGCGGCTGAGAGACTCACCAATCACCAACATCCAGTTGTGCCCGTGGGCATCAAACGAGGTGAAGTATTTGGAAAGGAAATCCTGGACCTAAGGGAAAAACCCTCAGTGGATGGAGTGGACACAATCACCCTTTACCTCAACCCCACGCATCAGCGTGAATGGGAAGAGTATATTCTAAGCCTGCAGCCAAAGAGAATCATTTTTAACCCAGGCACAGAAAACGATCGACTCGCTGCGAAAGCCGCCGATCAGGGCATTGAAACGCTGAACGCCTGCACCCTGGTGATGCTGAGTGCCAGCACCTTCTGATCATTCGACTTCCTGAGCATATATTCTGGGCACACAGATCACTCCGGCTTCCATCATCCGCACGATCATGGGTGCCAGGTGAGCATTGGCCTGTCCATCAATGGCTATAGGATTCTCCTGAAAAGTAAATAACCTGAGGCTGGGCAAGGCTTCCACTTCATCTGGAATGGTGGTGATTTGGTTATTGGATACATCCAGATCATTCAGATCTTCCATTTCCAGGAACTGACTGGGAAAATCCACCAGGTAATTGTCATTCACCCGGGCAACGGTAAGCTTTTTCAAATCGCTGACCGACTCAGGAAGAACACTCAAGCGGTTGTGATGCACATACATTTCGGTAAGGTTAGACAGCTTGCCTATGCTTTCAGGAAGGGAATAAATTCTATTGTTCGCCAGAAATAATACCTCCAGATTTTTGAATGCTCCCAATTCTTCCGGAATCATCTCCAACTCATTGTAATATAGGTCTATCACCTTCAAGTCCAACTCATAGAAATCCTCTGGTAGTGATTGGAGCTTATTTTTATACAATGACAGTTTCTCTAGTTTGCGCATGCGGGAGATCCCGGGCGGAAGGCTGGAGAGCTCATTTTCCTGCAACTGCAGTTCCTTTAGCCCCTGCATGTTATAAAAGGCAGGATCAATAGCCGTCAGTCGGGAATTATTGGCTTTAAAAACTTCTAAAAAGCTCAATTTCTCATACTTGCCATCAGACAACATCAAGGCATGAGATTTATTAAAAGACACCTGGTTCAGGAAACTCACTTTACTCAACCTACCAATGGGCACTTCTCTGAAAAAATTCTGATCAAGTACCAACTCATTCATCCCCTCCAGTTTTCTGATCCCATTCGGCAATCGCTCGAGAAGGTTATTGCTCAGATCAAGCTTCTTGAGATTTGGAATCCTCTGTATCCGCACCCATAAAAATCGTTCGAGATGATTGGCTCGCCAGTACACCCGCTCAAGATGCTGGAGCTTTCCCAGCTCCTTCGGCAGCTTCCTGATGTCATTATGATCAATGATGAGCACCTTAAGCTTGGTTGCCTCAAAGACAAATTCAGGAATTCTATCCAAACCTGCGTAGCTCAGGTCAATCTCCACCAATGTATCAATCCGGGTATTCGCCTGATAAGCCAACAACTTTTCTTGCCCCTCAGTTTGATGAGCCCGTCTGATGGCTACATTGGCCGAATCCACAGCGGCCCTCGGATCCTCGGCATACATTCGCTCAAAGATTTTTCTTCCCTGCTCAGCCCGTTGCCATCGCTCCATCAGCACCCGCTCTACGCTATCAAGTTCCGGATCTCTACCACCCTCCTGTGCTGCCAAAGGACATGATATCAGCCATGTAAGGAGACAAAACAAAATCAATCTCATAACTAAATATTTAGTTGATAAAACTAATACAGCAAAAGTCCAAATCCAAGGGGTCGGAGAAGCATATTTTATATATTTTTGGGGTTTGAAAAATTGAAATATGGAACAAAGAAAGTCATTGGCCAAAGGAGATTATTCAGCTAATAATATTCAGGTACTTGAGGGATTAGAAGCCGTAAGGAAAAGGCCAGCTATGTACATTGGAGATGTGGGCATCAGAGGCTTGCATCATTTGGTATGGGAGGTAGTTGATAACTCTATTGACGAAGCCCTGGCAGGATATTGTGATGACATCCATGTAGAAATTAATAAAGACAATTCCATAACCGTATCCGATAACGGACGAGGTATTCCTACAGATATACACGAAAAAGAACAAAGATCTGCCCTGGAGGTAGTAATGACCGTCCTACACGCAGGAGGTAAATTTGACAAAGACACTTATAAGGTTTCAGGCGGTCTGCACGGTGTGGGGGTTTCCTGTGTGAATGCACTCTCCACTCACCTGAAAGCCACCGTTCACAGAAACGGTATCATCTATCAGCAGGAGTACGAAAAAGGGATTCCAATGTACCCGGTGAAAGAAGTGGGCAAAACGGATATCAATGGGACCATTATCACCTTCATGCCGGACAGTAGCATCTTTACACATAGTGAATACAAATACGACACGGTAGCTTCCCGTTTGCGTGAGCTCTCATTCCTAAACTCAGGGATCAAACTCAACCTGGTAGACCATAGGGACCAGGACGAGAATGGAGCAGACCTCACCGACGAGTTCTTCTCTACAGGAGGACTAAAAGAATTCGTTCTGTACCTGGACAGCACAAGAGAGCGACTCATCCCTGAGCCTATCCACCTCAACAATGAAAAAGGTGAAATCCCGGTAGAAGTAGCACTGAACTACAACACTTCCTATACAGAAAATGTAGTCAGCTATGTCAATAATATTAATACCATCGAAGGTGGTACACACGTAGCTGGCTTTCGTCGGGCACTTACCAGAACCCTTAAGTCTTACGCTGATAAGTCAGGCCTTTTGGAAAAAGCCAAAGTAGAAATCACGGGGGATGATTTCCGTGAAGGCCTTACCGCCGTTATTTCCATCAAAGTGGCTGAGCCACAGTTTGAAGGACAAACTAAAACCAAGCTCGGAAACTCGGACGCCATGGGTGCTGTGGACACCAGCCTGAGTGAAGCATTGCAGGAGTACTTAGAAGAACATCCCAAAGAAGCAAAGCAAATCATCTCCAAGGTGATACTGGCTGCACAAGCCCGGCAGGCCGCCAGAAAAGCCCGTGAAATGGTACAGCGTAAAAATGTGCTGTCTGGCACAGGCCTGCCCGGAAAACTCGCTGACTGCTCCGATAAAGACCCTGCAGTATGTGAAATCTACCTGGTGGAGGGTGACTCTGCCGGTGGATCTGCCAAGCAAGGGAGAAACCGAAAGTTTCAGGCCATTCTTCCGCTTAGAGGAAAAATCCTCAATGTAGAGAAAGCGCAGGAGCACAAAATCTACGATAACGACGAAATCAAGAACATCATCACCGCTTTAGGTGTCAGATTTGGTATGGAGGATGACGCGCGAGCGCTCAACATGGAGAAATTGCGCTACCACAAAATCATCATCATGACGGATGCTGATATCGACGGTAGCCATATCAGAACCCTGATCCTTACTTTCTTTTTCAGATACATGCGTTCGCTGATAGAAAACGGATACCTCTACATTGCATTACCACCTCTTTATCTGATCAAAAAAGGTAAGCAAGAGCGATATGCCTGGACGGAAGATGATAGATTATCCATTATCAGAGAACTGGCCCCTGAAGGTAAAGAAGACTCTGTGAACGTACAGAGATATAAAGGTCTGGGAGAGATGAATCCTGAGCAACTATGGACAACGACAATGGATCCTGAATCACGAAGCCTAAAGCTCGTAACGATTGATTCTGCAGCTGAGGCAGATCACTTGTTCTCAATGCTCATGGGTGATGAGGTAGCCCCTAGAAGAGACTTCATCGAGAAAAACGCAAAATATGCTAAAGTAGATGTCTAAAACCTCTGCGATCTGAAACTCTCAACGACTACCTGGAAGATTGCTTGTATAAACTTCCATATCATCACAAAAGAGAAGAGGATCGCTGAGCCCAGGGCCAGAACAATTAGCATTACCAATTCGAAAACCTTATCCATTATTTTTTTAGTTGCTTATTAAAATAATATAAAAAACTCCAGACGATTACATTATTCGTAGAAAAGTTTTCCACATGAAATATAATTTTGTGAAGATCACAACATTCCTATCTTTTATTTTCCTTTTTTGCAAAATTTCAAGCGCTCAGGGCTATTGGCAGCAGCGAGTCAATTACGAAATTTCTATCGATTTCAACTCAAAGTCGCATCAGTACACGGGGGAGCAAACCTTAAAATATTACAATAACTCCCCAGATACCCTTTTCAACGTTTACTACCACCTGTACTTCAATGCCTTTCAGCCGAATAGCATGATGGACGTGAGGAGTAGAACCATCTCAGACCCGGATCCTAGAGTAGGTTCCCGCATTGCTCAACTGAGCGATGATGAAATAGGATACCTCAAAGTGATCTCTCTGGATCAATCTGGTACTGAACTCGCTTACCATGTATCTGAAACAGTACTCGAAGTGAATTTGAGTAAACCCATCCTACCAGGTGCTTCTGAAGTTTTCAACATGAAGTTTGAAGGACAGGTTCCCTTGCAAATCAGAAGAGCAGGTAGAGATAGTTTTGATGGCGTGGATTATTCCATGTCACAGTGGTTTCCCAAAATGGCCGAGTATGACAAGATGGGTTGGCACACCCATCCTTATGTAGGCCGTGAGTTCTATGCCCCTTGGGGAGATTATGAGGTCAATATCACCATGGACAAAGATTATGTGATCGCTGCTACAGGCATCCTCCAAAACCCTAATGAAATAGGCTACGGATATGAAGATACCGGGGTGAAAGTGAATAGAAAAGGTCAGAAAATCACCTGGCGCTTCAAAGCTGAAAATGTGCATGATTTTGTATGGGCGGCAGACAAGGATTACATTCAGACAACTGCTCAGGTGCCCGACGGGCCTCTGCTTCGTTTCTTTTACATCCCGAGCGAGGACACCAAGTATTGGGAAGAGCTTCCAGCCTATACCATTAAGACCTTCGAATACATGCAAAAGCGATTTGGAAAATATGGCTGGAGCGAATATGCGGTGATCCAGGGCGGAGATGGAGGCATGGAATACCCCATGGCCACGCTCATCGCCAATAGAAAAAACTCAAAGCTTCGCTCACTCAACTCCCTCATAGGGGTGATGATGCATGAAGTTGCTCATAGCTGGTATCAGGGCATGCTGGCTACCAACGAAAGTTACCTCCCATGGATGGATGAAGGATTTACCACGTTTGCGGATGAATACACAGAAAACTTTGTCTTAAATAAAGGCAGCAAGCAACCATTAGACTATTCGTACAAGAAGTATTTCAGATGGGTTGAGTTTGGTTATGAGGAGCCCATGTCCACCCACTCAGATCACTACAGCAGAAATAGTGCTTATTCTATAGGAACCTACACCAAGGGGGCCATTTCACTTGAGCAATTGGGGTACATTATAGGTGATGCCAATAGGGATGCCGGTCTGCTCCGATATCACCACGAATGGGCCTTCAAACATCCTGATATGAATGATTTTATTCGGGTAATGGAAAAACAAAGTGGTCTTTCCCTGCATTGGTATTACGATTACTGGATAGGCACCACCGAAACCATCGATTATGCCATCTCCTCTGTGTCCGAAGTAAAGAACGGGGTAAAAGTAGATCTGGAAAGGTTGGATAAAATGCCTATGCCCATTGACCTCACCATCACCAAAAAAGATGGAACTGAACTGGAGTACTACATCCCTCTGGGAATCATGCGTGGCGAAAAGCCTAAAGAAACTGCTAACGAAAGATTGGTAGGTGAAGATTGGGCTTGGACACATCCAACCTATTCTTTTAGTCTGGACATCCCCTATTCAGACATTGAAAAAATAGAAATTGACCCTTCGGGCAGAATGGCCGATGTAGATAAAACCAACAATGTAGTTATCCTAAGAAGAGTTCCTGAGAACACTCCTAAAAACATTAGCGAATAGAAATCAAGCAAAGTCTATTGGGAAGAGAAAGGCTCTCTTCCCAATAGACTTCTAATTCACATCAGCTTTGATACTGATCATCTGAGAAGGCGCCGACGGGTCATTGGAAAACACGGTGACCGTTTTATACTGTCGGCCCTGACGACCAGAGGTATCAAACCTCACCTCGAAGCTCACCGTCTCGCCGGGAGCGATGGTCTGTTTTTTCAACCGGGCAACAGTACATCCACAATTGGGCTTCACACTCCTGATCTCAAGATCTTCCATCCCATTGTTGGTTATCTTAAAATCGGTGATTGCCGTCACACCTTTATTCACACTCCCAAAATCATGCTGCGTCTTATCAAAGGAGAGCTTTGGAGCTTTTTTCATTTCTTCCTCGGTCCTGGGCGGAAAGTATTCTGAGATGGTGGCTATCACGTGAAGTTCTTTGACCTCATCTTCAGCTTCATCAGTATACAACCGAATATTATCTGACACGAAACCCAGATCAGCTTTTTTTACAGGATCAAAAGTGAGCCTGATCTCGCCCAGAGTCTTTGGCTCCAGCACCACCGGGTCAAACACCACCTGCACATGCCCGGGCAATGAGCTTTTGTCCTCAAGCCAGCGCACAGCACTGTCTCCTTCATTGTATACTTTGAAAGATTCTGTTACCACTTTTTCAGTAGTCACCCGTCCTATATTCAGGGCTTTATATTTCAGCCTGATCTGCCCCAGCAAAAGCGGCAATTCATCTTCCATAGTTGATGCTCTGGGCGAAACCATCCCTTCTATATATAAAGTAGCCGATGCTGAACCCGACCGCCCCGCTGAGTAGCTTACATTCAGCGACTTCTCAAATTTACCCGGTCGGTTCAAAGGGTCATACTCCGCCACCACAAAGCCGGTATCTCCTGGCATCAGAGCAGAGTCTGTCCAGTCCGGTGTAGTACAGCCGCACGATGCTTCCACATTCTTAATCTCCAAAGGATCAGCACCGGTATTCACAAAGAGAAACGCATACTTCACAGCCCCGCCCTCTTCGTGGATTTCACCAAAATCGTGTTTTTCTTTCAAAAACCGAATGTTTTGTCCTGCTAAAGCGGTTATTGTGAAATACGCACACAAGACCAACATCACTCCTACCCTCAATTTTCTATTCATCATCTAATTACCTGTTTTGCTATTTCCTTGTTTTAAAACCACACAAAGATTCAAATTATTTAGGTTTGCACAAAAAATCCGAAATGGCCAGAATATTAACAGGAATTCAGAGTTCAGGGAAACCACATTTGGGAAACCTATTGGGTGCAATAATACCAGCTATTGAGTTATCCAAGGACAATAAAAACGAGTCCTTTTTCTTTATCGCTGACCTCCACTCCCTGACTACCATTAAGGATGCCGAAACCCGGCGTGAAAATGTGAATGCCGTGGCAGCAGCCTGGATCGCATGCGGGTTTGATACGGAAAAGAACCTCTTTTACAGACAGTCGAGAGTGCCGGCAGTATGCGAGCTGGCCTGGTATCTCAACTGCTTTACACCTTTCCCGATGTTGGCCAACGCCCACTCCTTCAAGGACAAATCGGACCGACTGGCTGATGTCAATGCCGGGCTTTTCACCTACCCTGTGCTGATGGCCGCTGATATACTCCTGTATGACGCCAACATCGTACCTGTGGGCAAAGACCAAAAGCAACACCTGGAGATGGCCCGTGACATGGCCTCATCGTTCAATCACTCCTATGGTGACACTTTCGTACTTCCTGAGGCAAGAATAGACGATAACCTCATGACCATCCCTGGCACCGACGGTCAAAAAATGAGTAAATCGTACGGTAATATCCTTGACATCTTCTTGCCTGACAAGAAGCTCAGAAAGAGTGTGATGTCCATCATCACCGACAGCACTCCAATGGAAGAGCCTAAAAATCCTGATACCTGCAATGTCTTTGCGATCTACAAAACCATTGCTGATGAATCACAAATTAAGGAGATGCGTGCCAACTATGAAGGGGGAAACTATGGTTATGGACATGCCAAACAGGCACTTTTTGAACTGATCGTAGACAAATTTAAAGAGCCCAGGGAGCGTTTTGATTACTACCTCAACAACCTCCCCGAGCTGGAAGAACGTTTACAATCAGGAGAGAAACGTGCCGCGGAAATCGCACAATCTGTCCTGAGTCGTGTGAAAGTAAAATTAGGCTTCTAAAGGTTGTCTGGCCACCCAGACAGTCTCTTTGAAATCCGCATTCAGACCCTGAAGCACCAATCGCGTAGGGCCAGGTACCAATACTAGCTTGGCTTTGATCCCCGGGAAATCATCGGCTTCTACCTCTATGCCTTCTTCGGGATCAACATCATACACTTCATTCCCATTTTTTGGTTCATAGTGCGAAGCCAGATAAGATATCGGTTTCAAAACCTCATTATCCGGACAGTACTCATCATGCACATTGAAGAGCGCCTCTTCAATGTAGGCACCAAAGGTCATTTGAAAATCTTCCTCCAGTCTCCTTACCTCATCCTGAAGCTCCTGATAGGTGCTCCCTTCCTTTGCAAATTGAAAAAGTTGATTCTTCTTTTCAGCAATTTCAACAAATGCTTGATTAAGATTTTTTATATTCATACCCTCTATTATTTTACAGAAAATATTGAGATTGATTAAAGTGCAAATTTTAATACATTTTTAATTAATACAATACTTTATTGTAATTATTATATTTCTAAAAACTTTTCAAATACCAATATTATCAAATTGATAATTTAAACATGGAAGTAACAGCAAAGGCTCAAAAGTGGCTTGCAAGCCAAAAAGTAGATCAGGACACCAAAACCATCATTGAGAAGATGTTGGCAGATGCTGACCAAACTGAATTGACTGAGTGTTTTTATAAAGACCTTGAATTTGGCACCGGAGGGCTTAGAGGCCTGATGGGCACCGGATCCAACAGAATGAACAAATACACGGTGGGAATGGCCACCCAGGGACTTGCCAATTACCTCAATCAAACTTTTGCCGGAGAAGAAATCAGTGTGGCTATCGCCCATGATAGCCGAAATAACAGTCGCTTTTTTGCCGAAACCACGGCAGCTGTTTTCTCGGCCAATGGGATCAAAGTTTATCTCTTTGAAGCGCTTCGCCCAACTCCGGAACTCTCCTTTGCCATCAGACATCTGGGCTGTAAAAGTGGGGTGGTACTCACCGCCTCTCACAACCCTAAAGAATACAATGGATACAAAGCCTACTGGGACGACGGTGCCCAGATGGTACCCCCGCATGATGTGAATGTGATCACTGAAGTAGGTAAAATTTCCTCTATTGATGATGTGAATTTTGATGCCAACGCCTCACTCATACAGTCGATCGGCAATGAAGTGGATGAGCCCTACCTGGACATGATTCAGTCTCTTTCACTTTCACCTGAAGCCATTGCCCAGGAGAAGGACCTGAAGATTGTGTTTAGCGCGATCCATGGCACAGGCACCACCATGGTTCCCCCTATTTTGAAAAGGATGGGTTTTGAAAATGTAACGGAGGTGAAGGAACAAGCCATGGCTGATGGCAACTTTCCTACGGTGATCTACCCTAATCCTGAGGAAGCTGAGGCCCTGAGTCTGGCACTCAAAAAGGCCGAGGAAATAGATGCTGACCTGGTCATGGCTACAGACCCTGATGCCGACCGGGTGGGAATAGCAGTGAAGAATGACAAGAACGAATTTCAGCTACTCAACGGAAATCAGACCGGGTCTTTGCTGCTTTATTACTTACTGAGAAAGTGGAAAGAAAATGGCAAACTGAATGGCAAACAGTATGTCGTGAAGACCATTGTGACTACAGACCTTATAGAAAAAATCGCGGAAAAGTACAATGTAAAGCTCTATAACACCCTTACTGGCTTTAAATACATCGCCGAGGTGATCAGAGAACTGGAAGGAAAAGAGGAATTCATTGGTGGCGGAGAGGAAAGTTACGGTTACCTGATCGGAGATGCCGTGAGAGACAAAGATGCCATAGCCTCCTGTGCCATGATTGCGGAAATGGCAGCATGGGCCAAATCTGAAGGCACTTCATTGTACGAACTCCTTAAGAACATCCATAACGAGTTCGGACTTTATCAGGAGTCGTTGAAATCCATCACCAAAAAAGGAAAAACCGGAGCTGAAGAAATCAACGAGATGATGGTCAAATTCCGCCAGAATCCACCATCCATGCTCGCTCAATCGAAAGTGATGACTATGATCGACTACAAAGCAGGAACCTCAAAAGACCTGACCACCGGAAAAGAGGAAAAAATCAAGTTCCCGGCTTCCAATGTCTTGCAGTTCATTACGGCAGACGGTAGCAAAATATCCGTTCGCCCATCAGGTACAGAACCAAAAATCAAATTTTACTTCTCAGTAAACGAGCAAATTTCAGCTCCTGATAAGTATTACGAAACTATTGGTCTTTTGGATAAAAAGACCCAAATTGTAGTAAAAGACCTTGGTTTATAACTTTTTAGAGGTTGTTGCTTTAATCTTTTGATCTAGTTATCTTGCAAGGAATTTTGAAACGGATTCTATAAATATTTATATTCGTCTTAAACTAACCTAAAAACCGCCTTGACTGTATTTATCAATATTCTATTAGTAGCAGTGGGATTTGTTCTCCTAATCAAAGGAGCAGATTTTTTGGTGAATGGAGCTTCGTCCCTGGCTAAGAGATTCAATGTTTCAGATATTGCCATCGGCCTAACCGTGGTTGCCATGGGCACCTCAGCCCCAGAGTTGGTAGTCAATATCATATCCGGAACAGTAACAACGGATGAAGGCACGAATGACATAGTCTTTGGCAATATCATTGGATCCAATATCTTCAATGTCTTTTTGATATTAGGGATATCCAGTATCATATACCCTCTTACGGTACAACGAAATGCCCTTTGGAAGGAAATTCCCTACTCCCTTCTGGCTACTTTTATATTTTTCATTCTGGTCAATGATGTGCTCTTTTTTGGCGCTGAAAAAAACACACTGAACGTACTTGACGCCAGCATCCTCCTGGTCATGTTTATTCTGTTTCTGGTGTATATCTTCATGAACCTGACCAGAAATCCTGATGAGGGTGAGTTGGTAGAGGATATCGTCATTTTCGGAAGCGTAAAAACCACCATGATGATCTCTTTGGGGATTGCAGGATTGATCTTCGGAGGAAAGATGATCGTGGACAATGCAGTTGAAATTGCGAAAACTTTCAACGTAAGTGAAAAACTCATCGGATTGACCATACTGGCAGCTGGTACGTCTCTGCCAGAGTTAGCGACCTCAGCGGTTGCAGCTTTTCAAAAGAAATCCGATCTGGCGGTCGGGAACATTGTTGGTTCCAACATTTTCAACCTGCTGCTGGTGATCGGTGCCACGGGCCTTATTCACTCACCTCTTGGTTACCCTCCTTCACTTAACATGGATTTATACTTCTGTATGATCGGTACACTGATGCTTTTCATCTTCATGTTCACATTCGCTAAGTATAAGCTGGATCGCTCAGAGGGTGTGCTGTATCTGCTTGGTTTTATCGTGTACATGTATGTGCTTTTCGAAAGAGAAGGAATGGGATTTGGCATTTTCTTCTAATTTTCAGCAGGCTTTTTAGTGACAATTAATTAAATCGCACTCTTGGGAAGATTATGCGGTTGAATTTATTGTAAATGCTCTCCTTTCTTGTGAAGTTTACAAGAAAAACGAACAAATGCTATCAACCATAAATCCTGAAGAATCCAACTCCTGGAAAGCACTTACCAAACACTTTGATACTATAAAAGAAACCCACATGCGGACGCTCTTCGAGCAAGACCCGCATCGTTTTGAAACCTTCTCAAAAACCTTCGAGGATATCCTTCTCGACTTTTCCAAAAACAGAATTAACAGCAAAACCTTCACGTTACTTTGTGAGCTAGCTGAAGAAATGGGGCTTCAGGAAGCCAAAAAACAAATGTTCGGTGGTGAGCCGATCAACCTTACTGAAAACAGAGCGGTTCTCCATGTGGCGCTGAGAAACTGCGGTAAAAAACCCTACTATGTCAATGGTGAGAACATTACTCCTGCAGTAATGAGCGTGCTGGATCGCATGAAATCCTTCACCGAGCGACTCCACCAGGGTGACCTCAAGGGGTATACCGGCAAAAGGATTGAACACATTGTCAATATCGGAATTGGTGGGTCAGATCTGGGCCCATTTATGGTCACAGAATGTCTGAAACCTTACCAGAAAGCAGGTATTCAATCTCACTTTGTGTCCAATGTGGACAGCACGCACATAGTGAATGTGCTGAAAGCTGTAGACCCTGAGACTACACTGTTCATTATCGCCTCAAAGACCTTCACCACGCAAGAGACCATGACCAATGCCCTCTCAGCTAAAAAATGGTTTCTGGATGCGGCTAAGGATGAGAAATATGTAAAAGATCACTTCATTGCCATCTCTACCAACAAGGAGTCTGTTACCCAGTTTGGTATAGACGAGGCAAACATGTTTGAGTTCTGGGACTGGGTAGGTGGCCGGTATTCGCTATGGTCGGCCATCGGGATGCCGATAGCCTGCGCCATTGGTTTTGACCGGTTTTGGGAGCTTTTGGAGGGTGCTGAAGCTATGGACCAGCACTTCCTTAATACGCCTCATGAGGACAACTTGCCTACTATCCTGGCGCTTCTGGGCATATGGTATAACAACTTCTTTGGGGCCGAGACACAGGCCATTTTGCCCTATGACCAATACATGCACGCTTTTGCTCCGTACTTGCAGCAAGGTGACATGGAGAGTAATGGAAAATATGTGGGGAGAAACGGGCAAAAGGTGACTTATCAGACCGGACCCATCATTTGGGGTGAGCCCGGCACCAATGGTCAGCATGCCTTTTACCAGCTGATTCACCAGGGTACTAAGTTGATCCCCTGTGATTTTCTGGCTGCTGCCCAAAGTCAAAATCCACTGGACGACCATCACGAGAAATTGTTAGCCAATTTTTTCGCTCAAACAGAAGCGCTCCTGATGGGTAAATCCAGAGAGGCGGTAGAATCAGAGTTCAAGGCTGGTGGGGCTGATCAGGAGACCATAGACCTGCTCTCACCTTTTAAAGTATTTGAGGGTAACCGTCCGACTAACAGTATTCTCTACAAAAAGCTCACGCCGAGAACCCTGGGGTCGCTGATTGCCATGTATGAGCATAAAATATTCGTTCAGGGAATCATCTGGAATATCTTCAGTTTCGATCAGTGGGGCGTGGAACTTGGAAAACAGTTGGCTAAAGCCATTCTTCCTAAACTTTCCGGTGAGGAGAGCATTCATGATCATGACGCTTCTACTTCCGGACTCATCAATGCTTATAAGCAGCTCAGGAAAGATTAAACCTGAGGTGATGGCAGAGGATCCCCGTGGCAATGGCCACATTGAGTGACTCTGCCATCCCTACTTTCGGGATACTCACCTTGCCTGAGATCACCGCTTTCACCTCCGGACTCAGTCCATGGGATTCACTGCCCATGACCAGCATCACCGGCTCTTGTGTTGACCACCGTGAAGGAGCAATACCCTCCAGGTCTGCCCCAAATGAAGGAACAGGGGCGTCGGAGATAAATCTGGAGATATCAGTGTAAATTACCCTGACACGGGCAAACGACCCCATCGTAGCATTCACTACTTTAGGGTTATAAACATCCGCTGAATCCTGAGAGCAAATGAGGTACTTCAACCCGAACCAATCCATCGTACGAATGATCGTGCCCATATTACCAGGATCACTCACTCCATCCAGTACCACCAGATGATCGTTGAAAGGCACTTCGGCCAATTCCTGCTCGGGCATTTCCACCACTGCGAGACAATCATTGTTGGTCTGAAAGGTACCCAACTCCGTGAGCGTATTGGAATCCACTTTAATAATTACATCTTTAACAATAGTGGATGGCAATGTGTTGTTATGAAGGAAATCATTGGTGGCCAGAAGATACCTAACCGTATAATTTGACTCGATGGCCTCCAATACATTCTTTCTACCCTCTATGATAAAACACTTTTCCTTTGTGCGGTACTTTTTTATCTTCAGTGATTTGATGAATTTTGATTGTTTAATAGATACCATTGGGCGAGCTGGGTTTGAAAATTAAAATTCTCCTTCTATTTATTACTGTTTCCGTTTCTTCCTGTATAGGCACAAAGTACCTAAAAAAGGATGAGACGATCCTGTACAAACAGAACATTAAATCGGTGGGGCCCATTAATGAGGAATCTCTCCAGACTCAGCTGACCCAAACACCCAACTCACGACTCCTGGGCCTCCCTATCGCGCATCTCGTGCACGTCTACAAATGGGGTGAAAGCAACCTCGACTCTGCAAAACTGCTTCGCAAAAGAGAGCGAATCACCCTTAAGTACGACAAGAAAATAGCTGGAGCAAAGTCCGACTCGCGAAAGACCAAACTCACTTCCAAAAAAATACAAAAGACAGAAAAAATCGAGAAAACACTGCGTGAAGGTAATCAGCTCATGCGTTGGGGTGAGCAATTGGCAGTATTTGACAGTACACAACTGATCAATTCTACCATCAACCTTAGAAATTATCTCTTTTCCAAAGGGTATTTTAATGCTAAGATTTCCACGAACGTCACTCACAGAAATCAACGCACGTTTGTGACGTATAAAATTCTGGAAAGCAAGCCTTACACTATTGATTCCATTGTGTACAAGATCCAGGACAAGCAAGTCAAGAGCCTGTTCGAAGCTAACATCAATCAACAAAAAATGGTCGGTAAACAGTACGACCAAGAGCTCTTCGGCAAAGAAAGGGATCGGGTATACGACCTGATGTCCAACAATGGATATTATGACTTTAAGAAGCAGTACGTTCTGTTTGAGGTAGACTCCACCCAACTGGACGACAGAAGATTATTGATACGGGAAAACATAGCCAATCCGCCAGGCAAGTCCCAACACAGAACCTTCAGGATGGATTCAGTGATTTTCTCCAACGAAACAGCTTTGACCAATTCACAAAACAGGCAAACCGAGGAATACCATGATATCACCTATAGCTTCACCAACGACAAGTACCCGGAGCGACTGTTGAGCTGGAGAATTTTCCTGGAAAAGGACAGCCTTTACAGCAAACAAAACACCCTGGAAACCCAAAAACAGCTCTCCTACCTGGATATCTTCAAATTTGTAAACATCAACTACGATAGTAGTGGCGGAGAGTTTATTGCCAATATTTTCACCAGCCCATTGAAAAAATACCAGACTTCCACTGACATGGGATTGAGCGTATTGGAGCATGCTCAGGGGCCTCCCGGTCCGTTTTTTAATTTTAATGCGAAAAGCCGAAACGTTTTTGGAGGCCTGGAAATCATCCAACTGGATGGAAATGCCAGCATTCAGGGTATCAAGAGTGTTAGTGAAGACAATACCAACTACTCGCGGTTTCAGTATGGAGGCCAGCTTTCGGTTACCTTCCCTCAGTTCCTTTTTCCCATGCGGGAGTCTCAGAGGGCCGCCATTGGGCGGTACAACCCTAGGACGAAAATTGCTACTGGGGTTAATTTTGAGGACAGAAAAGATGAGTACACACGTACCACCTTCAATGGAAGTATGTCCTACATATGGCAGGTCAAGGAAAGCACCCAGTTCACCCTGAAACCCTTTGATCTCAGTTATATCAATTCCATAAATTCCGACAGCTTTACAGATACGCTGAAGGCCCTGGAAGACAGTGGTAATCAGTCGTTGGTGAGTTCATTTCAATCTTCATTTGTTAGTTTCACCTCATTCAGCACACAGTTCAATCAAAACAATTATGGTCTCGGTGGCCGCACCAATTCGGGACTTTGGCAGGGCTATATAGAAACCGGGGGAAACCTTCAAAGTATTCTGGGTAAAAAACCCCTCAGTAACTCATTTGACTCGCTGGAGTACTACCACTACGTGAAAGCCAGTGTGGATGTCCGCCGTACCAATCGCCTCAGCTCCAAATCATCGCTGGCTTACCGTCTCAATCTGGGAATGGCGTATGCCTACGGAAGCAATAAGGCACTGCCCTACGAGAAGTACTTCTTTGCCGGCGGAAGCAACAGCATTCGGGCCTGGCAGCCCAGACGTCTGGGACCAGGTGCCTATGCCGTATACAGCACCTCAGATGATGGCGGAGATATAGAGGTGAATAATAGCCGTGAACAGCCGGGAGACATCATCATGGAAGCAAGCGTGGAGTTTAGACGGGATCTGGTAGGGTTCATTGATTACGCCCTGTTTATCGATGCAGGAAACATCTGGCTGTGGAATAGTGAAACTGTCGAAAAGGAGACCGATGGCTACGGAAACGGCACCAATGATGATGGGGTCTTCCGGCTCAAAACTTTCCCTAAGGAGATCGCTGTGGGTGCGGGGTTTGGTCTGCGTTTCGACTTCTCCTTTTTGGTCCTCAGAACGGATATCGCTTACAAGATGGTGGATCCGGCTTATCCGATGGGCCAGCGCTTCATTTTAGGTGATTATCAGTTGAATGATTTGTGGGATTTTAAAAACCGGGCTGCGGTTAATATAGGGATAGGTTACCCCTTTTAGACATGGAACAACGGAAACAAGTTGAAAATTGGTTTAAAAACCTTCAGGATCAAATCTGTGCAGGACTCACCACGCTCGATGGAAAATCTCAATTCAGAGAGGACCTATGGGATCGTGCTGAAGGCGGTGGTGGACGCACCAGAGTGATAACCAATGGTAACCTCATAGAAAAAGGAGGTGTCAATTTCTCGGCCGTTCATGGACCTCTGCCCGAAAAAATCCAGAAGGGTCTGGCATTGTCTCCATCTGAATTTTATGCCACAGGGGTATCCATAGTCCTCCACCCTGTCAACCCATGGATGCCTATCATCCACATGAATGTACGATACTTCGAGACTACTCCTCTGGACCAAAATGAAAAAGGAACCTATTGGTTTGGTGGTGGCATAGACCTCACACCACACTACATCACCCCAGAAGACGGAGGATACTTTCACCATCAACTCAAGGCTGTATGTGATCAAACAGACCCTTCATTTTATCCTAGATTTAAACAATGGGCTGATGATTATTTCTACATCCGCCACCGCAAGGAGACGCGCGGAGTAGGTGGTATTTTCTATGACCGGCTACATCCAGAAACTGAAGAAAAGTCATTTAATACCTTGTGGGCTTTTCAGCAAAATGTAGGAAATGCCTTTCTCCCTCTCTATGAATATTATGCCCACAAGTATCGGGGAAAACCCTACGAAGAGACACACAAAAACTGGCAAATGGTCAGGCGTGGGCGCTATGTAGAGTTTAACCTGGTATGGGATAAGGGCACCAAGTTTGGCCTGGACACCGATGGTCGCACAGAATCCATTCTGATGAGCATGCCTCCACTGGCACAGTGGCACTATGACCATCAACCCCAGGCAAACTCACCCGAAGCTGAGACGCTCAAGTGGCTCAAAAAAGACATCAACTGGCTGGATCATGCTTGAATGGGTGCTGGAACTGGATGAGAAAATCTTTTTAACCCTGAATGGTCTGGGTTCACCCTACCTGGATACATTCATGATCTGGATGTCAGACAAGTACCTGTGGATTCCCCTGTACCTGTATTTGATTTTCAGGCTGTATCAGCAGGAAGGCAAGAAGCTCCTATGGCCTCTGATTACTCTTATCGTTGTGATCATTTGCACCGACCAAACCACTGCAGGATTTATGAAACCCTATTTCGAACGCCTGCGACCCTGCAAAGATCCGGCCCTGGAGGATCTGATCGTCATCATAGGTGAATGCCGTGGGAAGTTTGGTTTTGCTTCCGGGCATGCGGCCAACTCCTTTGGTCTAGCTGCCTTTTTCTATTTTAAGGAACGCTCTCTTTTCAGTAAGGGACTTCTGCTATGGGCCGCCATAGTAAGTTATAGCCGGGTATATCTGGGCGTTCATTACCCGGCTGATATTTTGGTAGGTATGCTGGTGGGAGTTTTCTGGGCTTATGTCCTGTATGCCACTATGAAATCCTTCCGGCTCAGGGCTAAAGCATATTGACCCTGGAAAGAAACTCATCCTTGTAAGAAGCACCTATCGGGATCACCTTATCACTAATGGAGATATTGAAATCCTCAATATTGCTGATCTTGCTCCTGTTGATGATGTAAGACCTGTGCACCCTGCTAAACATGCTCATAGGCAATCTCTTCTCGATTCCCTTCATAGTGTGATGCACAATGAATTTGCCCTTGAGTGTATTGAAGATCACATAGTCTGCCAGGGCCTCCACAAAAAACAAATTCTCAAAAGGGATTCGCACCAGTTTGGAGTCAGACTTCACAAAAATGTGATCCTCCATTTCAGCAAACTTCAGCTCTTTTTCGCGCTCCTCTCTGGCCTTTATCACCGATTTCAAAAACCGGGTATATTCTATTGGTTTGACGAGGTAATCAAGCACATTATCCTCAAAGGCCTCAATGGCGTACTCCTTTTTGGAAGTAATGAAAATAATCGGATAGGTATTCTTGAGTGACTTTGATAACTCAAGGCCAGTCATCTCTGGCATTTCCACATCAAGAAAAACAAGATCCACATCATTGTTTTTCTCTCCAACGAGTATGTTAGAGGCTTCTATGGTGTTATCCAGGACGTGCGTAAGATTGAGAAAGTCAGTTTGTTCTATAAATCTACTTACCAGCAAACGAGACATTTCGTCATCGTCTACAATCATACAGTTCAAGGTCATTTATTTAGGCCGGTTTGGTTTGTAACTTCTTTATATACTTCCCAATAATATCAAATTCAATGTTAACGATGCTCCCTTTTCTCAAATTTCGGAAGTTGGTATGATCAAAAGTATAGGGAATTATCCCAACACTAAAGAAATTTTCGAATATATCGAAACATGTCAGGCTCACACCATTGATGCAAACGCTCCCCTTCTCCACCATCACCTCTTCGGACGGCCCCAGTTCAAACCTGTAGATCCACGAACCATCCTTATCCTCTACCCGCTCCACCACAGCAGTGGTATCCACATGCCCTTGCACTATGTGTCCATCAAAACGGCCATTCATTTGCAGGCATCTTTCCAGGTTAATCTCATCACCCGGGCTCAAAGTCCCAAGGTTCGTTCTTTTCAAAGTCTCATCAATAGCTGTTACCCAGTGGGCACCATCCTGCACTTCAGTTACAGTGAGGCAAATGCCGTTATGATTAACACTTTGGTCTACTTTCAATTCATGACTGATGTCCGAAGAAATTTTCAGATGAAGATTCGTACCATCTCTTTTAGTTTCCTTAAGATTGCCAAGCGACTCGATGATTCCTGTAAACATGGGATTTTCTATGCGATGTCCGATTATATTTTTACATACTGGTTTACAATATTAGCTAATTGGAAGATAGTTACAGGCATAAAGGAATGCGGAAACTTCTGATAAAGGAAGTGGCCTCCAAAGGAATCACAGATGAACGGGTGTTGAATGCTATGATGAAGCTGCCCAGGCACTTTTTCTTTGACGAAATCTTTGTGACTCATGCCTACGAGGATAAAGCGTTTCCAATAGGTCAGGGACAGACCATTTCGCAGCCATACACAGTGGCCTTCCAGACGGAGCTTCTGGAGATCAAGGCCGGGGATAAGATTCTCGAGATTGGCACGGGCTCGGGCTACCAGGCCAGTATCCTACTGGAACTTGGCGCTGAAGTACATACCATAGAGTACAATAAGGTCCTCTACAACCAAACCCGAAAGTTTTTACCACGGCTAGGCTATCGGCCCCACTTCTATCAGGGAGATGGCTCACGTGGGCTTCCTGCACAGGCTCCCTTCGATGGAATCATCGTGACTGCTGGCGCACCATCAGTACCCCAGGACCTTATTCAGCAACTCAAAATCGGTGGAAAGCTGATCATCCCGGTTGGGGACGGAAAAACCCAGGAAATGTACAAATTCACCAAGGTCACCGAAAACAAAATTTCCAAAAAATCATTTAAGAATTTCAGCTTCGTACCTTTGCTGGGCGAACACGGCTGGAAAAAATAACCTATGAGCAAAAAGAAAAAACACTGCAGGGAATCCTTTGTGACCATGACTGAAATGGTCCTCCCCAATGACACCAACACCCTCAATAACCTCATGGGGGGAAGACTCATGCACTGGATGGATATCGTCTCAGCAATCGCCGCGCAGCGTCACAGCAATCGCATCGTAGTAACGGCCTCAGTAGACAATATTTCTTTTTCAAAAGCGATACAGCTCGGCAATGTAGTCACCTTAAATGCCTTTGTCACCAGAGCCTTCAATTCCTCCATGGAGGTATACATAGAGGTGACGGCTGAGGATGTGCCTTCTGGCAGGAAAATAGAAACCAACAAAGCTTTTTTCACTTTTGTGGCCGTAGATCAGATGGGGAAACCCATTGACGTACCAGAGATAGAACCAGAAACCGCCGATGAACAGGAACTGTATGAAGGAGCGCTCCGCAGAAGACAACTCAGACTGGTTCTGGGTAAGCGGATGAAACCTGAAGACGCCAACGAATTAAAATCAATTTTCAAACTGTAATGGAAGACGAGTATCTGCCCTTTTTCATCACTGAAGACCTCTACCTGCTGGACGAGATCATCCCTGAGTCTGTAAAAGAGACACCTCCAGCCCCTGTGGTGGAAGAAAAAGTGGAGACCCCAGCGGCAGTGGTGGAAGAAAAAGTGGAGACGCCAGCAACCGTGGTGGAGGAACCTCCCGCAGCCATCGTCCCACCTACCGTGCATGACCTGGCTATATGGTCACCTCCGCTTACTGCACAGGACAAAGAGCTTCTGGTGAAAATATTGGCTGCCATCAATGAAGATTTCGAAAAGGCCAACTTAATGGAAGGCATCAACGCTTATGAGCCACACTATCACAAGCTCCTTTGTTTTGGATACCAAAAAGAACTGGAATTGAAACTGGGAACCGCTGTGGCTTCTTATCAACCTACCAAAGTATCTGATAGGCAAATCCTGGTGTCAGCCGCTCCGGCAGATTTGCACGCAGATAAAAATGAAAAGGGCCGCTTATGGACGGCCCTTCAGGAAATGTTTTTAAAGTAGGCTATTAGCCAAATATTTCTTTCAACTTGGCTTCCAGCGAGGCTCCTCTCAGACCTTTGGCGATGATTTTACCATCCGGACCGATCAAATAAGTAGCTGGTATGGAGGTGATCTGATATTCAGCAGCAGCCACAGAGTTGAAGTACTTCAGGTCCGACACATGCACCCATGGCAATCCATCCTGCTCTATGGCCCCTACCCATGCAGCTTTGTTTCTATCCAAAGACACCCCGAGTATTTCAAAGTTTTCACCCTGATACTGCTGATAAAGTCTCACCACGTTGGGGTTTTCAGCCCGACAAGGTTTGCACCATGCAGCCCAAAAATCAACCAACACATATTTTCCACGTAAAGAGCTAAGCGTGACCACTTCTCCATCAGGATTGGGTAGTGAAATCTCAGGCGCTTCTGCCCCAATCGCCAGTTTTCTGAGGGCCGAAACCTTTTTGGTCAACTCTTCTGTAAACATATTGCCGGGAAGCTCGGCACTGAACTTCTGAGCTACACTGTCGTAAAAAGGGAAATGCTCCTCCACAGGCAATGACTCCAGCCCGTAATACGCAGCCAATGAAGGGGCGATCTTCCAGATAAATGTTTTCAGCTCCTTCTGACGCAGTTTCATCAGTGCAAAATACTCTTCTGTGAGCCTGGCAAGGGTCTGCTGATCATCCGCCATCCTCGCCTCAATGGCCTGCTGATTGAGTTCCTTCACGTCCGCCTGCTGATCACGCATCATCCCTTCCAGCTGTTGCACGTATTTGGTGTGCTTGGAGCCGGTCACGGAGACTTCTCCACCAGGGTTATTTCCTTCCAGCATGATCACCACTTCCTCTTCCGTGCCATCCAGCACCAGGTTCATCTGCTGGCGATTGTAAAAATTTAGTCGATAAAAAGTAGCCTCAGCCGGCTTCACATAAAACTCAAATGCTCCCGAAGGATCTACCTCAATGGTATCGATAGGTTTCAGTCCGGTAAACTCAAATTGATTGAGCACAACCAACTCACCTTTAATAGGATTTTCAACTTTTCCAGACACATTAATCCCATCTTCTCCAGATTTACCACATCCAAAAACGGACAAAATCAAGCCCAACACCAAGTACTTACTCTGACTCATAATCTTTTATTTGATTGTTTCTAACGACTCTCTTAACAGTCGGTTGGCCAACTTAGGATCTACCTTTCCATTGGTCTTCTTCATGACTTCTCCCATAAACATCCCGATGAGGCCTTTTTTACCCTTTCGGTACTCTGCCACTTTCTGAGGGCTATCGATCAGCACCTGATCAATCACCGGCTGAATGGAAGCTGTGTCCGATTCCTGAAAGATATTGAGTGTTTGGGCAGCTTCCAAGGGAGTAGCCCCAGGATTAGCCACCAGATACGGAAAAAGTTGTTGATTGGCAGCGGAAAAGCTCACCACTCCTTCATCTATCAGCTGAATGATTCCGGATAAATGACTGACCCTGATCACCGAACTTTCAATGGTATTTCCGGTTTCGTTCAGATAGGATTTGAATGGACCCATCACCCAGTTGGCGGCACCTTTGAAATTATTGGTTTGCTGACACAGTTCTTCGAAGAAATAGGCCATCTCCTTTTGATCGGTTAGCACCAAAGCATCTGATTCACTCAGACCATATTCCTTTTCAAACTTGCTTTTGAAATCAGAAGGTAACAAAGGCATTTCAGCCCTGATCTTCTCCAGCCAGTCGCTGGTCACTCTCAGCGGGCTCAGGTCAGGCTCCGGAAAGTATCGGTAATCATTCAACTCCTCTTTGGTGCGCATACCCGAGGAATCCCCCGTATTGGCATCAAAAGTCCTGGTCTCAGAAATAATCTCCTCTCCCGCCTCCAAAAGCGCTATTTGTCTATCCATTTCGTGGTAAATGGCGCGTACCACATTTTTAATGGAGTTCATGTTTTTCACTTCCACCTTTTTACCTAATTGGGTATCGGTGGTTCGCATCACGGATACATTGGCATCACAGCGGACAGAACCCTCTTCCATGTTGCCATCGCATATTCCCAGATAACGCACAAGCTTTCTCACTTCTGTCAGAAAAGCCCCTGCTTCTTCCGGTGTTTTGATCACCGGCTCGGTCACGATTTCTATCAGTGGCACACCCGCTCGGTTCAGATCTATGAGGGTATCGGTCTCACCTTCCAGGTGAATGGATTTTCCGGCATCTTCCTCCAGGTGTATTCTGTTCAGTACTACCTCTGAGTGTTGATTGCCATCATAGACCACCGGCACCGACCCACCTATGCAGATAGGAGTCTTATCCTGAGTGATTTGATAGCCCTTTGGAAGGTCCGGGTAGAAATAATTCTTTCGATCGAAAAACTGGTACTCGCTAATCTTACTCTTACAGGCCAGCCCCATCTTGATAGCATATTCCACAGCTTTGATGTTCAGCTTGGGCATCACACCAGGATGTCCCAGTGAGATGGTGCTCACGTTGGTATTGGGTGCATCCCCAAAGGAATTGCCATCTGACGAAAAAATCTTCGTCTCAGTATTCAGCTGTGCATGCACCTCCAGCCCTACTACAAGCTTGTATTTGGCTTTGACCTCTTCGGAAATCATTTGATCTCAACTTTTCAGTTTCTCATGAATAATTTTCTTCCCAATCTCAAGCGCTTGAGAGAGTCCGGCCAAATTCTTACCACCAGCAGTGGCATAAAATGGCTGACCTCCACCACCACCCTGAATTTCCTTCGCCATGGCTCGCACCATTTCAGAAGCATTGAGTCCAAGCTTTTGGACCAACGCGTCATCCAATATGACACTTAGCATTGGCTTTTCGTTCAGGTTGGCAGCTAAAACCGCTACCAGATTAGGAACTTCATTTTTGAGTTCAAATGAAAGTTGTTTGAGTACATTGGCATCAGGCAATTTTACTTCCTGGGTGATTACTTTGATGCCATCAATATCTTCTACTTTATTGATTAAATCCTTTTTCAGAGCGCTGCCCTGCTGCTGATTGAGCTCATCAATCTGCTTCTGAAGCTGATTTTTCTCCTCAATAAGAGATACAATCGCTTTCTTGGGATCGGCCGGGTTTTTAAGAAGTTCCTTTATTTCTTTAAGTATCTCCAATTCCTGATCCACGAAAGCTTCAGCCTTATCAGCCGTAATGGCTTCTATACGCCGTACACCGGCTGCTACAGAGCTCTCACTTACGATCTTAAACAAACCGATATGGCCAGTAGCTGGCACATGGGTACCTCCGCATAGCTCTACAGAATAATCCCGATCAAAAGTGATTACCCGCACAAACTCACCATATTTCTCCCCAAAGAGTGCCATAGCACCCAATGATTTGGCTTCTTCTATCGGAACATTGCGCCTTTCGTCCAGCGCTATATTTTCACGTATCCTTCTGTTTACAATCGCCTCTACTTTCGCAATTTCTTCTTCTGTCACCTTGGCGAAATGGGAGAAATCAAATCTCAAAACCTCTTCGTTCACCAGGGATCCCTTTTGTTGCACGTGTTCGCCAAGAACGCTTCTCAGTGCTGCATGAAGTAAATGCGTGGCGGAGTGATTGTTTTCGGTAAGCAGGCGCTTCTGCACATTCACTTTTGCCATAAAGGTGGCTGTGAGGTCTTTGGGCAGAGCCTTGGTGTAATGAACAATCAGGTCATTCTCCCTTTTGGTATCAAATACCGCAATGCGCTCTGCATCACTCTCTAAAACTCCCGAATCCCCTACCTGACCACCGCTCTCAGCGTAAAAAGGGGTCTGATCCAGCACAATCTGGTAGAAAGAACCTTTCTTTTGCTTTACTTCCCGATACCTGGTGATCCTGGATTCAGATTCCAGGTGTTCATAACCAAGAAAAACAGAAGCCTCGGCTTCAGAAATCACACTTATCCAATCCCCGGTAGACTGCTCTGCTGCACTTTTAGATCTTTCCTTTTGAATCAGCATTTCAGCCTGAAAAGCTTTTTCATCTACTGAGAAACCATTTTCTCTGGCAATCAATGAGGTAAGATCCAACGGAAATCCGTAGGTATCATATAGTTCAAAAGCCGTTTTCCCATCGATCACTTTGCCCTTGGTCTCAGCTTTGATGATTTCAAATCGTTTCAGCCCTTTTTCCAGTGTTCTGAGAAAAGATACTTCTTCCTCACGAATCACTTTGGCCACAAACACACGCTGCGCGTCCAACTCGGGAAAGGTATCTTTAAACTGATCCGCCAACTGCCCTACCAGGTCCGTGAGGAAAGGTTCTTTAAAATTTAAGAAAGTGTATCCGTAACGCACAGCTCTTCTAAGGATTCTGCGAATCACATATCCTGCCTTTGCATTGCCCGGCAGCTGTCCATCGGCGATGGTAAATGAAATAGCTCTGATGTGGTCAGAAATCACCCTTATGGCAATATCCACTTTCTGGTCTTCACCATAGGTCACACCGGCACGTTTCGCAATAGACTGGATAATTGGCTGAAAAACATCCGTGTCATAGTTGGATTGCTTTCCCTGAACAGCCATAGCCAGTCGTTCGAAGCCCATTCCGGTATCTACATGCTGCTGTGGTAGATTTTTAAGCGAACCATCAGCCAGTCTATTGAATTGCATGAAAACCAGGTTCCAGATTTCCACCACCAGTGGATGGTCATTATTGACAAGGTCTCTACCCGGTACTTTTTTTACTTCATCCTCTGAGCGCAGGTCAATGTGGATCTCGGAGCAGGGGCCACATGGACCCGTATCCCCCATTTCCCAGAAATTATCTTTCTTATTACCATTGAGAATACGGGATTCGGGTATCAGTGCTTTCCAGTATCCCCGTGCCTCCTCATCTGCTTCCAGTTGTTCTTTCTCATCTCCTTCAAAAACAGTGGCATACATGCGATCCTCCGGCAGGCCACATACATCAGTAAGAAACTCCCACGCCCATTCGATGGCTTCTTTCTTGAAGTAGTCCCCAAAGGACCAGTTGCCCAGCATCTCAAACATGGTATGATGATAGGTATCCAACCCTACTTCTTCCAGATCATTGTGCTTGCCCGACACACGCAAACACTTCTGAGTATCTGCCACACGGTTGGAATCAGGGGTCTTATTGCCCAGGAAATAGTCCTTAAACTGATTCATACCGGCGTTGGTAAACATCAGCGTAGGGTCGTTTTGTACGACTATGGGAGCGGAAGGAACTATTTTGTGGGACTTTGACTTAAAAAACTCGAGAAATTGAGCGCGGATATCTTTTGAATCCATGTAACTACTTGAATATTAAATGCTTACAGTTTTGCGTTTGGTTTTATTGGTATAAAAACCGTAATTTGCCGATTAGATTTGCTCTACCAGCCGAGCAAAACTAATTGAAAATAACCTAACATTGATCTATGGCCAGGATTAAGTATTATTATGACACAGAGTCATGTAGATACGAGCGGATAAGAGTTTCATCATGGGATATCCTATGGAATTCGCTTGGTTTTTTAATGCTAGCGATGCTTTTGGCGGGGGGTATAGTGTTTATCTATACCAAATATTTTGAGTCCCCTGAAGAGGCGCTTTTGAGAAAAGAAAACGAGGAGCTCAGAATGTACTACGAGCTCCTAAGCAAGGAAGTAACAGATGCCAATCAGATGTTGGCCTCCCTGCAGGAAAGAGATGACAACATCTACCGGGTCATCATGGGTGCAGAGCCTATTGCCGATGAAATCAGAAAAGCTGGATTTGGTGGAGCTAACCGCTACAGAAACATTCTGGAGCAGGGTCTTGAGCGTGAAGAGCTGGTACTTGAAAACTACCAGCGCATTGATCAGCTCAAAAAACAAATGTACATCCAGACCAAATCCTACGATGAGGTGATGAATCTGGCTTTGGACAAAGAGTTGATGCTGGCTTCTATGCCCGCCATTCAGCCTGTATCCAATGAAGACCTTAAGCGACTATCAAGTGGATTTGGATACCGAATGGATCCAATCCTGAAAACACGACGACCACACCACGGAGTAGACTTCTCTTTGCCTAAAGGAAACCCTGTCTATGCTACTGGAGATGGAGTGGTCAAGTTTACCAAAACCAGCTTTAGCGGTTACGGTAAGCAAATTGAAATCGACCATGGATTTGGATACACCACCAAATATGCTCACCTCAATGAGTTTGTGGTGAAAACAGGCCAGAAAGTGAAGCGTGGTGAGTTAATCGCTTACTCTGGAAATACTGGTAAGTCTACCGCTCCACACCTTCATTATGAAGTAAAAATTGACGGTAAGCCCGTGAATCCGGTACATTACTTCTACAAAGATCTGGACTCTGAAGAATATGAAGAAGTACTCCGATTGGCCTCTATAGAAAACCAGGCCATGGGTTCTTACTAAGCATAAAAACATTCGAACTTGAAAGCGATGATCCATCATCGCTTTTTTTATGTCTAAAACTTGTGGAAAACTACTTTCCATAGACAAGATTATCCTCTTACTTTTGTAGGCTAATCCCAATCGAATGAGGCAGCTCAGCGGATCACTTCTTACGTTCTCAATTTTACTGTTTTTGCTTACCAACTGTAAAGTCAGTCAGCAAACCACTGCCCCACCTCCACCCGACCAGCATACCGTGAGATTAGCGTTGGATTCCATTCCTCTGGAAAAAGAGACTTTTCTGATCACACAGGCGGGAGACACCCTTGACACGCTCTTTCAGGAAGTAGACATCTCCATCGAACGCCTCTTACCGGATACAGTCACCATCATGGCGGTGGGAGACATCATGATGGGTACCCAATTCCCCAACAAGAGCTACCTGCCTTTAAACAACGGTGAATACCTTTGGGATGACACCCGGGACCTCCTCGCATCTGCCGACATCACCTTTGGCAACCTCGAAGGCACCTTATTGGATGGCGAAGGTGACCCCAAAGAATGCAACAACCCCGATGCCTGCTATCTATTCAAAATGCCCACCCGACTGGCCACCAATCTCGTTGATTGCGGATTTGATCTGCTAAGCGTTGCCAATAACCACGCGAATGACTTTGGGCCTGTAGGTAGAAAAGCTACGCGAAAAACCCTGGATTCCCTCGGGCTGACCTCCGCTGGCTCTACAGAGTACCCATATACCGTAGCCAAAATAGGAGACCTGAAAGTGGGGTTTGTGGCCTTTGCTCCAAATAAGGGAACCCTCACCTTCTATAACGTGGAATACGCAAGATCCATCGTGACCATGCTGGACTCCCTGAGTGATCTGGTGATTATCTCTATTCATGGTGGTGCGGAGGGTGCCAAGAATATGCACGTGACCAGAGCCCGAGAATTCTATTTTGGGGAAGACCGTGGCAACATTTATGAGTTTAGTCACGCGATGATTGATGCAGGTGCCGATTTGGTATTGGGGCATGGACCACATGTGGTCAGAGCTATTGAAGTTTATAAAGACAGATTAATTGCCTACTCACTGGGTAATTTTTTGACTTATGGACGTTTTAACCTGAAAGGTGCCAATGGGGAATCCCCCTTACTGGAGGTACAAACCAAATCCAACGGCGAGTTCATTGGTGGGAGAATCCATTCCTTCTACCAATCCTATAGCCGGGGCCCCTTGAAAGACGAGCGAAAGCAGGTCATGAAGAACATTCAAAAATTATCTCGGGAAGATTTCCCCGAAAATGAAATATTGATTGATGATGAAGGTAGAATTATCTATATTCAAAACTGAAAATTTTCACCGTGCCATATAAGGAAAAAGAAATAGAAAAAAAGTACTTCACGATAGGAGAAGTAGCCGATGAACTCGGGGTGGCTACTTCACTCATCCGCTTTTGGGAAGGTGAATTTGATATTATCAAACCAAAGAAAAACCGAAAAGGCAATCGCCAATTCACCAAAGAGGACATCAAAAATGTGAAGCTCATTTATTACCTGGTAAAGGAGAAGGGTTTTACACTACAAGGAGCACGTGATTTCATCAAAAACGATGTGGAGGCCGCTACTAACAAGGTGGAGCTCATCGAATCACTCAAGAAAGTACGGTCATTTTTAGTTACTCTTAAGCAGCAGCTGGACTAATGTATGAACGAGAAGCTGTATCAGGTAGCACTGGAATTCATTCCCGGCATTGGTGATGTCAATGCCAAAAACCTGATCGCTTACTGTGGATCTGCCTCAGCGGTGTTCACCGCCAAAATCAGTCACCTAAAAAAAATCCCAGGAATTGGCCCCAAAACAATCGATCTACTAAGCAGTGCGCAACCGCTCCATGAAGCCGAGCGGGTGATCAAAGAAGCCTCAAAAAAGGGAATCGACATTCATCATTTTACGGATTCCTCCTACCCGGAGAAGCTCAAGCAAACGATAGATTCACCAAACATCATTTATTCAAAAGGCACCATCAACTCCTGGAGTAAGGTACTGGCGATCGTGGGCACCCGCAATGCCACCGATTATGGCCGCACGATCACTGAACGTATTATAGAAGACGCCAGAGACCTTGGATTAGTAGTTGTGAGTGGTCTTGCTTACGGCATTGACATCACTGCGCACCGGGCCGCGCTCAAGGCCAATATCCCAACAATCGGGGTGCTGGCCGGGGGTCTTGACCGAATCTATCCAGCCTCTCACAAAAAGCCGGCAGAAGAAATGCTCGAAAACGGCGGGCTTATCTCAGAAAACCCTCCTGGGATACAGGCTGAAGCCCATTTTTTTCCTGCCCGAAACAGAATCATCGCTGGCATGAGTGATGCAGTGGTGGTGATCGAAGCGGCCAGAAAAGGTGGCGCTTTGATTACGGCAAACATCGCCGACTCCTACAACCGCACCGTTTTTGCCGTGCCCGGTGACCTGGAAAACAGGTTTTCCGAGGGCTGTAACTATCTCATCCGAAATCAGAAAGCCCTCATCTACACCGGAGTAGATGATTTGAAATATCACCTCAACTGGGACACTGAGAAGCCCAATGCGGAAAGGCCAGTCAAACATGATTTCTCCAAACTGCCGGAAGGTGATCAAAAATTACTTAGCACATTGAGTGACCATCCTGCCGGTCTGGCCGTGGACGAAATAGCCTGGCGCACCCAAACTCCCATCAACCAGCTGGCAGGAAACCTGCTCAACCTGGAGTTTCAGGGCCTGATTAAGTCGCTTCCAGGTAAAAAGTATAAGCTCTCTTAAAATCCGTAAAACAATGGAATGAGGAAAGTGGCCAGAATCCAAAACAGGATGTTAAGCCATAGCCCTATCCGGAAAAAATCCCTGAATTTGTACTGACCGGCTGTGTAAACCATCGTATTGGTGTGGTACCCAATGGGGGTCATAAAACTGGCAGACGCGGCAATCATCACCGCGATCAGGAATGGATATGGACTCAACTCCAGCTTATCAGCAGTAGTGATGGCTATTGGTGCAATCAACGCTGCAGCGGCATTGTTACTCATAATCTCCGTGAGCATAGACGTGATAAAGTACATGCAGGAAACGATGGCTATTGGCCCCCAACCGCCCAACTGATCCACAAAGACACTGGCGATCATATCTGCCAAACCACTGTTGTGCATTGCCACACCCAGACTAAGTGCGCCGGCCAAAAGGAAAATGATCTTCCACTCAATAGAGGCATAAAGCTCCCGCATATTGATGGTCTTGCTCAGAACCAGTACCATGGCACCAAGAATGGTCGAGATGGCAATTGGAAGTACATTGAAAGACGCCAGGGCCACTACTCCTGCAATCACCGAAAGTACGGTAATAAACTTCTTGCGATTAAAATCAATAATACCCTCCTCAGAAAGCACAATAAAAGGGCTATTTTGACTCATTTCCTCTCGTTTTAGGCTTTGAACCCGGTGCATTTTGATCTCTGTAAGAATGATGTCTCCAGCATTCAGAATCACACTATGCAAATTTTCGTGAACCACTTTCTCACTATGGAGAATGGCTAAAGGAACCGCCCGGTACCTCCTCCTGAAATCCATTTCCCTTAAGTTTTTCCCCACAAATTCGGAACCAGAAGTAATGATCAGTTCCAATATGGAAGTATCCCCCTTTTGCAGCTCGTTCTCATTGATTCGTAGGGCCGAGGTATTAAAACTCACCTTCAACCGATCCTTCAGCGCTTTTATCTTCTCCACATCACAGCGGATCTTGAGGATATCCCCTGATTTGATTTCAAAATCACCAGCTGGCAGAGTGAAAAGATTCCCGTTCCTTCGTACTTCAATCACATCTATTTCCAGATCCTTTGCCAGGATTGAGTCCATGATGCGCTGCCCGACAAACTCTGAATCCTTCAGAATCTCTATCTCCGTCAAATAGTCCCTTACCGCAAATCGCTCAGAAGGATCAGACTCTGAAATCCTGTCGGGAAGCAGGCGCTTACCGAAAAAGTAGATGTAAATAGACCCAACTAACAAAAAGGTAATACCAATGGGTGCGCTCAGAAACATTGAAAATGGCTCCAAGCCACTCTTTTCAGCAATGCCACTCACGAGTACGTTGGTGGAAGTACCAATGAGCGTACACATGCCACCGAAAATGGAGGCATACGAAAGAGGAATCAATAACTTAGAAGGGCTGATCCCAGATATTTTACCAATACTCACCATCACAGGAATGAACATGGCAACAATGGGGGTATTGTTAACGAAAGCTGATACGATCCCTATGAACACCATCATGATGAGGATCCCCAGGTTGAAATTTCGCTTAAAAATGGGCCCCAGATAAGGTCCAATTCGCTGAAGGGAACCGGTTTTGAGCAAGGCATAGCTCAGCACAAACATAAAGGCTACCGTGATGGTGGCCGGGTTACTAAAACCGGCAAGGCCCTCCTCCGCACTGATCACTCCTGACATGGTGAGGGCCATCATAATCAGAATAGCCACAAGGTCTATGGAGAGCCACTCCGTAGCGAAAAGCACGATCGCCACCACGATCACTATCAATACAATAATTGCGTCTATTCCCATGCTGCTAAAAAATCAGATCTTAAAATTGTCTATTAACTAGTGAAATACCTCATTAGAGATCAAAAGAGACTCGGCCATCGCCTCATCGTTGATGGCTATCTCCGCACTCAATTCACTGAGCACCTTCAGTATGTTTTCTGTGGCCATGTTTCCTACCAGGTCGTCCTTAGCCATGGGGCAACCACCGAACCCACGTAGCGCTCCATCTATACGCCTACACCCCGATTCATAGGCCGCCACTATTTTCTCCCTGGCTGTCGCCGGGTTGGAGTGCAGATGAGCTCCAAACTCAATGTGAGGAAATTTGGGAATCAGCGTTTGGTACAAAGTGGATATCCCCTCAGGTGTGGAAACCCCTACTGTATCTGCCAGGGAGATGATCCCTACTTCCATCTCATCCAACTGATCCACAAACTGCCCGACAAAATCCATCTCGTACGGATCTCCATACGGGTTACCAAACCCCATAGACAAGTACACCACCAACGTCTTTCCATCCATTTGGCAGATCTCCTGTATCTCCGCCAGGTTATCGAAAGCATCATCTATGGACCTGTTGGTATTTCGCTGTTGAAAAGTCTCCGAAAGTGAAAGCGGATACCCCAAATACTGAATTTCCTCATAATCAGCCACCTGCTCAGCTCCCCTCACATTGGCCACGATAGCCAGTAGTTTAGAGGAAGACTCACTCAGATGCAGGCCCTGAAGCACCTCTGCCGTATCCTTCATCTGAGGGATGGCCTTGGGTGATACAAAACTCCCAAAATCGATGGTATCAAACCCTACCCGCAATAGTTGATTGATGTACTTGATTTTAAGTGCTGTAGGCACAAAGTCTGTTAGACCTTGCATGGCATCTCTGGGGCATTCGATGATTTTCATGGGGTAGTTTTTATGAGCAAATATACCTTAGAATAATGCCTTGGCAATTCGATAGACTGAGTCTGACTTGCCCATAGAATAATAATGAAGCACCGGCACACCTTTTTCCATCAGTTCTTTTGACTGCTGAATGCCCCATTCTATTCCCACTTCCTTCACCGCTTTGTTGTCCTTACATTTCTCTATCTCATTGTAAAGATCATCAGGTATGTCTATGTGGAAAATGCTTGGCAAAGCAGTCATGTGACTCTTGGTGGTAATGGGCTTGAGACCAGGTATGATCGGCACATTGATCCCGGCTGCCCGACATTTGTCCACAAACTCAAAATATTTACTGTTTTCAAAAAACATCTGAGTCACAATGTACTCAGCCCCTCTGTCCACCTTTTGCTTCAGGTATTTCAGGTCTGACCTCAGATTAGGAGCTTCAAAGTGCTTTTCCGGATAGCCAGCCACTCCGATACAAAAACTAGTGGGCACAGCATTTTGGAGTTCTTCGTCGAGGTACCTGGCTTCATTCATTCCCATCACCTGATCCACCAGGTCAATGGCGTAAGCGTTGCCATCGGGCTCTGGCCTGAAGGTTTTTTCCTCTGCAATAGAGTCTCCCCTCAACACCAGTACATTGTCTATCCCAAGGAAATTAAGATCAATGAGGGCGTTTTCTGTTTCCTCCTTGGTAAATCCCCCACAAATGATGTGTGGCACCGGATCCACATTGTACCTGTTTTTGATCGCTGCGCATATCCCTACCGTTCCAGGTCGCTTTCTGATGGTCTTCTTTTCCAACAGCCCATTTTCCCGGTTTTTATAAACAAACTCCTCCCGGTGATAGGTCACATCTATAAATGGAGGTTTGAATTCCATCAATGGATCTATGTGTGCAAAAAGTGAATCAATACTATCTCCCTTCTTTGGGGGGATGATTTCGAGTGAAAACAAAGTGCTTTCCGTGGAAGCTTTGATATGTTCGGTTACTTTCATTTTTCTATATAAAAAAGCCAATTAAAACCTGGCTAACGATAATTTATTCTACTCAGAGTAATTAATAATTATAGCCCAAATTGGGTGCAAGCCAGCGCTCCACTACAGACAGCTCCATCTGTTTGCGTCGGGCATAGTCTTCCATCTGATCCTTATATATTTTGCCAAGTCCAAAATATTTTGACTCTGGATGGGAAAAGTAAAATCCACTGACGGAAGCTGCCGGGAACATAGCCATACTCTCCGTGAGCTCCACGCCTATGCTCTCTTCTGCTTTTAGTAAGCCAAAAAGCGGTGGCTTTTCGGTATGATCCGGGCAGGCAGGATAACCCGGCGCAGGTCGGATCCCCTGGTAAGTCTCCTTGATCAGATCATCATTCTGCAACTGCTCATCCTTGGCATATCCCCAGAGTTCTTTCCGCACTTTTTCATGCATCATTTCAGCCAGGGCTTCCGCAAATCTATCCGCCACAGCCTTGATCATGATGGACGAATAATCGTCATGATCTGCCTCATACTTTTCCGCAATTTCTTTGGCGCCAAACACGGACACGGCAAAACCACCAAGGTAATCCTGCTGGCCGGTTTCCTTTGGAGCTATGAAATCTGACAAGCTGATATTCGGCAGGTTGGAGCCCTTCTGTCCCTGCTGTCGCAAAAAGTGGAAGGTCTCCTGCAACTCGCCTGACTCATCATAAATCTCCACATCATCCCCCACTGCATTGGCAGGAAATAAACCTACCACGGCACTTGCACGAAGCTCCCCATTAGCAATCACCTGATCAATCATCGCGTTGGCTTCATTATAAAGCTTCCTGGCCTCCTTGCCAATGGTCTGGTTTTCGAAAATCTGCGGGTATTTTCCTTTCAGCATCCAGGTGGAAAAGAAAGGTGTCCAATCAATGTATTTCCTGATATCGGACAGGCTGACATTTTCAAAAACCTGAAGCCCGGTATGATTTGGAACCGGAACCTGATAGGATTTCCAATCTATTTTCACCTTATTGGCCCTGGCCGCTTCATAGGTAATTCGTGCTTTTTCGGACTGACGACTCTCGTGACTGACCCTCAGCTCCTGATACTCTTCTACCGTTTTCTGCACCAGTGCATCTCTTTTCTCTCCCAGCAGGTCCGAGGCTACCCCCACACTTTTGGAGGCATCCAACACATGAATCACCGGGCCAGAATATTTGGGTGCAATTTTCACGGCAGTATGAATCCTGCTGGTGGTAGCCCCACCTATGAGCAATGGTTTCTTGATCCCTCTGCGCTCCATCTCAGCGGAGACATGTACCATCTCGTCCAGCGAAGGGGTAATCAATCCACTAAGGCCAATAATGTCTGCATTCTGCTTCTCTGCTTCGTCCAGAATGCGCTCTGCAGGCACCATCACCCCCAAATCCACGATATCATAATTGTTGCATCCCAGAACAACGCCCACGATGTTTTTCCCAATGTCGTGCACATCGCCTTTCACGGTAGCCAGCAGGATCTTTCCCTTGCTGGTCTTGGTATCACCGGAGCGCTCCTTCTCTTTTTCCAGATAGGGAATCAGATAAGCCACGGACTTCTTCATTACCCGGGCGCTTTTCACCACCTGAGGCAAAAACATCTTACCCGAACCGAAGAGATCTCCCACCACATTCATACCATCCATCAGCGGACCTTCTATCACGTGCAAAGGCTTATCATATTGCTGTCGGGCCTCCTCAGTATCTTCTTCTATATAGTCCACAATCCCTTTGACCAGTGCATGCTTCAGCCGCTCCTGCACCGATTGTTCACGCCAGGCATTGTCTTCCACTTTCACTTTACCCTGACCCTTTACGTTTTCGGCAAGTGTCAGCAACCGCTCCGTAGCATCCGGCCGGCGATTGAGCAGTACATCTTCTACATGCTCCAGCAGGTCTTTCGGGATTTCATCATAGACCTCTATCAAGCCGGCATTGACAATGCCCATGTCCATACCATGTTTGATACCATGATAAAGAAATGCCGAATGCATGGCTTCCCGCACCACATTATTACCTCTGAAGGAGAATGAGACATTGCTCACTCCGCCACTTACCTTGGCTCCGGGCAGGTTTTCCTTGATCCATTTGGTGGCGTTGAAAAAATCCACCGCGTAGTTGTTATGTTCTTCAATACCCGTAGCTACCGGGAAAATATTCGGATCAAAAATGATGTCCTCTCGGGCAAAGCCCACGGTATCTACCAGCAGGTCATAGCAGCGCTTGCAGATGCTGATTCGGCGCTCGTAGGTATCGGCCTGACCTGCTTCATCGAAGGCCATGACCACTACTGCAGCACCATATTGTCGTATTTTGTTGGCTTGTCGCAAAAACGGCTCTTCCCCTTCTTTCAAACTAATGGAGTTCACCACGCCCTTGCCCTGAATGCACTGCAATCCTGCCTCTATGATCTCCCATTTGGAGGAGTCTATCATTATCGGAATTCTGGAGATCTCTGGCTCAGAAGCAATGAGGTTGAGGAATTTTACCATGGCCGCTTTACCATCCAACATGCCCTCGTCCATATTGACATCCAGGATCTGCGCACCACTGCGTACCTGATCGAGTGCTACATCCAGCGCTTCGTCATATTTATCCTCCAGGATCAATCGCTTGAAACGAGCCGAACCTGTAATATTGGTTCGCTCGCCCACGTTCACAAAGTTCGTCTCAGCAGTGATGATCAAAGGCTCAAGGCCTGAGAGTTTTAGTGGTTTAATATTCATCCGTTATCTGTATTCAGTATCCAGTTATCAGTTTGTTTCATTCAATGATTTCCGGAAAGACTGAATCATTTTTGTAAGTATTAATAATTCTTGATATAAGGCATCAAACTGATCGGTAGTGATTAATTGCCTGGCTCTGGCCAAGTAGATACATCCCACCACCTCAACGCAAGACCTCAGCGAGATCGCCAGAAATCTCTTAAACTCCTTCTTCGTTTGACCTGTACTCCCCTCTGCAATATTCAGGGAAACAGAATCCGCCGCTCTCTTCATTTGACTTGTTAAGGCAAATCGCTCCTCAACCGGAAAACACTTGGTCAATGCATTCACGTTCTGCGACAACTCCAGTGCTTTCTGCCAGATTTTCAGGTTTTCAAATATGAATGACATGAAACCGCCGACTGATTACTGAAAACTGAGATCTGAAGTCATTTGCTTCCTCGGCTCATACCTTCCAGCCACTTCGGCGATGGCCCTGATGTGATCGGGAGTGGTACCACAGCACCCACCCAAAATATTCACTAACCCCTCTTGCAAGTACTCTTCTACCTGGGCAGCCATTTCCTCGGCGCTCTCATCATATTCCCCAAACTCATTGGGCAGTCCGGCATTCGGGTGAGCGCTTACCAGAAAATCAGATTTCTCAGCAAGGGTCTGCAGATAAGGGCGCAGTTGCTTGGCACCCAGCGCACAGTTCAAACCAATACTGAGCAAAGGCATATGAGAAACCGAAATCAAAAAGGCCTCTGTGGTCTGACCAGAAAGGGTCCTCCCCGAAGCATCAGTGATCGTACCCGACACCATGATCGGCACCCGCACACCCCTTTCTCTGACTACCTCATCTATGGCCATGAGTGCGGCTTTGGCATTCAGCGTGTCAAAAACAGTTTCTACCAACAGCGCATCCGCACCACCGTCCAGAAGTCCTTTGACCTGCTCTATGTAGGCTTCTTTCAACCCTTCAAAGGTCACTGCACGGAAACCCGGGTCGTTGACATCCGGTGAGAGTGAGGCGGTTCTGTTCGTTGGCCCGATAGACCCTGCCACAAATCTGGGCTTGTGAGGCTCCTTAGCGGTGAATTCATCCGCTACCTCCCGCGCAATCTTCGCACTCTCATAGTTGAGTTGGTAAGCCAGGTGCTCCAGCTGATAATCTGCCTGGGCAATGGTAGTGCTGCTGAATGTGTTGGTCTCGGCAATGTCTGCACCTGCTGCAAAGTAGGCTGCGTGTATTTCCTTGATCACATCCGGTCGGGTGATGGAAAGCAGGTCATTGTTGCCCTTCAGGGATGAGGGATGATTCTGGAGCGACTCATTTCTAAAATCCTCCTCTTCCAGCTTATACCGCTGGATCATGGTGCCCATGGCACCATCCAAAATCAATATTCTCTCCTGAGCTATTTCTTCTAGCTTGTTCATATCCAAAGATTAAAACCATTTATTCAGGAGAAAGGTACCGGAGTGGATTACTTTATCTCTTCCAGACAATGCCTGGATGGGAGTTGGCACCGAAATCCTGATCAGATGACCAGAAAAGGTTGCCAAGGCTTCATAGGGCCCAATCCCTCTGCCTTTCTCGATAAATGTGGTGGCAAATATAGGGGGAGATTAACACAATAAAAACATTTGCAATTAGGTTCTCATCCACCCAAAGGAGTATTTTTACTCCCCAATGAAATTTGCTGCAATAGACATAGGCTCCAATGCCATCCGCTTACAGGTCACCAAAGTAATCGAATACGAACAGCTCATTACCTTCAAAAAACTCCAGTATGTGAGGTTTCCACTCAGACTTGGTCATGACGTGTTTACCAACAAAATGATCAGTCCGGTGAATCAGGAGAAGTTCGTGAAACTGATGACCGCCTACAAAAACCTGATAGACCTCTATGGAGTGGATCACTATTTTGGCTGTGCCACCTCTGCCATACGCGAGTCTGCCAACGGAAAAGCACTTACCGAAAGGGTGCTGAATGAGGTGGGCTTAAAAATCAACATCATCAGTGGTGTGAAAGAAGCCGAAATGATCAATGAAGTGATTAGTCTGGATCTGGATGACAAAACCTACCTGCATGTGGATGTGGGTGGCGGTAGCACCGAGCTCAATTTCTATTATAAACAGAAGAAAGTGGCTTCCAAATCCTTCAAAATTGGATCAGTGAGGCGGCTGGAGCATCACGACTCACCCAGGGCCTGGAAGGAGATAGAGCGCTGGGTAAAAGATGAACTCAAAGACCATAAGGAGAAAGTCACAGCCATAGGTACAGGAGGAAACATCAACAAAATATATGAGCTCTCGCCTGTTTCCAAAAAAAGGAAAATCTCGCTGGAAAGCATCATGAAAGTACAGGACTACCTCGGTAACCTCACTCTGGATGAGCGCCTGAATCGGCTGCAACTGAACCCCGACCGGGCCGATGTAATCATCCCTGCTTCGGAAATCTATGTGCACGCCATGAAGGCTGCCAGAGCCAGGTCCATGCTGGTGCCCGATATTGGGTTGAAAGACGGAATCAACTATTACCTTTTTGAGAAGTACTACCCCAGTCGCGGAAAGATTTTTGTGAAAAACTCATGATCTGAAAATCCCTACATTTGCCGATCTAAAAATCGCACAATCATGACAATCATAGAAGCTATTGGCTGGCTGGGTGCCGGCTCACTCCTGGTAGGTTTTGTACTGAACATCTTTCAGAAAATCGCCGCTGGCTCCTTCCCTTATTTACTCCTCAACCTGGGCGGCTCGGCACTCCTGCTTTACAATGCCTACATGAACGGCGCCTATCCCTTCGTGGTGGTCAACCTTTTTTGGGTCGTTTTTTCGGGCATTAAACTCTTCCAGCTATCCTTTAGCAAATCATAAAGCCGTAGCTTTATAAGATGGACAAAGATCATAACCTGGCAGTACTCATAGACGGGGACAATATCCCCTCAGCTTATGTAAAGGAAATGATGGAGGAGATCGCCAAGTATGGCAACCCCACTATCAAACGGATTTATGGCGACTGGACCAAGCCCAACCTTTCCAAATGGAAAAACATGCTGCTGGAAAACGCCATCACGCCCATCCAGCAGTATGCCTACACCACTGGCAAGAATGCTACCGACTCGGCCATGATCATTGATGCCATGGACATCCTGTACTCCGGAAAGGTCAATGGCTTCTGTTTGGTCTCCAGTGATAGTGACTTTACCCGACTGGCTACCCGGCTGAGAGAGGCCGGCATGACGGTGATAGGGATCGGCGAAAAGAAAACTCCCAACCCATTTATAGTGGCCTGTGATCGGTTTATCTACATTGAGATCCTCAAGAAAGCCGAAAAAACCACTCAAGACCCTAAAGGCAAGCCTGCTAAAAAGGATGAGGATGACAAAATCACGCCTAAAGTGATCAGCCTGATCAGTGCCACCATCTCCGACTGTGCCGATGATGATGGGTGGGCCTTCTTGGGCGATGTGGGTGGTCTGCTTCAGAAAAAGCAGCCCAATTTTGACTCCAGAAACTTCGGATTCCAGAAGCTCACTCCTATGATCAAATCGATCAATAAGTTTGAAATAGAGCAGCGCGAAAACCAACGCGGCGGGAAGTACAAACTGGTCTATGTGAGGAATAAGGATTAAGGTATGGGTGAATCCTCCTTCATTAAAAATCATTGATCATTATGTACAAACGAGTTTCTCTACCTCGGCGCTCCATATGAAAACACGCTACACAATTCTTCTTCTAATCACTATTAGATAGATCAGGTTATGAAAAAAATGCTGGTTGGAATATTTGTCTACTTCTTGTTCCAAATTTCCGGGGATTGTCAAAAATGTGCTGACATAAAGCTTAAGAACTCCGATGTATTCTTAAATGTATCCATCGCTGCAACTTCCAGTACACAATTCTACACCAATGAAGGAAGTGACTTTAAGTTCGAAGCTATTGATTCAGTGATTTTATTCTTTGAACCATCAGAATCCCTTGTAAGCCATTTAGAAAACAAAGGTGTTTCATTCACAATTAAAAGAATGAGTTTGGAGGAAATCGAGGAGGTTACAGGAGAAAACATAAAAACCAGTTTGGACTGGATAATTCTCACTAGCGGTGATTCCTTGCACGGATATATTGAAGAAAAATCAAATGGGATAATATTTAGGAATCCAATAGAATCAGACTTTAGGAAAATATCAAATACTGATATTATAAGCTATAAAAATAATGAAGTTATATATGAAAATTTTAGAGGAATGAAAGCCCTAGAAATACGTGGAAATGTGAGCCTTTATATTGATACCTTAAGAGCAACATATGTCCATTTCTCCCCATATGGGGCGAGGGCCAAACCAACAACAAGCATTTACTATTTTGTGAAAAGGGAGAATGAAGAAGAGTTAATGTTGTTATCAATTAAGGGTAAAATATGGCTGAATAGCACCTTCAAAAAAACAGCTACTAATTATTTTAAAGAATGTCCAGACTTGGTTGATAGAATCAATCGAGGGTGGTACACTAAAAATCATATTGTGGAAATAGTACAATTCTACAACACAAGATGCTCAAAATAGCAACCGTATTATGGTAAGTTCCCTGTGATCTTGTTCCATAAAAATGATAGAGCCTATCCTTTGACATAAAACATCCTCAGTTTGAACAGGCCATATGGGATGTGATTCCCGCCTACACAGGAATGACTACCTATGAAAACTATACCTCTCCGGTTTATCATGGTTTCATCACCCGGCCCATAAATGCCCCTTGACTCGTAATGGTTATTCTGCTAGCTTGGTAGTCCCATGAAGTTTGACAGACATCCTCCGACCGAAAGGCTAAAACCCTACATCAAGTATTTTGTGGTGTCGGAGAATGAATTGGGCAGTGAGTACAAGGTTTTTCCTTCTTCAGGGTTGGTGATCGGGTTTCAATACAAAGGGCGACTTTCAGCAATGAATGGCAAGCAGGAAGACCGACTCAGCACCTCAGGTATTACGGGCATATCAAAGAGTTATAAAACCTTTAAAAACACCCCTAACATTGGAACCATCCTGGTTTATTTCACTGAAACAGGGTTTACGCATTTTGCTTCACATCCGACGAACGAATTGTACAACTTAAGCCTGTCTTTGGCGGACATTTTTGATCAGGGAGTCACCAAAGAAGTCGAAGAAAAGCTGTTTTTAGCCACTACAGACCTGCAGCGCATTCAGATAGTTGAAGCGTTTTTGCTCTCGCAATTAAAAGACATTCAGGCAGATCGCTTAATTGTAGAAGCGGTAAAACTCCTCTACCAAAGCCAGGGAACCATTCGCATTCAGGAGCTGCTTGAAAAACTGCATATCAGTCAGAGTGCATTTGAAAAGCGCTTTCGAAAAGTAGTAGGAACAACACCCAAAAAATTCGCATCAATCATTCGGTTCAATGCGGTGCTTGACAGCCTGAATGAGGCCAAATCGCTCACCGAAATCTGCTACGAGCATCATTTCTTCGATCAGGCTCACTTCATCAAAGACTTCAGGCTCTTCACGGGGGATACGCCCGAACAGTTTAAGCGCTCCCTGTAAAACAACGACTTTTTACAATTACCAAAATTCCCCCGCTCCCACCTTTGTCGCTCAAATCGAAACGATCAATCAAAAACCAAAGTGCAATGTTTACAATAGAACAACTCAAAGCCGCCCACAGCAAAGTCAAATCAGGAGCCGACTTCCCTACGTATATTCAGGAAATCAAACTATTAGGTGTAACCCACTACGTGGCTTATGTAGGCGATGGGCACATCGACTATCACGGACCCAACCATTATGCGGTGAAAGTACCCCCTAAGTACAACCCATTGCCCATTGCAGACAGCCCCAACTATGAATCCTTTAAAGACGGATTAGCGGCTCACCAGCAAGGCCAAACAGATTTCCTCACGTTCATTAGGATGTGTGCCCAATTTGGTATTGAAAAATGGGCCATCAATATCGACACCATGACCTGTACTTATTTTGATCAAGCCGGTATTGAAGTTCTGGTGGAAGATATCCCTCATTAAAAACAAACTCGTTTTGATTTATCCAGCTAGACAACCACCGTATACCCTAAGCTCCGTCACAGGCCAGACAAAGTCATGTGTGATTCCGCCAATGCGGTACTTTTCCTATAAACAACACGTCGTTTTCAGTAAAACAACGTTACAGTTTTGAATCTTAGATACGTATTTTTTTCCAATAGCGCAGCACCCATCCATCCAATGCTGATAAGTTAGAAAGAAATACCGCAGCATTCCCAGTCAGTAACCCCACCAATAAACAAGAAAGCCCCTACCAGCACTTGCAGTCCGGTAGGGGCTTTCTCTAACGCTGCTATTGCCCTTTAGGCTATGCCGGCACCATTCTCTGCGTCTTTGTCAGGACTCACTGCCTTGAGCGAACCGTCCGCATTTTCGGCAAAAAGGAGCATGCCCTGAGACTCGATGCCCATGATCTTCCGGGGTGCGAGATTTGACATCACCACCACCTTCCGGCCTATCATTTCTTCTGCAGTGAAATGCTTAGCTACTCCACTCACAATCGTCCGCACATCCAAGCCCGTATCTACCGTGAACTTCAGCAGCTTATTGGATTTCTCCACCTTCTCGGCGGTCTTGATCTCCCCTACCCGCAGGTCCATTTTCATGAAGTCATCAAATACCACCTCATCTTTGGCCGGAGCCACTTTGGGCACCTCGTTGGCTGCCTCATTTGCTTTCTTTGTATCCATTAGTTTTTGTACTTGTGCTTCTACTGTTTCATCTTCTATTTTATCAAAAAGCAACACGCCTTCATTGATCTGCTGACCGTCGGCCATCAGTCCCAAACCGCCAGCCATAGACCAGGCCACTTCCGTCTGGTTAAGCATCTTTCTCAGCTTATCGGAGGTGAAGGGGAGAAAAGGCTCAGATAAGATGGCCAGACTCCCAGCCAGCTGCAGGGCGATGTTCATGATGGTCTCCACCCGGCTCTGGTCTGTCTTGATCAGCTTCCATGGTTCTGTGTCGGCCAGGTATTTATTGCCTTCACGGGCCAGGTCCATCAAGTGGGTGGAGGCTTCTCTAAACCTGAACTGCTCCAGTGACTTTTCTATTTTCTCAGGGTAAGTCCGAATGGCAGCAATCACTTCTTCATCCCGCTCGGTGAGCTCATTTCGTGAAGGGATTTTACCATCAAAATATTTGTGCGTAAGCACTACAGCACGGTTGATGAAGTTGCCAAAAATGGCCACCAGCTCACTGTTGTTACGGGTCTGGAAGTCCTTCCAGGTGAAGTCATTGTCTTTGGTCTCCGGCGCATTGGCGGTCAGTACATACCTCAGCACATCCTGTTTGTCAGGAAATTCCTCCAGATACTCATGCAGCCACACCGCCCAATTTCTGGAGGTGGAAATCTTGTTGGACTCCAGGTTCAGAAATTCATTGGCTGGCACATTGTCTGGCAGTATATAGTCTCCATCTGCTTTGAGCAATGCGGGGAAGATCACACAATGAAATACGATGTTGTCTTTACCAATAAAGTGAATGAGCCGGGTATCCTCATTTTTCCAATAGTCCTCCCAGTTTTTCCCCACTGAGGCTGCCCAGTCCTTGGTGGCAGAGATGTACCCTATCGGGGCATCAAACCATACATATAGCACCTTACCTTCTGCCCCTTCCAACGGCACGGGAATCCCCCAATCCAGATCCCGGGTCATTGGCCTTGGTCGCAGGCCATTGTCCAGCCAGCTCTTGCACTGACCCGCCACATTGGATTTCCACTCGGGGTGCTCCTCCACTATCCAGTGTCTCAGCCATTCCTCGTACTGATCCAGTGGAAAATACCAGTGTTTGGTCTCCTTCATTACCGGCGATTCGCCGCTCAGCATCGACTTGGGATTGATCAGCTCCGCCGGGCTCAACGTTGAGCCACAGTTCTCACACTGATCACCGTAAGCCTCCGGGAAGCTACAGGTAGGGCAAGTTCCCTTGATGTATCGATCCGCCAAAAATTGCTTGGCTTTTGGGTCATAGAACTGCTCAGAAGACTGCTCTACAAATTTGCCATGGTCATTCAGTTTCTTAAAGAAATCCGAGGCTGTTTTATGATGTGTTGCTGAGCTGGTGCGAGAGTAGATATCGAAACTAATCCCAAATTGCTCAAATGACTTTTTGATCTGCTCGTGGTACTTGTCTACCACCTGCTGAGGAGTCACTCCTTCTTTGCGCGCCCTCAACTCTATAGCCACTCCGTGCTCATCGGAGCCACAAATGAAAGCCACATCGCGACCTTTCAATCTCAAAAAACGTGCATAAATATCTGCGGGCACATATACCCCGGCCAGATGACCAATATGCACCGGACCATTGGCGTAAGGCAGCGCAGAGGTGATCGTATATCTTTTAAATTCCTTGTTTGACATGTTTGTAAGTAGAATTGACCGCAAATATAGAAAGATTCAAGAGGGAGCGTAAGCTAAAAAGATTAATCCTTTGTGTATAGATCAACCCACCTACCATTTGTCAGTAGGCCTAACCATTGGCATAAAACATCCCTAAGAATGCCTCAAAATTATATTTCTTTGCGCCACTCTAAAATCAAAAGAACAACTATGAAAAAGTCTGTGATAGCGGCGTTGATGCTACTGACGCTGAGCTGGTCATACGCCCAGTCTGAAAAGTACAAAGTGGAGATAGACCTTACGGCCACTGCCAATGATCAGGTCCCAGTGACCATCTACACCCCCTCGTCAGATGCTGAATACCTGGAGTATCACATGGCCAAAGTGGTGCCGGGTACTTATAGCATCTCCGATTTCGGAAGATTCGTCTCCGATTTCAAAGCCTTCGACAAAGAAGGAAACTCCCTGCAGGTAGACACCCTTTCTATCAACCGGTGGAAAATAGCCAACGGTGGTCAGTTACATAAGATTACTTATCTGGTAGATGACACCTGGGATAAGTTTGATGGGTACGGAGACAATATCGTATTTGAACCCGGCGGCACCAACATCAATGCCGAAGAGAAAGTCTTTGTGTTGAATACTTTTGGGTTTATCGGTTATCTGGATGGGTTGAAATTTTCTCCCTATGAGGTGAGCATTACCCACGGAGAAAACACCTTTGGGGCCACCGCACTGAGAAAGAAAACAGTCAACGCAACTGAAGACCTCTTCTTTGCAGACGACTTTAATTTTCTCGCAGATGGCCCTATCATGTACAGTGTACCGGATACCATCTCCCGAAAAATCGCCAATGCCAATGTGCTGGTTTCTGTGTTTTCGCCTAACAAGGCCCTCTCTGCTGCTGAGGTTATGGACAAGATCTATGACCTGATGGAAGCACAAAGTAAGTACCTGGGTGGGCAACTGCCGGTAGACAGATACGCCTACCTCATCTACCTCAACGATGATGGCACCCTATCCGGTGCGATGGGCGCACTGGAGCACAGCTACTCGTCTGTATATTCACTTCCTGAAGCGGGCGCTGATAGGATTGGTCAAACGGTAAGAGACGTGGCGGCCCATGAGTTTTTTCACATCGTCACACCCTTGAATATCCATTCTAAGGAAATCGGTGAGTTCAACTACATAGAGCCTGAAATGTCCAAGCACCTTTGGCTATATGAAGGCGTGACAGAATACAGCTCCATGCATGTGCAAGTGAAATACAACCTCTACGGGCCAGAGACCTTCATGGAGGAGATTCAGGACAAACTCCGGACCGCCGACCGTTTCCCTAATGTTTCCTTCACAGAAATGAGTGAGCGAATCCTGGAACCGGAATTTGAAAGAATGTACACCAACGTGTATTACAAAGGTGCACTGATCGGGATGTGCCTCGACCTCTACCTCATCAAGTACTCTGATGGTGAAAAAGACCTGCAGTGGCTTATGAGAGAGCTGGCCAAAAAGTACGGTATGCAGGTGTCTTTTGAAGATGACGAGTTGTTCGGCGTAATAGAGGCACTTACTTACCCTGAGGTGGGTGAGTTTCTAAGGACTTATGTAAGTGGCGACACGCCATTGCCAATAGCAGAAGTACTCAGCTGGGCTGGCATAGAATACATTGCAGAGAAACCTGGCAGTGAAATCACTTTTGGTGATATTGGGATCACCCTTACCGAAGAAAGAGAAATCATGGTGGATGACCTTTCGGAAGCCAATGCTTTCGCCAAAGATCTTGGCTATCAGGTGGGCGACGTGATCACTGAATTCAATGGTCAGGCTTTTGAACTGTCAGCAGTGCGTAAGATCATCAGTGATTTCAAAGCCAACACTACTCCGGGCACCAAGGTGACCGTGGTGGTAAAACGTGAGAAAAATGGTAAAGTGAAGAGCAAAAAGCTCAAAGCCAAGGCACTGCAAATCGAGACAATGGATCAGCACTTCCTTGAGTTTGTAGAAGAGCCCACTGAAAGTCAGTATAAAGTCCTTCAATCCTGGATTGTAGCGGGCGAGTAATCCTTATTGATTTGACTGAAAAAGGGGAATATGAAAGCATTCATATTCCCCTTTTTTTTGTCTCAATTTTTGTAAGTCAACTGAATACCCGAGCCATTAGAAATGTAGCCCACGGCTCCCTCCCTATTCACCCGAAAGCGAATGACAAGCTCTTTTGCATGATCCTGAAGATAACCCGCAATGTTTTCCGTCTTTCGGGTATGCATCACATACCCGATCACCGACTCCACCCTGGTCAGCGGTATAGCTTGCTGGCCCTTGACGTCATAGAGTTCAGCCTCCAGCACATCGCCTCCTCTGGTGATCCGGACGGAATAACTCATGACTGCACTTTCTATCGGTAATCCGGCCAGGTCCACATTCACAGGGGTGCAGTAAACCCAGTCTGTGGTGGAATTGTACTGATCACAAAAACAGTTGATGAATTCGGTATGTGGTTTTGGCATATCATCAGCCACCGGGCCATTGATGGCACCACAAGACATTAGGAAAACAAACAGAAGGGAATAGGTCGGTGTTTTCATACTGCTTTGATATACGAGTAGAACCCCTAAAGCAGATTTTTTGTTCACGACCTAAGATATGGCACCACTAGCCAGGGAGCAAATAGCGAAATCCCCGATAAATCAAAAGTGTAAAAAACAGCAACCAGGGTGTTCCGTGCAGGAGCAAGTCAAAATAATCCATAGGCTGCATGCCTGCAGCTCCACCCAAAACCCATTGGACTTTGCCCCAAACATGAGGCTCCGGCACAAAAGGAGCTAGCCCCAAAGTCAGTGATAACAGACCGGACGTGCGAAGGAGTTGATTGCTTTCAAGTAATTTTTTCATAAGCCAAAGTTAACTGTACCACTCAGGAGCTTAAGTAACCATTGTTACCAAACATGATACTCAGAGCCTCTTCCTTTGCAATAAAAAACAAAATGAATATTTCAGAACTTATGGCTCAGGGAGCTACCGTGATAGATGTGAGAACCCCTGGCGAATTTCAAGGTGGAAATGTGGTAGGCTCCATCAACATCCCCCTCAATGAAATCCCACAGCGGGTACAGGAAATAAAAGAGATCAAAGGAACCGTACTATTGTGCTGTGCCAGTGGCAATCGCAGTGGTCAGGCCCATACCTATCTCAGGCATCAGGGAGTTGATTGTGAAAATGCCGGCTCCTGGCTAGATGTAAACAGACTGAAAGCAATGGCATAACCATCATGGAAAAATGTGACCGGCTGGAGATACTCCAGCCAGTCTTTACTTATCTCCTAAACTTCATCTTGCGCATGCCATTCAGGTATGCCCACATCATTTTGATCTTTGAGCCTCCTTTTCTGGACATCTCCATCGCATCCCAAAGTTCTTCAGGCACCTGGTCCAGTTGATTCATCTCTCCGGCACCTTTGAGCCACTCGCCTCCGTCTATGGTCACTACTTCACCATTCACATAGGCCGAATAATCCGACACCAGATAAGCAGCCAGGTTGGCCAGCTCCTGATGCACGCCTACCCTGCCTACAGGTACTTTGTTGGCTGGATCAAATTTCTCCTTCAGCCCGCCTGGTAGCAATCGGTCCCATGCTCCTTTGGTAGGAAATGGCCCTGGCGCGATGGCATTGGCTCTGATGCCATAGTGTGCCCACTCCACAGCCAATGATCTCGTCATGGCCAGTACACCGGCTTTGGCGCAAGCCGAAGGCACCACATAGCCCGAACCTGTCCACGCGTAAGTCGTGACTATACTGAGAATGTTTCCCGGATGTTTGTCAGCAATCCAGTCTTTGCCGAGTGCCAGGGTGAAATTGTAAGAGCCTTTGAGCACAATATCCACCACCGTATCAAATGCCCTGTGAGAAAGACGCTCTGTGGGGCTGATAAAGTTGCCTGCCGCATTATTGAGCAACACGTCTATGTGGCCAAACTGAGCCTTCGAGTCTGCAATGGCCTTTTCGACCTGATCATATTCGCGTACATCGCAAGCCAGCGGAAGCACCGGGTTTCCCGTTTGATCAGAGATTTCTTTGGCTGTTTCCTCCAGCACATCCAGTTTTCGGCTGGTGATAATGAGGTTGGCTCCCAACTCCGAAAAATAGGTGCCCATGGATTTGCCCAATCCGGTACCTCCACCAGTGACGAGGATCGTCTTTCCTTTCAGTGCGCCCTCTCGCAGCATGCCTTCAGTGTATTTCATATCATTTTTGGGTTTAGTCTCCGAAAGATAACCAAAAATGATTGACACTAATTGCCCTACCTCTGCGGAAGCTTATCCATCACCAGACCATACACAAAGGTGCCCAGCACTGCCGCCAGAAAAACGACACCAAAAGCCATAAATCCATTTCCGATGAGAATGTATATAGGACCGGGACACGCACCGGTCAGTGCCCAACCAAAACCAAAGATGGTTCCGCCAATCAGCGGAGGCCAAAACCTTTTAGCCTTCTCCTGTATCACAATAGGGTTACCGGAAATATCCTTGATATTGAATCTTTTGATTATTTGGACAGCAATAATCCCCAGCACCACCGCCGAGCCAATCACCCCGTACATATGAAAGGATTCGAACCGGAACATTTCATAAATCCGATACCACGAGATCACTTCTGCCTTGGTCAATACAATGCCAAAAAACACTCCTGCTAATAAAAATCTGAACCTGCTCATAGTATGCCGGGTAAAATCAAGTGTGTAACAATAAGGCCGCCAATAAAGAAGCCAACCACAGCTACCAGCGAGGGCCACTGGAGATTGCTCAAGCCACTGATGGCGTGACCTGAGGTGCAGCCATCAGCATAACGAGTGCCAAAGCCTACCATGAAACCGCCCAGCACCATGAAGATCAAGCCCTGCCCCGTCAGGAGGTTTTGAAGATTGAAAATCTCTCTGGGAAGAAACTCCGCTCCGGCATTGTCGATACCGTAAGTCTGCAAAGAGGCCACCGTAGCGGGATTGAGCGCGATAGCCTGCTCCGGAGCCATATACGAGGAAGCGATGTACCCACCAATGATGGCCCCAGCCGCAAAAAACAGGTTCCACGAAGCTGACTTCCAGTCGAACCGAAAAAAGTCACTCCAGCGACCAGCCCCGCCTATAGAACAGACCGTTTTGAGTGTGGATGATATCCCGAAGCTTTTGCCAAACAGAAGCATCAATACCATTACCAGTGTGATCAATGGCCCAGCCACATACCAGGGCCATGGTGCCGTTATCAATTCTTTCATAGATTTTTCAAGTTTTTGAAAATTCAGAACATCACTGGCGGATGAAAAGGTTTGCTAAGGTAAAAATTAACTCATAAATGTCGCTCAGCCTCCATTTGAGTGATCCATTGGCGAATGAGTTCAATCCCTTCCTCATGTCTCATTTTACGACCCACCTCCGGCATCATTACCCCGGGATCCAGTGACTCAATGCGATGAACCAGGATCGATTGATCCGGCTGACCGGGCACAATACCGTAGGTCAGTCCTCCGGAACCTCTCCCTGCGGCCACCGGAGGTTTGTTGATACCCAGCTTATAGCTGTCCGTTTCGGTGTAGGTCAGGTAAAGACCGGTGTTCTTTGCAGGCCCCTCCGCACGGTGACAATGTGCACAGTTGGTCTCCAACCAGGCACGGGCACGCAAATCAAGCGCACCGGTGCGCTCGTCATCCCATACGGGTAGTTTCGGTCGGTGATGTGTATCGGGTAAACCGGAGAGTATCCCAGCCTCTGCCCAGTGATCCAGCTGATTCGCCAGGCCTGCCTCATAGGTATAATCCCGATTGAGCTGCCGCGCCGAGGGACCGATGGGCGCCATCTGACCAGAGCGCTCATGGCAGCTCTTGCACTGCACAAGATTGGGCACCGAATAGTTTACTCTTTTTAGAATTCCAGACTCGTCAGTCCATGATACCGGCACAGTCTTGCCAGCTATTTCCAAAAAGGCTTCTGACTGTTCATCGTTCCAAACATAGGTGAGCGCATTCCAACCTTGAGACTCATGTATCAGCAATCGCGTTTCAATAATCCTTGGCTCTCCATCGGTCTTTCTCAAATCGTTCGCGTAATAAAAAATCTTAATTAGAATGGTTCCCACCGGAAAATTCATGACCTCCATGGAATCATAAATGGCCATGGTACCATCCTGTATTTTAACGAACCTTGCCTTTTGAGCATAGTCTGAAAAAAGTGGAGAATTGAGGTCATACGGAAGCACACCTGCAGCCGGGGACAGCTCCTTGAGTGGCCTCGAAAACAGGCCCCAATCGGAGAGCTTTTCTGGCTGATCCAGCCCCACTGTACCCACCAGGTTTACCTCTTCTATCACCTTCTTTTTGGGTGTGGAATCACAACCCATAAAAACAACCACCAATAAGAGTAAGCTGATAATTTTCATCTCTAAAAAATAGGATCAACGAAGTTTCCCACACAGCTGAACCGCCCCAGGTCGGTGGTGAGATTTTCAAAATCATTCGCAGCATCCAGGTTGGCGAACTTCACATCTTCCTGCTCCACACACAGCGCAAAGTCAGACCCATCCGGGGAGATTCCGTCCCAAGCAATATCGGGTGTAACAAATGGGAATTTCATAGTAAACAGCAAGCCGAAATCATTCTTCCACGTAGGAAACCAGAAGCTATTCTTGTAGACATTATTGTGTATGTAAACTTCATTAGGATAAGGATCGTAGCCTACATCCTTTTTGGACTTTTCTATGTTTTCGTTCAACTGTGACTCCTCAGCTGTAGCCATTGCTTCCACCAGGTCATAGCTGGCTATGGCCGTACCTATAGTCCGATTGTCTGCGATGAGGTTATCGAAAATCTCAATGTTTCGGGTGGCCAAAAGCATGACACCAGTGCCGGGAGGAACGGTAGCCACCACATTGCCTTTCGGTGCAAAATTTCTGAAATTATTCTCATAGATGTTATTGCTAAACACCCTCGTGGTGTGGCCATATTGGGTAAGGCCGGGGAGATCAAAAACAAGGACCCCACCAGTGTTGTCATGGGCATGATTTCCATAGATTTCCACCCATCGGGAATTCTCACTTTCTATGCCTGCCACGTTGTAGTAGGCTTCGTTGTTTCTGATGATCACACTGTCTGATTGCCCTACATAAATCCCCGCATCGGAGGCCCCGATAGCAATACAATTTTCTACCAGCACATTGCTGGATAGGACGGGGTAAAATGCATAGGCCCCGTTAGATTCCTCTGGGGTACCAGTCCACTGCGACTTAACGTTTCGGATGGTAATTCCCCTGGTATCTGTGACCTTGATATTATCACCCTTGGCATTCTCTATTGTGAAATTTTCAATGATAATGCTAACTCCATTAGCAATTTTAAGGCCTTCAGCACCCTCTTCCTGCATCTCAAAAGAGAGAATTGTTTTATCTATACCTTGCCCCTTGATAGTCAGGTATTTATTACCATCCACCAAAAGTGATTTTGTAAACATAAAGTGGCCTTCTGGCAGTTCTATGACCGCACTATCTCCAGCTGTGATGAGCTGAGTTTGCAAATCTCGCTCAATAGATTGCCATTTTTCGCCCAGCTCCAAAACACTGGGATTATCACATGAAATGAGGGCCATGGCCAATGCAAAAATCAGGTATGTTGTCTTCATTCTCAAAAGATAGCTAAACCCTAAGGATAAATGAAATGACCACCGAATTACTTCAACCAATCAGGTTTACTCGTACGGATTTTGGCTCCCAGCATATTGAGAAGCTGGTACAATCCAAAGTATGTGCGATTGATATAAAGACCGTGTCTCGAACCTCTGGCATGTCTGGAGTTTCGAAGCTCCTTCATACTTCCCAGTCGTTCACTGAGTTCGTAAATTTTCTTAAAATATGCATCATCCGAGAAGTCGAAAAAATCAGTATGAAAGGGGCGACCAAGAAGTCCCATCATCTCCTTAAATAGGGATACATAGAGTTGTTTCTCTTTATCAGAGTCGTCAGCATAAATGAAGCTCAAATCATAAAGAACCGGTACCAATTCCAGATCGTCCTGAAGAAGGCATTTATTCATCAATTTGAAATAGGCCGTATAGAAATCCTCCGGGATTTCTTTTACACATCCAAAGTCGATGATACCTAAAGTTCCATCGGGCCGCATTAGGAAATTTCCGGGATGCGGGTCCGCATGAACGGCCTTGATATGATGGATCTGATGATGGTAGAATTCCCACATAGCCTGCCCTATCTGATCCCTGATTTCCTGTGTAGGATTGGTGGTCAGAAACTCGCGAATGTGCTGCCCCTCCAGCCAGTCCATGGTGATGATGCGAGCAGCAGAGTGCTCTTCATAATACTGCGGGAACAACAAGTTTGGTATCGCCTGACAAGCCTCAGAAATCCGCTTGGATCGGGAGACCTCTAGCTCATAATCGGTTTCTTCCAGCAGTTTACCTTCTACCTCATCCATATACTGATCCAGCTCTCGCTCGTTCAGTCCAAAGAGCCGGAGAGCAAATGGTTTGACCAGCTTCAGGTCTGACCGGACGCTATCTGATATGCCCGGATACTGGATCTTTACAGCAAGTGTTTTATCTCCCAAAGTGGCCTTATGCACCTGACCAATAGATGCTGCATTTACAGCGCTTTTGGAGAAGGAATTAAACCGTTCCGTCGGTGCCATTCCAAAGTATTTCTGAAAGGTCTTTACTACCAAAGGATAAGACAATGGCGGTGCGCTATACTGACTCATGGCAAACTTATCCTGGTAGGCTGTTGGTAATAAATTCTTATCCATGGACAGCATCTGAGCTACCTTCAGGGCGCTGCCCTTAAGCTCACTGAGTGATTCATAAATATCCTCTGCATTGTCCTGATCCAGCTGCTCACGGGAGGCATTTTTATCCATGATCTTTCGTCCATAGTGCTTCACATAGTTTCCTCCAACCTTGGCGCCTGTTTTCACAAATTTGGCAGCCCTTGACACCTTACCCACCGGAATTCTTCCTTGCTCTTTCATATCTCTGTTAATTGCAGGTAGAACTTACCGTGTATCTAAAAGGTTGGATTATTTTGAAATAAAGTTTGAGGGAATCTACCTTACTTAACTGTTTGAAAAGAAAATGCTTAACATGCTCAGACTACCCTACCTGCCGTCACTTCTACTCTCATCAATTATCCTGACCTCTTTTTCTATCAATAGTCAAAGCCTGGAATACCCGCCAACAATCAAGCGACCTACCATCAATGAATATCATGGATACCAGGTAATGGATGAATACCAATGGCTGGAGGAGATCGACCGGCCAGAGGTACGGATATGGGTGGAGGCGCAGAATGACGTATCTCAAAAGCATCTGAGGAAGCTTGCCAACCGGAACAATACCATCAATATGCTCAATGAATATATGTTGCAGAAAAAACGATGGAATACTTACGCCAATATCAACTTTAGCAGCAACCATGAATCCAATTATCGTCTCTTCTATGATGATGACCTCTCTGCTCCCAGCATTTACTATCGCGAGCGATCCTTTAACGACTATCGGGTACTGGTTGATCCCAAATTCATTTCAAATAACGACCGAATCGTTATCGAGAATTTCGCGCCATCGAAGGACGATCGATACCTGGCCTACCTCTACAGTAGGAATGGAAGTGACTGGCGAGAGATCAAAATTCAATCTACGGAGGGAAGTGTTTCTCCACCAGAAATTCTGACTGGGGTTAAATTCTCAAACGTCAGCTGGCTAAACAATGGGTTTTTCTATAAAAAGTACCAGCAAGGTGCTATCACAGATCAGACCTTGGATTCGGAAGTCTACTACCACCGACTTTTCACAGAGCAGGAAGATGACTCCTTAGTTTTCAAAACCAATTCACCCTATGATGACTTTCAACTGTCTGGCACCTATCAGCAGGACATGTACGTACTAGAAATTCACAACCCAATCAAGAACCAGTATAGTTATCTCTATTTTGATCCGACCAGTGATATAAAGGCTTTCAGGCCTCTGCATTATAAGGTCAATTATTCCCTTGAGTTTATCGATTTCAAGCATGGGCATTTGTTTATGGAAGCCACCATCCATAACAAATCACAAATTATCGCCTTCACGGCTCAGAAACCCCTGGAGATTAGAAGGGTCACGCCCGAGTATGAAGACGCCCAGATCACGGGATATGAGCTCATGGATGACAAAATAGTCGTTTCCTATCAGGCATTGAGTAAGCCATTTATGACCGTGGTGGATTTGGAAGGAAACATTCTCAAGGAGGTAGACCTACCCGGGGGTGTTTCTGTCTCCAATATGAGCTACCAAAAGGCTTCAGGAGATTTCATTTTCCTGCTACAGTCCTTTACCATACCGCCTGTAGTGTGCAAGCTTGATCTTAACAACTATGACTACAGTGTGGTGGAGCGTACAGGAGTCAATTTCGATTTTCAATCCTTCAAATTCTCCACCCAATACTTCCCATCCAAAGATGGCACTATGATTCCGATCTTCATCGTCTATAAGAACGAACTCAAAAAAGACGGAAAGACTCCATTTCTTCTCTCTGCCTATGGTGGTTTTGGTGTGATCAGCAACCCTCACTATGATCCAGGGATTATTTATTTTATCGAACAAGGAGGAGCTTTTGCCTTTGTGCACGCACGTGGGGGCGGCGAACTGGGATTCGATTGGTGGAAAAATGGCAGGCTCGATCAAAAGCAAAACACCTTTGATGATGTGATTGCAGCAGCTGAATACCTGATTGATGAAAAGCATACCCAACCTGCAAAGTTGGGCTTCATAGGCAGCTCCAACGGCGGGCTCGTGGCAGGGGCCGTACTCACTCAGCGTCCTGAACTGTTCGGAGCGGTGGTGATAAAAGTTGGCGTGTTGGACATGCTCCGCTACGAACGTTTTACTGTTGGTCCGAAATGGGTAAAGGAGTTTGGGTCAGCCTCGGACTCCTTACAGTTTCTCAACCTGGCCTCCTACTCTCCCTATCATAACCTAAAAGAGGGTATTGAATATCCACCCACCTTGTTGGTGACAGCCCATACCGACGACCGGGTACCACCACTTCATTCCTTCAAATTTGCAGCTGCTTTGCAAGGCCTTTCAGGTAGTAATCCGGCGCTATTGTGGACACAACAAGGCACAGGCCACTCTGGAGCCGCTAATGTTTCCGAGAAAGTAGAAAACAAAGCCTTTGTCTATGGATTCCTTCATGAGCACTTACTCAGGAAGGATTGATGGGTTTTACTTGTTTTGGAAAAGAAACTTTGCAAAATCAAGCATCGAATCCAAAGGCCCTTTGCCTACCAGATCGAAGGCCAGGTTAACAGACTTCTCAATGGCCGCATCTGTCTTTTCAAAATCGGAGCTATCATCATTGACCCAAAACCGGGTAATAAACAGAAAGTGAAGCCAAAAGGCTTTTTCGTACTGATTGGTAAATGGCCGTTCGGCTACTTCCGTGGTATCCTTTCCTTCGGTAACTAAATCATTCACATAAGACTTAAAATGTGGCTGTACCCCCTCCAGAAAATAAGGGTTAAGTTCCTTTCTGCTGATCTCCTCGAAGCGCTTCAGCACGAAGCTTCGATTATTTTTGAGAATTTCCAGCCAGGTAAAATAAAAACCCAGGAGTTTCTCCCTCACGGTGTACTCTGCGTAGGCTGGATCTTCTTCTATGGTTTTGATGGTTTGTGCAAACCAGTCACTCCAAATGGTTCGTTCCAGTGCTTTGAAAGAATTAAAGTATGAGTAAAACTGTGCCTCAGTGCTTTTCAGATCCTTTGCAAAAGCAAAAACTGAAGCCGGATTGGAGCCGTGCGTAAGTACGTGATCCATATAAGCCAATTTGAAGTCCTCCTGGCTTAATGACTTTTTTCTTGTTTTGGTGGCTGTCTTTTCCATAAAAGGATAAACCTGAAGCACTCGAAATTGTTGGGGAGATTAAAAAAAACAATTTGAAAATAAAAAAGCCTCCCAAGAATGAGAGGCTTTTAACCAGCGGTGAACAGATACAGAAGTATTCTCTGAATTGTTAAGGCTAAGATAAAGGAGTGTGCCTCCGGTGACAATACCCTATTTATGGTATTTTTCGATCCCCTGTTTTAGGTTATGTGTCCTAAATGAGCCAAAACAGCCTTTTTTAAAACAAAAGGTCCCGAAAGCCAGCGCTCTCGGGACCTCAATATTGAACATATTACCTTTATTTTTTACCTACTTTTATCTGCTGCCTGAAAGTGCCGGACTCATCTGTGAAGACGATGAAATAGACCCCACTTGAAAAAGTAGTCAAATCTATCTCAGTGCTCTGAACGCCCATAGCCGGATTAAGGGCCTGTTCGAACAGTTTTACACCCGATACATCCAAAACCTCCATTTTGAGATCATTAAGTTTTCTGTAAACGAAAAACTCTGCCTTCAGTACGCCAGCCGTAGGGTTGGGGTATAGCTGGAGATCTTTCAAATAAGGCTTCATGGTGTAAAGCACCTCAGTGGCCTCTACAACGATGCCATTTTCTGTAATGGTCGCTCTCAGTTGGAATTTTTGATTCTCCTTGTCTCCACCGATGATAAACTCGATATCTGAATTAGGATCCATAGGCACCCCGGGATACTGAATATTCAACAAGTATTTCCCTTCAGGAATACCTTCGAAATTGAAGACGCCTTCATCATCGGACTCCACATAGGCATACAGTTCGTAAATATCCTCTTCTGTCCTTCCAGCCCTCACAAATCGCCTCATCGAACAACCAGCTCGCTTCACCTTTCTTCGGGAATCTATACGATCATCTTCCCCTCCTATCACGTCCTGAAAGTCAGACTCAAGGGTTCCCACAAAAGAGGCACCACCCGGTGTAGGCGTCTTCTCATCATAAAACACCATCTGAATGTCTATTCCCTCAGCTTCTTCATAGAGGAAGAGCGTGTCTGCCTTGTCCCAATCACTCGTGCTCACATAATAAGTCTGTAATACGTCCGGAAAGACTGTTCGATTGGGCTTAACCAAGAGAACAAAGTCTCCAAGCACCACATCCTCAATCACATAAGTCCCATCAGAAGCCAGCGCGGCACTGTCTGTGATCTGGAAAGGCCCATCAAAAATCCTGAAGATATCCACTTGTCCATTGTTCAGCACAGTTCCCTGGGAGTTGGCAAATACCTTCCCAAAAACATCCGTTGCAGCCCATATGGAAAATCGTCTGGTATTCAATGTCAAATCAGGAAGCAATGGATTTTTGACTTCCAGAGAATAACGCCCCATGCTATTGATATCAATGTCATTGATCATATGAGTCATGGAGGTGGCACCAGGGATACTCACATCCTCCAAATACCACTGATAACTATTCCCTGCATTGGTTTTCACCTCGGCGATAGACACCTGATAATCCTCTCCCGCTGGAATTGTATCCTGTCTGGCCACACCATAGCGTTTCTGAGGTGCGTAAGTATATGATGTTAAACTCACATTTTTCAAGAGGTCTGTAATACCTAACCGGTTGTTGGATAGGTTGAGTGATGGATTCCCGGAAGATGAAACATTGGGGAAGCCATTAATCTCATTGCCACTCAAATCAATCACCGTCAATCCGGTTAAATCAGCAAATGACTCAGGAACACTACCAACAATATTGTTATTAGGCAACCTTAGACCTGTTACACGACCTCCGGTGACCTCCACACCGGACCAGCTGGCAGATACAGTATTGGCACTGCTCCAATTGGCGCTAGCTGTCCAGTTGGCACCATTGGTGGCAGCAAAGAACTCAAGAAGTGCGGTCTTATCCCGCTCAAGAGTAGTCACCCTCACTGAAATTTCCGCACCTGCGGACAGCTCTCCATCGGACACATTAATCGTCAGGCTGAAATCAGGGTTGACATCAAAATCAATCGCTGATGAATTACTAACGGACAAATTACCCGTGCTGGCATTGATGGCAAAAGCGTTGCTCACGTTACCATCTACAATCGTATATGTCAATGCATCCTCATCAGGATCTGTTGCTTCGATCACTCCCAAAGAAGCACCGCTAGCGCTGCCCTGCTCAACTCTGAAAACCTGATCTTCAATCTGAGGTGATTCATTGATATCAAGTATGCTCACCGTAATGATGGCCGTGGTGCTTTCGGTCTGATTAGTAGCTTCCACTGTGAAGGACATTTCAGAAGCCTCTTCAAAGTTGAAGGCCGAAGCGTCGTTTACCACCAACTCATTTCCATTGACAATGGACACCAGTCCATTGTCATTCCCGGCTGTTATCTTAATCTCTAAAGGAAGTTCCCCAGGATCTGTAGCCTCAATCACCCCGATCAGTGCTCCCGCTTCTGGGTTTTCCGGGATTTCAAAAGTTTGGTTGGCTATCATTGGTGCAGTAGACTCATTGAGATCGTTGATATTGATGGTGACCGTAGCCTTGGTATCAAATTCACCATCCGACACTTGTACTTCGATAGAGATGCTTTCCTGCAACTCAAAATCGAATAGCGCACTGTCCGCTACTGTTAATACACCTGTCTCCGCATCGATCGTCATTGCCCCATCGTCTCCCGAGGATATTGTAAAGGTAAGCGCGTCGCTTTCCGGGTCACTACCCAGCACAGTACCTATCACGGCACCAGTTGGCGAATTTTCGTCTATTGAGAAACTCTGGTTGGATATTTCAGGGGCCTCGTTGAGGTCATTGATATTGATGGTGACTATAGCTGTTGCATCAAATTCACCATCTGAAACCTGAACCTCTATTGAGATACTTTCCTGCAACTCAAAATCGAATAGTGCACTGTCTGCCACCGTTAATACACCAGTCTCAGAATCGATCAGTATTGCCCCATCGTCTCCTGAGGATATTGTAAAGGTAAGCGCGTCGCTTTCAGGATCGCTACCTAGTACGGTGCCTATCACGGTGCCATTTGCCGAATTTTCGTCTATTGAGAAACTCTGATCAGATATTTCAGGGGCTTCTTGGAGATCGTTCAAGTTAATAGTGGCAGTTGATGTGACTGTAAATACACCATCGGAAGCCTCTATGCTAAAGACGAACTGCGGGGTAGATTCGAAATCCAGTAGTGAACTATTTGCCACTGAGAACTCTCCATTTACTTCATCAAAGCTAAAGGCCATGCTTTCATTTCCCGAGATAATGGTAAAGGTAACGGCATCCTCTTCCGGATCGGTAGCTATTAATGTCCCGGCAGAGATCCCGTTTGCTATGTTTTCATTAATGGAAAAAACCTGATCGGTGAAAACCGGAGCTTCATTGACATTATTCAAGTCTATGGTGACTGAATTGCTGGATGAATTGTTTAAGTCTGCAACCATCACCTCCAGGACAAACTGGGTATTTGACTCATAGTCAAGCGCCGAGGAATCATTCACAGATAATGCACCTGTAGACGGATCCAGAGCAAACGCCCCACTTTCATTTCCAGACATTATTTGAAATAAAATATTGTCCTCCTCTGGATCAGTAGCTTCCAAAGTGCCCACAAGTGTACCGGACGCCACATTTTCATCGATCGCAAAGCTATAAGGCGCTAGGGACGGAGCCTCATTGATATCGTTAATATCTATGGTCACTGTACTCATGACACTATTGGTGCCATCAGAGACAGATACTTCCAGGATATATTCAGCCACAGTTTCAAAATCCAACTGAGTGGAATCCAATACACTGATCATTCCCGATGAAGGATCAATGGCAAACACAGCTGATTCATTGCCAGAGGTAATGCTGTAGGCCATGGCATCCTCATCAGGGTCAGTAGCGTCTACAGTACCCACCTCTGTTCCATTAGGCACATTTTCATCCACCGAAAAAGTGTAATCAATTACTGTGGGAGCATAATTAAAATCACTCACATCAATGGTGATGATGCCAGATACAGAGGAAGTGCCATCCGATACATCCACATTAAGCACATATTGTGGTGTTGTGGCAAAATCTAACTGAGTGGAATCCAGTACTGAGATTTCTCCAGAATTAGAGCCAATCTCAAATGCTCCGCTTTCGTTTCCAGAGGAAATGGTGAACAGCAGGGTGCCCGACTCAGGATCAACAGCTGCCACCGTACCTACCACCTCCGCATTGGATGCGCCCTCGGAAACGGTAAAACCCTGATCTGTCACAATCGGCGCTTCATCGATATCCACCAAATTAATGGTGATAGTATTGGAAGATGTATTATAACCGTCTGACACATCTACTCCCAGGCTAAACACCGCAGTGGTTTCATAGTCAAGGGCGGCAGAATCCAATACGGTCAGGATCCCTGCACCACTAAGTGAAAATGTGCCACTTTCATTCCCTGAAGAAATGGCAAATGAAATAGGTTTTCCTTCCGGATCACTGGCAATAACTGTCCCCACCCCTGAGCCATTGGGACTGTTTTCGTTAATGGTGAAAGTCTGAGCTGATATAATAGGCGCCAGATTTGGCAATTGATTAAAAAGGAACCTTACCCGCCCATATTCCGGACTTTCGGTCACAAACAAATCAATGTCTCCGTCTCCATCCACATCTCCAACGGCGATGCGATGGGAAGAATAAGGCGCCGGCATCACTTCCACAAAACCACTACCGGTGTTCTCCATGAAAGTATCGCCATAATCCGAACTTGCGAAAACAATATCCTGATCACCGTCATTGTCAAAATCTGCAAAATTCGCATCTGTAATCCCTGCCTTATTGGACAACACAACATCCTGGACCACCCAGGAAAAAGCAAGGGTATCTGATCCATTATAAGCAATTCTTTGCTCATAGGAACCAGGCCAATTAAATGCGATCAATAATTCATAATCTCCATCACCATCGAAATCAGCGGTATCCAGTGCCACTACAGAACTTCCTCCGTCAGTTACATCTTGCTTCTGAGTAAAAAAAGTGGCATCTCCATTGGTGTTCTCAAAAACGCTCACACCAGAGTACCCTGTTCCAATAACCACATCATTGACTCCATTATTGTCCACATCAAAGATCAGAATACTTTCAACTTCAGAATTAGCCACTGAGGTCTCAGAAATAGTGGTTGGAGAAAAATTACCACTTACAAAATCATGGATTTGCAGATACTTGGATGAATAGTCTTCCTGGCTGACAATGGCCAGCTCCAACTCTGGATCTGCATCCAGGTTAGCCAGAGCCATTACATGAATCTCAAAAGAGTATGAGGACATTAATACTTCCACTGGAGCCAATGGAGAAAATTTACCGTTGGAAAACTCAAATGGATAAACAGATGTGTAATAATACTCATCCCCCATATGAGGCTCTCCGGCAAAAACCAAGTCCAGGTCACCATCATTATCAATATCTCCAATGGCCACCAGAGGAGAAGCGAATCCCAGGGAGTCTGAAAGATTTTGTGATAAGGTGAAATTACCTGACCCGTCGTTAACCAAAAACTGGCCGATTTCATTACCAATGGCATCCAGGTCGCCATCACCATCCACATCCACCAGCTCAAAATTATATGCCCAAATGGGCTGAACCAGATGGTTAGTCACCACATTAAAGTTTCCACTTTCTACATCAAACTGAAATGCCTCTAATTCGTTAGTTGCGATCAGGTCATCATCCCCATCGTTATCAAAATCTCCTGCGACAAAATCCTCGAAAGTACCGACACTGGCAGAAAGAGTGGCTAATGAAGTTGAGAATGCATTTGTCCCAAAATCAAACACCTCTGTGATCTCCGAATAGGGACTAAAAATTTCAGTGCTCTGTACCAGCAGTTCTAAATCGGCATCATCATCAAAATTGGCCACCGAAAATCCGTTTAATGAGCCATTGACCACCACCGCATTAATCGGCCCAAAAGATCCAGAGCCATTATTTAGGCTTACCCCTACCCGATCATTATTAGGGTGATCAATATCAAGGCCCACTATCACATCCAGATCACCGTCATTGTCTACATCGGCTATTTTAATGTCATGAAAGAAACTGTCGGAGTACCAAATATTCAAATTTATATCAAACCTGGTGACCACCGAAGTGCCAAACCCACCAGATCCATCATTCAAAAACACCTCAAAGGCCTCGTAATAGGAAGCATTGTAATAGTTGGCCCCAAAATAGCTATCCGGCATGGTCAGTATATCCATGTCACCATCACCATCAAAATCCCCAAGTCGTACCACGTCAGAATTCGTGCTGTAGGTTTGGTGATAAAATGACCTTGGAAGTGTCGCTCTGCTGAAGCCAGTTCCCGTGTTGACCAAAAACTCATATTTAAACGATCCGGTACCATACCATGGAGCGGTCAATACATCCAGATCACCGTCATTGTCCATATCTCCAATCTGCAGCGTACGGATGTAATTGGAATCATCAAAAATGATCGAATCTCCCTGGAAAGTTCCAGAGCCATCATTCTCCAGAAAACGAATACGAGAACTGGAATATCCCTTGATATCTTCAAGAATTAATAAATCAAAATCGCCATCTGAATCCACGGTATCAGCCACTGCTGCCCGAAATCTGGCATCGGAGGCCGGGGTGAAATGAAACCGTTCGAAATTAGCAGAACCGTCATTTACGTAAAGGGCATGCTCGGTATAACCAAACCCCACAAAATCAATATCTCCATCATTATCAAAATCGGCAGCTATCTTCTCTTTCAGCACCAGTCCATCACCCAAATACGGACCTGCACTCAGATCGGATGCAGTATCCCCCTGCACCATCATGTTGGGAGCCATTTGGTACTCTACCAGATCATTTCTCCTGTGATACCATGAGTTGTAGTCTGTATAAGAACCTCTGGCTTTGGATTTGAAAGAGGCGGCTGTGGTAATAATCCCAAAAGCAGCTGCCAGCGCCCAGTGACGAAGGCTTAAGCTGGAATGGATTCCCAGCTGACGCTCCAGCTTTCGCAAACGATCCACCAACAGGTGAGCCGATCGGTCGGAAGTGGCTTGAGCTGACTTTAGTTTTTTCAGAAATCTGCTTTTCAGTTTTTGATAAGCGGATTTCCTACGGTTTTGAAGACAATTGGCGAGTGATTTCAAAATAGTTATATTTTTACTAAGAATAATCCTAAAATTGGGCGAAATTTACGCATAATTTCGCATTAATACAATTATGGGAAAGGCCATCCCGGTAATCTTCATGATTTCTTATCATCGGCCTCTGTCCAAAAGACCTGGTCGGACGTAACAATGGTCTGCTGATGCACGCCTTTATCCATGTTAAGTACATTTGGCCTCAAAGTATTGCGCAGTGCTTTTACCTCAAACAATTCCTCTACGGTGTTATTATATACGATAAATCCAACCTGCTGACCTGATGGTATATAGATGATACTGACGCCACAATGGACGGACTCTTTGGCGATAGGTGCTTCCTTAAATAAGGAACTGCCCTGCCGGAGGCGGGACATGGCCACGAAAAGATAATCACCAACCCGATCCATTCCCCTCAGGAAACCATTCAGCTTGGTCAATACATCATACTTACCAGTCTGAGGATCTACTTTTACCACTTCACCGGTAGCTGATAATAGCATAAACAACCCGTCAGGATATAGTCTTGGACTGTGGGGAACAGGTAGATCGTTCATGATGATTTCATTGCTCTCTACATCCATCAGAATGCCCGAAGTAAGCATCCCCTCCTTCCATCCACGTGGTGTGTTGGTGGCTCCCAGGGCCGTTACGTATTTGGGTTGTTCATTTTCCAGTGCCATCCCATTGAGGTGACACCTGTCTTCGGGCATTAATTCGGAAACAAAATGGGGTTTCCATACCGGTTTGAAGCTAAACTCGTCGCTGTTCACCATCAGGCAACAAAACAGTGTGTTGACGGCAATCAGTTTGTCCTTTGCCCAGCTCAGATCATGGATGTCCAACGTACCCGTATTATAACTTACACGAGGTACATAAAGCGCATCGTAGGTATTGGGGTTGGGTTTGTAATTTGCTGCCAGCCCAGGCGCATTAGAGGTAACCAATAGCTGATCCCTTGTAGCAATGGCCCACTTATTGCCGCTAATGGCCATCCCCATGGGTCGATTAAAATTTCGAGGCAACTGCACCAGACTATCCTGATCCTTGGGTGAGAAAATAATCACCTTACCAGTCTGGTAAGTGCTAATGGCTAAGGAGCATTTCAGCCCTTGTAAAAGCTCTGGAACATTAGGGCTAAAACGATAACTAAATGGAGGTGGTACATTAGGCGATTCTTCCATGCCGCCAAGATAAAAAAAACGCCCCGATAGTTATCGGGGCGGCAGTTAAAATTACAACCTAAAATAAAAATAGACTGAAACAGTTATTTCCTACCCACCTTCACTTGCTGCCGGAATGTACCTCCTTCATCCGTAAATATGAGAAAGTAAACCCCTGCCTCATAGGTGGTCAGGTCAACCCGGGCTGTTTGAATTCCCATCTTTGGGCTCAACTCCTGTTCCATGAGCTTCACCCCCTTCACATCCACCACTTCCACCTTCAAATCATTCAGCTTTCTGTATACCAGAAAATCGATGGAAAGTACTCCCTCAGTAGGGTTTGGGTACAGTCTGATATCTTTCAAGTAGGGCTTCAGTGAGTATAAAACCTCATTAGCTTCCACCTGTATCCCCTGATCCGTTATCGTTGCCACGAGTGAGAATCTCTGATTCTCCTTATCGCCGCCCACAACAAACTCAATATCTGAATTGGAATCCATGGGTACACCTGGATATTGAATATTTAACAGGTACTTGCCCTCCTCAACTCCTTCAAAATTGAACCTTCCTTCATCATCGGATTCGACATAAGCATATAGTTCATAGATATCCTCCTCGATCCCCCTACCACTCCTCACAAAACGACGCATCGAACAAGCCGCCCGCTTTACTTTCCGTCTCGCATATATCCTACCGTCCTCCTCATCCACGATCGTCTCATCCAGCTCTGAAAAGAGCTCTCCATCGAAATTAGCTCCTGTCGGCACCGGAGTAACCTGAGGTTTGAATATCATATCAATGTCAATGTCATCCGCTTGCTCTCTCAAAAAGAGCGTATCTGCATCGATCCAGTCATTATTACTGATATAATAAGTCTGCAATACATTCGGGAAAGTCTCGGGGTTATTTTTCACCAACAATATGAAATCTCCGAGCACTACGTCTTCAATTACATAATTACCCTCCGAGTCTATTACCGAGCTATCGGACAAGGTGAATGGTCCATCAAAAATTCGATAAATTTCAACCTGACCATCAGTCAGTAAGTTGCCCTGATCATCAGCATAGACCTTCCCATAGATATCTGTAGCCGCCCATATGTTTTGATTTCGAGTCTCAATCTCCAAATCGGGCAAAGCCGGATTGGTTACCTTCAGCCGGTATGCGCCCATGTTGCTGTAGTCAATATCGGTCAGCATCAGGCTCGTTTTATTTGCACCCGCCACCTCTACAGCCTCATCCGGTTTGGGGAAATCATCAAAAAGCCACTGATAGACATTCCCTTTACCCGGAACAGTGGCAACCAGCTGGTAAGCTTGTCCGGCCTCTACGGTATCACTTTTAGTAAAACCATAGCGCTTTTGCGGAGCATAGCTGTAATCTGCTATGTTCTTGTTTTTAATCAGGCTCTCAAATCCCAATCGATTTTCCTCCACCTTTAATGTCTCCAGGTTGGGCATTCCCGAGAGGTCAGGCAATTTTCTGATCTGATTATTAGAAAAATCTATATGTTCTAATTTTGCCAGGTTTTTGATCAACTCGGGCACTTCATTCTGCAAGTTGTTAGAAGGCAGCATAAGTGCAGAAACCCGCTGATTGGTGATTGTAACTCCAGCCCACTCACCAATATTTTCGGATACTAACCATCCCTCGTTGGTAACCCAGTCAGCCCCCCCGAGTGTTTCATACAGTGCCGCCAAAACTGCCGCATCCTTTTCCAAACCGAAAGAAAGAATAATGTATTTTCCTGGCATAAAACCTGAATACACAGCCTGGTTACCCCCGAGTGCTAGCTCACTACTGGCGGAAGGGTCCCCTGATACTGCCAGTGTACTGAAATTACCTCCGGTGGCCACACCGCCCCCAAGAGACTGCACATGCGCTGTATTGGCAAACTGGGAAAACCCAAAATGACCAATACCTATGAATAATATGATGTTTAAAAATCGTTTCATATTCATCCTGTACTTCTCCTATCGGTTCTGACCGATTGTTGTAGCTTCAGACTCTTTCGTTGGGCTTAAGAGTAGTTCCCTGATAGATGCTATCTCCGATCTGAGCTGTTCTATTTCGGATGATTTTGATGATGCTGCAGACAGCTCTGCCTTCATTTTAGCATTCTCATCTGCCAACATGTTCACCTTTTTATCCAATTCCTTGATGGCCTCCACCAGCGATGATACTAATACCGCATAATTGACAGCTTTGTATCCATCTTCATTTGTTGTAACCATTTCAGGATATATCTCTTGCACTTCCTGCGCGATAAAACCAATGTGCTGTTCATTCGAAGGGTCACTTTTCCACTCAAAGGTCACCCCACGAAGAGATTTGATTTTCTCAAGGGAGTTCATCTGCGTCTGTATATTATCTTTTAGTCTCTGATCCGAAGTTTGCACCACAGTCTGTCCGGAAATAGTCCCTGAGACATCAATGTCCCCACTCCCCCAAAGATTAACATAGGTGGAGTCACTGTCATGAACAGCTATATGACTCTGAGCTACAGGATTGCTATCGGCAGAGAAATCAGTACCTCCGTACATTCTAATACCACTGCCTGGCACGGAGGATAAGAGCGTAATCTCTCCGCCCTGTACACCATCAGTGGCGGATGATTCTATAGTCACCATATTAGTAGCATCTGCCGAGCTAAGGGTGAATTGCGCTCCGTTATTGCTACCGTTGCTACTCAGACTCACGGTCTGAAATGAGGCTCCATCAACCGTATTGAACATATTAATCGCACCAGCATCATAAGTACCATCCGAAAATACGTCTAGTCCAATGTTTGGAAGTGCCCAGGAACCTCCATCAGATTTCGATCCCAACAATTCCATTTTCGCAAGGTCATTATTTTCCCACTGTTTACCCCCCATGATCACGTTTGGTGTATTGGTACCAAAGAGTATCATTTCACCACTCACGCCTGAAGGGTCTGTACCTCCCGCATCATTATTCGCCCCAACCCGCATAATTCCCTTCACGTTATTATCAACATCTCCTAAAGGCCCTAGTAACTCCAATCTGCCAGCCGTACCCAGAGAGCCTACTGAATCTACCTGGAGCACTGCTCTTACGTCCCAATTGCGATCATTGCCACCATGGAGCTCCAAAAATCCCAGGTCCTGCTCACTCACTCCCAAAGAAATAGCAGCACTTTGACCATTTATGGCACGGGTACTCGAATTCATATTGAAATAAGGAACCTCACTGCTTTGTCCATTCAAACTGGCACCGAACTCCACCAAGGTCGTAAACGGATCTTCTGATGACCCCTCCATGATGAAGTAGGGTAGCCCATTGTTCCATGAGGCCATTCCTGTGTAGGTAGCGCCAGTAAAAACCCCACTCTGATCATAACCGGCCAATTGCATAAAGCCACCGGTGTTGCCCTGGTTACCAAACCATCCTGCTACCTTATGATTAGCATCGTAGGTATAAAGGTTACCCACCCCTTTGGTATTCACAAACAAGCGAGCTCCCTGATTTCTTAAAGAGTCATATAAACCGATATATCCACCATATCCTGAATAGGAACTTCCTACAATCACTTTCGTGGAATCGTTGGCTCCATAAAGCACGAGACTACCAGCATTGGTCGGTTCATATATATTGAGGTGGGTTCTCAATTTTCCCTCGGCATTCAAAAGTTTGATATCTGTAGCTTCAATGGAATCTGGAACTCCAGTAGATGAACCTCCAGAAAAAGGCTCGCCATTGACCATCAATTCTCCATTGACATTCACATTACCATCAAACCAACCGGCCCAGTTCTCCACGCCTGCCTCAGCTATACCATGAACACCATAGTTAATCCCCGGGCCCAAAGCACGGCCTAATACTCCTTGGTTTAGGATGGTATCGGAGCCATTGTTCACTTCAGCCCAACCAGCTACTCCTATGTTATCAACTCCCTGGGCTCCATACGCGCGGCCCCAAACCCCGGTATTGCCCCAGATGTTGTCTCTAGCATACCCAACAGCACCATTGTTATATGAGCCCGTACCATAGCCCTCCGAGCCATCTCCAGCACCTCTGGCTATCCCGAAGGTACCCCAGTTAGTGGCCCCTTCTCCATTGGCGTAACCATATACAGCATAATTGCTTCCAGCTCCTGTGGCTTGCCCATAGAGGGCATAAGAATCATCATCCATCTCCGCGATCACTTCTGCAGCTGCAAAACTCGATCCCGCGGATCCTGATCTGTTGACAGTCAGGGCAGGCTGATCAGTGGTCCCATCATATGTGTCCGTAAATACTTTCTGCTTATAGGGTTGATAGATGGTAATGGGGCTTAAACTTATCTCTCCTACGGATATGATCAAGCTTGCTTCATCGGAAGATTCAAACAGGTCGTCTGGTAGAGGTGTGATGCTCCCCAGTACCACACTGTAAAAACCATCGAGAATAGACACACTCGAATGTGTTTCAGTCCATTCGGTAGATTCAAAACTAAATGTAAGGTCCTTCGTACCTGTAACAGGCTCATCATTTTCAGTGAGTTTTCCCTGAAAAGGAATCTTCTGACCATAGGATGAAAGTGTAAAACATAAGGCAAATACTAGTGACAGATATTTCATAATTACGCGTTGTATATATTAAAGAACAAATGTAATTATGCCATTATGAAGATGCAGTACCTAAAAATAGGTAGTTCTCTCCTATCAGGTGCCTGAATAAAAAAAACGTCCTCTCAGGTTCTGAGAGGACGTTTACTGTTCCGAAGGTTCGAAACTATTTCTTGCCGATCTTCACCTGCTGCCTAAACGTTCCGGCCTCATCGGTAAAGACTATGAAGTATACTCCTGTGGGATAGGTAGTCAAATCTACTCTGGTGCTTTGAACTCCCATTTTAGGGTTAAGCGCCTGCTCCCATAGCTTAATACCTTTCACATCCACTACTTCCATCTTCAGATCATTGAGTTTTCGGTAAACCAGAAAGTCCGCTGTGAGTATGCTTTCAGTAGGGTTTGGATACAACCTTACATCTTTAATATATGGTTTCAGAGAGTATAAGACTTCAGTAGCTTCCACCTCAATTCCATTCTCCGTAATCACAGCAGTAAGCGTAAATAACTGATTTTCCTTATCTCCTCCTACTATAAACTCAATATCTGAACTCGGGTCCATCGGAACTCCGGGGTATTCAATGTTCAGCAGGTATTTACCTTCTTCTACACCCTCGAAGTTAAACCTTCCTTCGTCGTCCGATTCCACATAAGCGTAGAGTTCATAAATGTCCTCCTGGACACCTCTTCCACTCCTCACAAACCTACGCATGGAACAAGCCGCTCGCTTAACTTTTCGTCGAGCATTGACTCTGGAGCCTTCTTCATCAACAATTCCCTGATCTTCAATATCAGTAAACAGCTCTCCTACGAAATCCGCACCGGTTTCAATAATTGTAGGATCCTGATAAAAGATCATCTGGATATCAACTCCCTCTATCCTTTCTCTCACCTCTATGGTGGTGGCATCAGCATACAGCTCAGCCTGCTCATAATAGGTAGGAATGGTATTTGGGAAGATGCTTCGAACGGGTCTGGCCAAGGCAATGAAATCTCCCAAAACCACATTACTGAATCCATATAATCCGGTAGCATCCACCTCTGTGGTATCCTCTGAAACAAATGGCCCAGCTGGAGTTCTTCTGTAGATAATTACCTGACCATCCGTGAGCAAAGTATTGCTATTGTCGGCAAAGACGGTCCCGAAGATATCAGTACTTGCCATGATGTTCTTATTTCTACTAGTAATGGTGAGATCAGGTACCTGAGGATGAGTAACCTCAACCCTGTAAGTTCCCATTTTACTGTAGTCAATACTCTCTATCTGGAGTACTCTGGAATTGGCTCCAGTGATATTGGCAACATCATTGTTATAAGGCTGTCCCGGGATATAAGCCCCAAATTTCCATTGGTACTGAAGGCCTGTGCCACTCATTTGGATACCCAACTGAAGGTTTTCACCTGCCTGAATGGTGTCATAAACGGTCTCGTCATACCTGCGCTGAGGAACATAATTAAATGTAGCTGTATTCTTCAGTCCCAGGTTTGGAATGATGTCTTTAAATGCCAACCTGTTATTGCTAATGTCAACCGCGGTAATAGAAGGCCACTTGGAGACATTCGGGAAAGACCTTAGGTAGTTACCTTTCAAATTCAAAGTAACCAGACCGCTCAAATCAGCAAACGATGGTGGTACATTACCCTCCAGTATTCTGCTCTGATCACCGTCAGTCAGGTCTGTATCAATCTCCGCAGGCAAAGACAGAGCGGTAACCCTATTCTCCTCTACAGTCACACCTTCCCAACTACTGGAAACATCTCCTGTCCAGGTGGTCAGATCGAATTTGAAAGCGCCTTTATCCACAGCATCTTTAAATGCTAATAAAGCTTGTCTGTCCCGCTCAAGTGAAGATAGTTTCAGATTAAATGGCCTGGTTACCAGCTTCACATCCGGGAAGCTTTCATTGGTAATCTCCAAAATATATTCACCTTCGTTAGGAGTATCAGGACTCGCAATCAACACTGAGCTCTCAAAAACATCAATGCCATCACTGGATTCGAGCACCTCGCCATTAAACTTCCAGGTATAGCTATTTGAGGCTCCTCCTATTTCGAAGAAGATCTCAATCCCGACCCCAACATTGTGAAGTGAGTCTACTCTGGCAAAAAGAGAATCCTGAGGGTTAACCAAAAGCCTTCCATCCTGGATCAAACTCGCGTTCAACTCAAACCCTTCGAAATCAAGCGAATTATTCCTTACATAAATGGTATCAGCAGAATTAGAAGCGAAATCGGGAAGAGCGGTGAACCTGTTTCTGTCAGCGTTTAGATAATAAATGGTATCCAACTCAGCCAATGGACTCAATGAGCCAGAAAAGAGGTTATTACTAATATCTATGTACTGAATACCTGTAAGCGCAGACAAGCTCGCAGGCAGATCCCCTGAAAACTCATTATTCTGAACCTTCAACTGCAACAGCTCACTAAGCCCTCCGAGAGTAGCGGGAAGTGACTCTGTGAAGTGGTTGTCATTCACATAAAGTACTTGCAAACTTGCCATGCCTCCCAATCCTTCAGGTAGAGGTCCTTCAAAATCATTGTGATCCAAACGCAATACTTGCAAATTGGTCAACGTACCAATATTGGCTGGCACAAAACCGATGAAGCCATTGTTATGGATCTCAAATTGTCTCAATTCAGATAAGCTACCTAAAGTAGCAGGTAGTTCTCCCAGGAAGTTATTGTTGTACAAATCCAGGTTTTGAAGATTGACCAAAGACCCCACAGAAGCTGGTATGGTTCCTTGCAGTTGATTATCATTCAACGAAAGGTTATAAAGAGTGGTCATATTACCCAGTGCTTCCGGAATTTTTCCGGTTAGTTGGTTTCCACTAAGATCCAGCACCTCCAACGCAGTAAGGTTGGTAATCTCTGTAGGAATCGTTCCAACCAGGTTGTTATCATTAAGAATCAGTGAAACCAGCCTTCCATTGTCATCAAAGTTAGCTCCTTCCCATGCGAGTGGAGATCCTTCCAACCAGCCTTCATTCTTAATCCAACCAGCACCAGCAGTACCATTATAGAGTGCTACCAGGGCTGTAGAATCGCCCTCATTTACTGTAGGTCCGGATGCCACTGGAACCTCCACCATGGTCATGAACTTATTTGGAGTAACATTCAGTGCATAGGTGGTAAGACCCGATGGCCAATCCACGGCAATACTATCAACCACCGTGGCGGTTCCTATTCCGAATTCTGTTCGCAAACTATTACCACTGCTAATACCATTTTGAGAAGTCACGGCCTGAACCTGCCAGGTATTGTTCGCCTTCACCCTTACTCGTCCACCAATACCGGATCTATTGGATTCAATTCCCTTCAGCTTTACGCTAATCCAGTTGTTGGTTTTCACATTGTTCACATAGATATAGTTGTGTCCATTGAAATCCTGATTAGGCAAGAAAATATCCAATGCACCATCTCCATTCACATCAGCCAGTGAAACGTGCGAGAAAATGTTGGTAGCCGGGAATGCCTGCTCATCTACATCTACCAGGTCAAAAGTGAGATTACCGGCATTATAGAGAATATAAGCCCTATCTTCTATGGTCCAGACCAGATCTTGCCAACCATCATTATTCATGTCACCACTGGTGTATCCTCTACCAAATTGAACATCATCTTCTCCATCATAGTCATTGGTCAGCGCAGTAATATGCAAAAACTCAAAACCACCACTCTGATCATTGAGGTACATACCAAGTGCCTCTGTATTTCGGTCGCCAGTGATCAAATCAAGGAAACCGTCATTATTGAAATCTGCCCAGGTGTAGCCCCGACTTCTTACAAAATCGTTAGAAATGGTGTTCTCCACATAGAATAGCTGACCGGTGCCATCGTTCACAAAGAGCATGTTCTGCTGGTCTCCTGTGAAATAGATATCCTGATCACCATCATTATCAAAATCAACATTGCTCACTGTCCAGATAAGTATTGGCAAGTCAGGAAGCAAACCATCAGGAGATTCTAATGTAGCTGACAGAGCCAGAGCGCCGGCACCATCATTGGTAAAGACAAAACCTGCAGAAGTAACGAGATCAAGGTTTCCGTCATTATCCAGATCCACCCAAACACCCGATTCTGATCCAAAATCTGTCGTAGTGGTAGCCACAACGGCGTTCGTTTTCACAAAACTCTTGCTTCCGGTATTTCTATAAACTCTATCTCCTTCTCCATTAAATGGCACGAAGAGGTCCGTAAACCCGTCATTGTCATAGTCTCCCCATGATGCAGATCTGGTAAATCCGATTTCCGTAGTGGCTATCGTCCCTATGATCTTTTTGAAAGTACCATTTCCCGTGTTTTCATAAAGGAAATTCGCTGCAAGCTCAAATGCATTTGTGACATAAAGGTCATCATCGCCATCTCCATCAAAATCTGCCCATGACCCGCCATAACTCGTTCTGGTAATATCTTCTGTCACTGCGTTGGAAACAGGTTCAAATAGCGATGCTTTATGAATGATATTAGCTTCTTCTGAAGGATATGAAGTAAGATTACCTGCCTTAGCAATCACCCTGTAGTAGTAGTGTCTACCGTCTAGTGTATTGACATCTGCATATTTTAGCTGATTGGTTACGGTATCTACATTCGCAAAATTGGTGGCATCACCTTCTGACCTTTGAATGACAAATTCGCTGGCGCCATCAGAAGAGTTCCAGGTAAGCCCTATTGAGGCACTGCTCATTAGATAAGCAGTAACATTTTCAGGCTCATACAATTCGTAAAGCTCATTTTCGGGAGCATCCCCTATCACGTAGAATTTAGATATTACATGAAGGTTGTTTCCAAAATCCTTCCATTCCAAATAAAGGGTGTCATTCTCATACACTGCACTGACCTCAGATACTTGTCCGTATTCAGAATAGCCACTCAAATTATCACACTTCTCCCTAAAGAAACCAAGCTCCTCATGATAGCCCCAGAATTGATCATACCAGCCCGCTGTCATATCCGACACATTGAAGGTGGCGTAGCTCCATGATTCATAAATAAACACAGAGTCCCTGGTGCTCGTGATTCCTTCATAATCACCCAAGCCAGTACTCACACCAGCCCAAACCTTATCCAAAGGAACTACAGGGTTACAATTACCTGTCTCCAGGACATTTGAGTAACCACTCTCAGCTCCGAAAGTAGGATAACCTGCTTTTGCTCTATAATAGTAAGTGCCTGGTGAAACCGCATCGAAATACCAGCCGGTAAAACCTATGGTATCAATCACGTCAAAATTCACCCCATCAGTACCTCTCTCCAGAACGATATAGTCCGCAAATCCCGGATTAATCACTTCTACAAAAAGGTAATCCCTACCTATTTCCGTATAAAAATCACTTAACATCGGTGGATCAATCCCATCGGCTCCTGAATCACCAATTTCTATAGCATCAACTGAACCATTGGTCACAGCAAAGTCTATCTGATTCACCGAAAAACTTGTTTTCGGAAATTTCAGCTGGTTTTCATGTTGATAAATTTCCCGATAAACAGGTACTACAAGTTTTTCACCACCAGTGCCATGAAGGGTCATTGTGGTGACATTTAGTTCACCGCCAGGAGAATGAAGTCTCACATAATCGATGGCAATGGCACTGTCTGAATAATACATTTTCAAGGTGTCCAAATCGGGCTCAATGGCATTATGCCACCAGCTATCATAGAGCCACCATTCCCAGCCTTCACCCTCCATAATAGGTGGTGTATCGGGTGCTCCCACTCCGCCTATGTCAGATCCCGAGCTACTCGCCTCAATAGGACTAGCCGACATGGAGGATGCAAATCTTCTTTCATATGGATCTACAACCAACTGGCTAGAAAGGAAGCGATAATCACCGTTTTTATAGCCCGAATTTCTTACGACAGCCATATACTTGGTCTGATCCCAGTCTGAATCTATGGTAAAGGTGAATGTAGAATCAGTACCAGTATACCCAAACTCAAAATAATAGGGCTCATAGGAATTCTTATCTGCCTTATACCAGTAAAACTCGTCATTGGGGTCCTGACGCTCAGCATGAAGCGTAACTGTACCACCCACCGTGGCATCACCCGTGAAGTAAATATCCCGTGTGCTTTCCTGAGGAGCATAAGTATAATCTGAATATACAGTGTTACCCGAGGCACGTGCTAAATCTTCATAATCAAACTGATTATATTCAAAGTTCACATGATAAGCATACATCAGTGCGGTATCCAGTCCTGCCGGAAGATCCTCCAGATGGTTTCTGTCCAACCCAAGAGCACCCCACTGGACCTGATTAAAACTCTCAGGCACTGCTCCGGTCAGGCGGTTGTTATCCAAGAAGAGCTCATTAAGATTGCCTATTTGGCCAATTTCTGAAGGGATAGCACCTGACAGTAAGTTTCCGGAAAACCCAATATAGCCTAATTGAGAAGCGTTACCGATTTCCAGAGGTATGCTTCCCGATAGGTTGTTGTATGCCAGGTCAATAAAATTAAGGTTGGGTAATGAAAAGATTTCAGCTGGAATGCCCCCCGCAAGGTTTCCTCCGTATATCGAAATGAAAGACAAAGCATCCAAACCTGACAGGGCAGTTCCGGATAAGCTACCTTCCAGCCCATACAGGCTAAGTCCATATACCCTGCCCCCGTAAGCTTCTACCCCTTCCCAGGTTTCCACCGGACCCTCTAGCCAATTATACAATCGCTCGGATGAGTTGTCTATAGTATTGTAAAATGCAACCAAAGCTGAAGAATCTGCCTCCAATACTGCTTCCACTACCTGTACTTCCACAGGTGGAGTGTAAAGCTGTAACCCTGCCAGAGATGAGATCACGTCGTGATAGAGATATGCTTCATAGTACCCATCTGAATGTGGATTGGTGACTGAATCTATAGTGAATGTAGTACCAGAGCCCACATAGGACCCATTATGAAACCAATCAATATAGGTAATGCTATCAGGTGTAATATCTACACTGAGATTAAGTGACTCTCCTACGGACAATTGAATGTAGTCAGAAGAGACTGGCAAAGGCTGTTGATAAGAGACATCAAAGAATCCCTGATTGTTTTCAAAATAAGAGACCAGTGGAGTGAGGTCTGCAAAGTCCAGACGGTTATTATATCCTATCAAGGTCTCTAATAAGCTGGCATTTTCCAACACCGAAATATCATCTATCTCGTTGTTATGAAAGTAGATATACTTCATTTGATCCACGTTCATATCTGCAGGAAGCCCACCAGTAATAGAATTATTTCCAATATTGAGGTATTCAAGACTCAGGGCAGATAACTCTGCCGGCACCTCAGTTATCTGCATATAAGCCAGGGTCAACCTCTTCAACTGGTTGAACTCCCAAATCACAGCAGGAAGTCCAGCAGAAAAATCTCCACCACTCATATTGAGGCTCTCAAGATTCGTCAGGCCCGACAAGCTGGAAGGCAAAGTGGTCAGAGCAAGCGGGCTGTTGTAGAGAAATAGCGATTTCAGACTGGTAATCCCGGCAATATTCTCCAGCCCTCCTGTAAAAGGTGTACCGGACAAGTTCAAAAACGACAATTTAGACAGGGATGCCATTGAAGCAGGGATATCTCCTCTCACTTTTGGCATATTACTGATCCACAAGGCTTCTAGCTCAGTCAATGATCCTATTTCATTTGGAATAGCTCCTCTAAATCCGGCACCAGCCATTTCCAGTACTTTGAGTTTCGTAAGACTGAAAACCTCTACGGGAATTTTGGTTTCGTAATTGTTTCCCCCAATCCAAAGGGTATCCATGTTGGTGAGAAGACTAATAGATGGCGAAATTTTAGTAATCCCTGTAATGTCCAAATCCAAATAATGGAGGTTGGTAAGAGAATACAACTCCCCGGGTATGGATTGTAGGCCAGGATTATAGTATAAACTTAACCACTCCAGGGCGTCCAAATCCCCAATAGAAGGAGGTAAGCCACGTTGCATATTTTTATCATACAAATCTAATTTGGTCACCCTCCCATCTTTCAGAAATACACCTTCCCACATCGCCACCGGCGACTTCAGCCAATTGTTGGCGTTGTACCAGTCCCTGCCACGGGTGGCCTTGTATATATCCACCAGGGCAAGCGAATCGCCTGGGGATACGGGTGCCGAAATCCAATAGGTCTGATCCCCACTATACAAATGGAGACCCGTCTGATTGGTGACGGAATCATTATAAATTTCGCACCAGTAGGTACCAGCGGATTCACGATTCAGATTTGAAATCACCAGTACTGAAGTATCACCTGCGTTCAGCCACTCTCCGTTGAAGTACCACTGATAGTGATTCTGGCTTCCACCAACAGTAGCATCAATTAATACCTCCGTTCCCTCAGATACAATCTCAAAAGTAGGTTCCGGGATATACTGAGGTCCTAAATTGAACCCGGCGTAGGTCTGCATTAACGGCTCAAAGTCATCAAACTCAAAGTAATTGTTATACGCCCAAACACCCGACAAAGAGTATAGTCCACTCAAATCGGGAAGACTGGTGAGTTGGTTATTGTCTATCCATAACTCCTGCAAAAACTCCAGATTATTCAATGACGCAGGAACGGCTCCAACAAAGCCATTTCGAGAGATACTGAAGAGGGACATTTCCGTCCAGCTACCGATAGCAGTTGGCAGCTCCCCGTCGAACAGGTTATCGTCAAGCACCAGTTCCGCCAGATGAGTCAGACTAGAGTAAGATTCAGGAATAGTGCCTGAAAGCTGATTACGATAGGCATAAAAATAAACGAGGGATGTGTCCCCACTTAATTCCGCGGGCAAAGAACCGCTAATTTCATTGAACTCGATAGACAATGAAACCAGGCCTGGGAAGTTTCCAATACCTGAGGAGAGTGCGGTGATTCCATTTCCACCTAATCTTAACTGGTATAAAGACTCTGTTCCTGAAGTCACGGGGAATTCTCCTGTAATCTGATTATAGCCAACATCAATTTGCTGAATGGCAGGTAACTCGAAAAGTTCGGCAGGTAGTGAACCACTTAACTGGTTATTATCCACCCACAGGTAATTCAAATTTGTTAGCGATCCAATTTCCGGTGGGATACTCCCACTGATTTGATTTGACCCGATAGAAAGTTCATGAATATTGGTTAATCCTGAAACACCATCGAGTGTTCCTGTGAGTTGATTGTCATAAATAACCAATGATTGCAAAGTGCTTAACCCAAAGAAATCGGAAATATCAGTGGTCAGGAAGTTGTGCCAAAGACCAATGTATTCCAATTTCGGTAAGCTTCCTATCCCTGTAGGCAGCGACGTAAGTTGATTGTTGTGAGCATACAAATAACGAAGCGAATCCAGGCTTCCGATAGCTTCCGGAAGTTCGGTCAGTTGGTTTTGACCTAAATTCAATTCTCTTAGTTTGGTAAGACTGCCGATCTCAGAAGGAACAGATGTGATTTGATTACCATCCAGATATAAAACCTCCAGGTTCGCCAGATTACCAATGGATGTAGGAAGGCTTTGAAGAGCGTTACCCCATAGCCATAAGTATCCAAGATTGGTAAGGTTGCCCAACTCACCTGGAATGCTACTTAATTGATGTCCTCCCAGATCCAGACTGTTAATCTGAGTAAGCGTCCACAGACTTGTGGGCAGATCAGTCATTCCATCTGTAACAAAATAACCTTCGTTATCATAAGTTCTATTCCAAATACTTAAACCATCCAGGTTTGTAAGATTACCAATTGTACCAGGCAGTGAGGTGAAGAAATTACCTCCTATATCAAGGTAACTTAGCTTGGTCAGGTTGCCTATTTCTGCTGGCAGATCCCCGGTAATCGAATTATAACCCAAATTCAAATAAGACAATGAATCCAAATCACCGATAGAAGCTGGTAAAGCACCCGAAAGATTATTATCATATAGGGTCAATCCTGTCACAAACACCACTGTTTTGAAGGTGGAGCTTGTATCTCCTACCTCTTCGTATTCGTAACTAGCCCAGTCAACACCTGCCCAGGTATTGACGGGGCCGGATAGCCAGTTGGAATTATCGTACCAGAAATCCCCATTCAACGCAAAGTATAAATCCACCAAAGCCAGTGAATCGGAAGTCACCGTAGAGTCAGCTTGAAAACTGATGCGTTCGGCTTGTCTGGAATCCCTGGTGACCCTTTGTTGGGATCTTTCTCTGGCCTGTCGCTTCAGTTCTTCTTCCCGATCTGCCCATGTACCCATATTATGAGATTGAGAGCCTCCAGTAAGAGATTGATACCATGAGTCATCCTTGGTGCTAGTGGGTTTAACCTCAGCCGCTTTGGTGTTGCGCACTGAGGTTCGTTCATTAGCCGAACCAAAGCCATTTTCTATGAGTCTTTTTTGATCATCAATATTTTTTTGGTGGATGGAAAGTTTAAGGGCTTTTAGATCTTCATCTTCTAAAAAAACATCGCCAGACTCCTTTAAATCCTCCGCCGATTTTGGGGTCACCCGCTCAAATGAAGGCTGTCCCACATCCTGCATTGGTTTTTGCTTTTTCTCATTGAACTCCTTAATAACACGTTCTAGCGCCAGCTCGCGGTATTCAATAGACTTATCAGTATTTTCAAGGGCCATTTTCTCCTCAATCTTCTGGGCAGAGGTCTGCTCCTGAGCCTTGGGAGTTGACTGTGCCACATTGGTAGTATTGGCAGAAGGATTAGCCGTCAGGTCCGTCCTGTGTTCCTCCGTTTTTTTACTCAGTTGTTCCTTATAGGTGGAAATTTCAGATTCAGTAGCCTTCCTTATCTCCTGAGCACCCAACACATTAGCAATCAGGGATAAAACTACAATCGATGCGGTGATAATCTTGGTCTTCATAGAAATGCTGTTCGGTAAATTCTTTGTAAAGTACTAAGTACCTTAAAAATATTTATAATAGCAACCCCCTATTTTAGGTATTCTTTAGGAACCAAACCACCTGAATTTCACCAAATTATCCTCACAAACAATGGACAAGCAGCTGCTGAGTGCTCAGAATGAGAGGGTTACCCCTATAGACTGTAAATCTCTGGAGTTTCCTCCTATCATTACATCGAACACACCATCTTCTGCGTAGAAGTCATAGTTTTTATGATAAAAACCAAAGTCCTCCTCTGATAGGTCGAAAGTAACTTTTCTGGTCTCTCCTGCTGATACCTCCATTTGCTGAAAATCCACCAGTCGCTTGACGGGTTGTGTCACAGTGGCCACGACATCCCGAACGTAAACCTGAACCGTCTCCGTTCCATCTATTTTGGATGAATTGGTAACATCCACGGTGACGGTCGCTCCTTTCTCCTTTGGGGTAACGGAAAAGTTGGAATATTCAAACGTGGAATAACTCAACCCAAACCCAAATGGAAGCAAAGATTCTGTGGGTGCATCTGTGTAGTGCGACCAAAAGACAAGCCCACTATCAAAGTCATTAGTAACAGGTCTTCCTGTATTCTTGCGGTCGTAGTGCAGAGGCTCCTGACCTACATGGTGAGGGAATGATACCGGAAGCTTACCTGAAGGGTTATAATCTCCAAAAATCACATCAGCAATGGCATTGCCTGCCTCAGACCCGGCGAACCATGCTTCGATAATTGCCGGGGCCTGATCCATAACCTCAGGAATAGCCAATGGCCTGCCGTTCATCAATACCACAATCACGTTTTTATTGACTTTTAAAACCTCCATTAACAGCTGCTGCTGATTTCCTTTGAGTGCAATGTCAGCCTGACTCCTGCCCTCACCTGTCTGAAAACAATCTTCACCAACAGCCATGATCACCACTTCGGAGGATTTGGCTAACCTGATGGCTTCAGCAAACCCGCTTTCGTCCCCTGGCTGAATATCCAACTCATGGATAAAGTCCCTTGTGCCCGTGGAAAGAATATACCCTTCTGCGAAAGCCACTTTTGACTGATCACTCACCGCACTTTGTACACCCTCCAATAAAGAAACAGCAGAATTAGTGACTGCCTGACCTCTCCAGTTTCCAAGAGGAATATCCTTACTACCAGCGAGTTGCCCTATCACTGCAACGGAATTCACTTCTTTAGATAAGGGAAGAATATTGTTTTCATTTTTAAACAAAACCATTGTTTTTCGAGCAATTTCCCTGGCGCCCTGCAAATTTTCCACAGCCAGCAAGGTTTCCTTCTCTCTTTGCTCATCACAGTACCGATAAGGATCCTCAAACAGGCCCAGTGCATACTTCAATTTCAAAATTCGTTTTACGGCATCATCCAGCGCCACTATATCTACCTTACCCTCTGTTATAAGCCCTTCCAACTCTCGTTCGTATGCGCGAGATTCCATGTCCATATCACTACCGGCATTCATTGCCAGCTCCGCAGCATGCTTATTATCCCGTGCAAACCCATGAGTCACCATCTCTCCTATGGATCCCCAATCAGAGACCATGAACCCCTCAAATCCCCAGGCCCCCTTAAGAATGTCACGCTGTAAGAACGTGCTCCCTGTGGCCGGAACTCCGTTAATTTCATTGAATGCATTCATAAAAGTAGCCACACCTGCATCAGATGCGGCCTTGAACGGTGGAAAAACAACATTGTACAATGTCTGATCCGATATATCCACGGTATTGTAGTCTCTGCCTGCTTCTGCAAAACCATAGGCCGCAAAATGCTTAGCGCAAGCGGCTATGGAAACAGGATCAGCCAGGCTTTTTCCCTGATATCCCTGCACCCACGCTCTGGCCATCACTGAGCTCAAGTAGGGGTCTTCTCCTGCGCTTTCCATGATTCGCCCCCATCGGGCATCCCGGCTCACATCTATCATTGGTGAGAACGTCCAGTGTTGGCCTGCGGAAGCGGCCTCCCTAGCAGCTATTTCCGCCCCCTGGCGGGCAGCATCATCACTCCAGCTGGCAGCTTGTGCCAGCGGCACAGGAAGCATGGTCTTGTACCCATGTATGACATCATATCCAAAAAGCAGTGGTATCCCTAAGCGGCTATTTTCGACGGCCATTTTCTGAGCTTCTCTGGTAGCTTTCGCAGAAAGCACGTTGATCATGGCTCCTACCATCCCATTCTTGATTTGCTCAGCCTTCTCCTGACTGCTATTGTCAGCAGGAATAGGACCTGTAAATTCCCATGTACCATTATACATGTTGGTTTGACCGATTTTCTCCGCTAGCGTCATCAGCGACATGAGGCTATCCACTTTGTAAGAAATGGTCTTGTCCGAAATGGTATTGGTTTCGGTAGCAGGTGTGCAACTACCGAAAATAATGGAAATGATTATCGCCAGGCTTAGGTATTTTGTCATGTGCTTATTGGTAAATTTTTACAAAATCTATTTCAAGGGTCTGAGGCCAGATACTGTCTTCGATACCATATTTCCCACCCCAATTTCCTCCTACAGCCAGGTTGAAAATAAGGTGAAACGGCTGATCAAAAGGCCATCCTTCGTAGCCTTCATCCCCCTTGTGAATGGTATAATAAGGTTCTGAATCGATGGACCAGGTCATGGACTCTTCCGACCACTCAAAACCATAGTCATGAAAGGTTTCATGAGCATCCGGCAAGGCTATACTGTCCACCTTTTGTGTACCTATGAGATGGTTATACTTCTTGGAATGGATGGTGCCGTAAATCATTCCCTGATTGTAGCCTACATGCTCCATAATGTCAATTTCTCCATCCAGAGGCCATTTTCTTTCTCCATCCATGGTAGGCAGCATCCATATAGCTGGCCAGGTCCCACGCCCATAAGGAACCTTTGCCCGCACCAGCACTTTACCGTACTTCCAATCACCCTTGCCCTTAGTCACGATCTTCGCACTCGAATAGCCACCATTGCCCAAGGTATCCTTTAAGGCCTGAATGATCAGCTTGCCGTCTTCGATTCTTAAGTTTTTCTCCCGGTCAGAATAATACTGCAGCTCATTGTTTCCAAAACCACAAAAATCAGGACATCCATCGCCGATCGTAGCGGTCCACTTCTCATCATCAAGTACAGGATCTGTAAAGTCATCCTCCCACACCAATTCCAATCTCTTTTCCTCAGGTTGTTCTGAAAGGCTTCCACTCTTCACTTGCGAGCAACTGTATAAGGTCAGAGAGGTAATAAGTACCCCAGGTATCCACTTTAATAAATTAATCATTTTACTGTATTAGTTTCTATTGTGTCTGAAAGACGCGAATGTAGTCCACAATCATGTATTGTGGGAAAACAGTACTCGTATTAGGACTTCCCGGCCAATTTCCCCCTACGGCCACATTAAATATGAAAAAGAAGTCATTTCTAAACTCAGAAAGATCTGCCGGGGTGGTGTCTATCACATGAAATTCGACTCCATCGAGTAGCCACGTGATAGAACTTTCATTCCAGATAACAGAAAATACATGATATTCATCTGCGAATATTCCGGAGCTTAACTTCTTGCTTCCCCCATAGTTGGCATACCCATTGGCGCCGCTCCAGTGAGCAGTTCCGTGTGTAGTATTGTCCCGATTGTTCCCTCCAATCAACTCCATAATGTCAATTTCACCACAAGCCGGCCAGCTTACCTGATCAATGTTAGCACCCAGCATCCACAATGCAGGCCAGATACCCTGACCAAAGGGCAACACGGCTCTGATATCCACCCGTCCATACTTAAATTCCTGTTTGTTCTTGGTGATGATTCTCGATGATGTATAGTGGTACCCTCCTCTTGATTCCTTCCTGGCAGTAATCACCAGGTTGCCATCCACCATAGAGGTATTCTCATTTGTATAATATTCCAGTTCATTATTTCCCCACCCACTATGGCCGTTGCCAATCTCGTAGGTCCAATCTTCGGTATTGAGAGATTCCTGATCGAACTCATCCTGCCATACAAGATTCCAACCGTCATAACTCTCTGGTGAGGTGTACCCCTGAGTTGGGATCACAAGCTCGTTGGGTGGCGGTGTAGTGTCAAAGTTTTTGATGACGATCAACGCCGAACTATCATTCATTACGGCATTTGCCGGATCAAAAAGACGTATCGAAAAGGACTCATCGTCTTCCATTTTTTCATCGCTAAATATGGTTAGCGTGATGCTTTCACGCACAGAACCAGCTTGAAAAATAAGCTGTCCGGTGATATGCTTAAAGTCTTGGTCAGCCACAGCTGATCCTTCCACGGTTTCGTATGAAACAACAACCAGGTCAGCTGAAACTTCAGAAAGTGTAACATCCAGGGTGATGCTAAAATCTTCCTTTCTTTCGGAAATTTCTAGATCATTGATCGAGATACCGGGTAATTGAGGTGAGGGCTCACCTTCGTTGGAATCACAACTAAGAAGTGATAAAATGAGCAATGAGGGTAAGAAGCTTTTTTTTAAAAAGTGCATTTATTCTATTTTCTAATGAAAAGGGTAAAAAAATCGGGTGTTTCAAAAACACCCGATTTTGAAGTAAATATGAAGAAGTATTACTGCGCTTCCAAAATCATTGTCCACCAGGCTGTTCCGTTCTGCTCTGCAGAGATGTCCACAGCTACATCCACTCGCTCTACTGTACCGTCGTTAAAGTAGGAGAAGATTTTGTAGGTGGTAGCTCCCTGGAGTGCAGCGTCTGAGCCATTGTACTCTCCACCATTATATCCTTTATTAAATCCAAGGAAGGCGCCAGTACCTGTGACGGTAACAGATGCTCGATCTGTGTCTGTAGCGTCAGTGGTGGCAAAGGTGTAACCAGTGCTGGTCACGAAACCTGCATAAACTCCACCGATATCCCCATCATTCACACATCCGGCAGGATCCACACCCATAAAGCCTTCGCCATACATTGCCCCTTTGGAGTCAAAGGTAAAGGAGCCATCTGTTGCAAATATAAACTCATCATCATACTGGCAAGCACGAGCAGTGGCATCATCGGCGGAGCTGGCAAACCACTCTCCACTTCCAATAGCCGGGCCTACTCTGAAAGCTCCAGCCACAGGGGCAAGTGTCCATACTTTACCCTCAGCAGACGCCCATATTTCAGATGAATAAGTAGCTGCACTTACAGAAACCGTTTGTGTTACGCTTGAAGTCAAACCATTGTCATCTTTGGCAGTAAGTGTTACATCGTAATCACCAGCTTCTGCATAAGTGTGTACCGGATTTTCATCTGTAGAAGTACCACCATCGCCGAAATCCCACGCATAGCTTGTCGCATTGGCTGATGAGTTGGTGAAGGTCACTACCAGATTTTCAGCGGCTGATGAAAATGCTGCTCTAGGCTCAGCTGAAGGAATTGGAGGCATCAAAGAAGCATCATCATAATGCACAAGGAAGAAACTCCAGTAGACATCCCCTCCGTCTACTTGCATAGCCAGCTGCAGTGAATCCACATCATCATGATCCACCAATTTAATGATTGAGTAAACAATCTTATTTTGAGGGCTTTGCGCAGTACCTATATCACCAGCATTGGTCTTATTGGCCAAACCTATGTAAACACCATCGCCTGAAATAGTCAATGTATTACTGCTCAACTCAAATGTATAATCTCCACCACTCTTGTAAGCGCTCATATCGATGCTTCCCTCAGACATCCAATCCACAGTAGACTCACTGTTACACACATCTGGCACGGTATTATTCCATCCGCCATTGCCAGTTCCGTCTGTAAAGAGGGTTCCATTCGTGTTTTTGTCAAAGGAAAGGTCCGCACGGTTAAATGTATACTCATCATCCAAAATACAAGGACGATCACCATGTGGGGTCACACCACCGAAACTCCACCACTGGGTATCACCGCCAGCTGGCCCTATACCCAATACTACTCCCTCTCTCTGAAGAATCCATGTTTTGGATTCCACACCTGCCAATTTAGTCAGTTCTTCGTCCGGATCAGATAGGGTAATTGACTGAGTTCTTGTAGCTGATTCACCAGCATCATTGGTGGCTGTAAGCTTTACCTCATAAGTATCTGCTGCTGCATAGGAGTGTACCGGATTTTCCTCGTTAGATGTCTCGCCATCACCAAAATCCCATGCATAAGTTGTGGCGTTTTGAGAGAAATTTGTAAAAGTTACTTCCAGGAAGTTAGTCTCGCCAAGTTCGAACTGAAAACTCGCAACCACTTCTTTGGGCTCTGGCTCGTCTTCATTACATGAGGCCAGAAAAACAAGTGTAAGCGCACTCATTAAAAGCCATCCATTTCGGATATAATTTTTCATTTGCTTCTTCATTAGATTTAAGTTTAGATTAATTGATTTGGGTTCTTTTAATTATTGGAAAAGTTCGTTTTCTGGATAGGTGGAGATCTGATGTGCCACACTGGTTTCTTCCAGCGCCACAGGAATCCACACTTTTTGAGGATCCAGATTGCCAGAACGAATCGGATCACCACTGAAAAGATCTGATGTAGCTCTACCACTCCTGACCAGGTCATACCAGCGATCACCTTCGCCTGCCAGCTCAGCTCTGCGCTCATACCAAATCAGATCCAGCAATGTCCAGTTTTGCTCAGTCATGATGGTCTGCCCAGTCTTGAAACTCCCGGTATTATCACCGGGGCCTGCAGCACGCTCACGCACCATATCTATATAGGTAAGTGCATTCCCATCAGAGCCTGATCCTCTGTGCATTGCTTCTGCCAGCATGAGGAGAACGTCAGCATATCTGATGGCATAGGTATTCGCATCCTTAGTCAGGTTAGGGTCTCCCCCATTCACGTTATTGCCATTGTATGCTTTGTAGTTTGAGAATTTTTGCTGCCAGAAACCCGTATGATCCTGAGGGTTGACCTGGGTAATGTCTACTACAACACCGCAATCCGCCGCTCCGGCGTCTGCCACCTCCTGAGTAAGCTCTGGTATCGACACAATAGCCACATCTCTCCTATATTGATCATCCGGAAGAAAATGGTCATTCAAATCCTGAGTAGGTAACATGAACCCCCACCCGGCTGCATACTCAGGATGACCAGAACACAGCCCGCGAATTCCGCATAGCTGCAATATTCCATTCGCTTCGATGCCTTCAAACCAGCCCCAATCCCCAGGCCATAGGTTCGTATGCTGAATCTCCAAAACAGATTCTATTGGATTTTTGGTGCCGTAATCAAACAAAGTAGAAAAGTCGTCCACTAAGGCATATTGACCTGAATTCACAACTTCCTGGAGATACTGGGCAGCCAGGTCAAATTTGGCAGGATCGTCACCATCCAAATCAGCCCAATACAGGTACACTTTGCCCAACAACGCCTGCGCAGTACCCCTTGATGCTCTTCCAACCTCCACATCTGATAATGTAGTGGGCAATACATCTATGGCAGCCTTCAGGTCATCGGTAATGGCCGTCATCATCTCGGTCATAGTGCTTCGCTCCAGATTGATATCATCTGGTGTTAGCAGCTCCGTGACTACTGGCAAAGGTCCAAAATGTCTGAAAAGTTCAAAGTGATAATATGCTCTCAAAAACTTAGCCTCGGCTTTGTAGCGCTCCACCTCAGGAGTGGCCAGTTCAGTCTGAAGAATCACCAGGTTGGCTCTGAAAACACCAATATAGTGCTTACGATAGATCGGCTGCAGCAGGGTATTGGTGTTGGTTTCCCTAAAATCATCCAGCTCCTGCCACGCAGGCTGGTCATTGTCTGAAGGATCCCCGCCAGCATTGGCATTGTCCGATCTGATCTCACCAAACATCACAGGTGAAACCCACTGACCAAAGGCCATAGACCACCCTATGGGGTCGTACGCCGCGATGAGGGCCGCATAAACCTGTTCATTGGTAGAATAGAAATTCTCTGACAGGTATTGATTCACTGGCTTCACCTCTAAGGTCTCCTCACTACAAGCGACACAGAGTATGAGGGCGATAATAATTATTTTGAATGCTTTCATGTTTTTAAATTTTCTTAACCCGTAGTTCATTGAATTACATGGTGATTTTCACTCCCGCACCAATGGTCTTGTTAGATGGATAATACCCCTTGTCTATTCCAGAGTCAAGAATCCATCCGTTGGTACCGATCTCAGGATCGAATCCGGTGTAATTGGTAACCGTTAGCAGGTTGTTTCCAGAGAGGTACACCCGCACACCAGTCAGCTTAATTTTCTCCAAAATGGATGCTGGAATATTGTAGCCTATCTGGATGTTTCTCAAGCGAAGAAATGAGCCATCTTCCACATAGAAATCAGAAGGTCGCTGGTTACCATTTGGATCATTGGAGACCAATCTTGGGTATTTAGTACTGTGGTTCTCCTCAGTCCATCTGTCCAGCCAAAAGGTTTGATAATTGGTAAAAGTGATGTCAGATCGCTCATAGGTACGGAAGATGTCATGACCTATTTGAGTGGAGAATAGCGCACTGAAATCGAATCCTTTGTAATTGGCAGAAAAGCTAAGCCCTAAGATGTGATCTGGCCATGGAGATCCGATAGAGGTAATGTCATCCGTATTGATCACCCCATCTTTGTTCACGTCAGCAAAAATCAAATCTCCAGGTGATGCGTCAGACTGCAATACATCCCCGCTGCTGCTCAGGTGTGAAAACACATCCGCTTCACTCTGGAAAATACCCAGGGTTTTGTATCCCACGAAGTGGCCAACAGGTTCGCCTTCAGACATTCTGGTGATGGCAGCGTTCCGCACTGGCCAGCTCCACCCGTTGATGTAGGTAGATGAACCAGGTACTTCATTTACAGTGTTCTTAAAGGTGGTGTAGTTTAAGCGGGTGTTCAATGTAAGTCCACCAATTCTTTGCTTATATGCTACTGACGCTTCCAATCCTTTATTTTGAATCTCTCCAAGATTAGATAGAGGGAAATCCGTCACACCCAGGTACCCTGGCACAATTTCATTGCCCAAAAGATCCCTAGTGGTTTTGACGTAATAATCAAATTCTGCTGATAGCTGATCATTGAAGAGTTTTATTTCCAAACCCACATCGAACTGCACACTCTCCTCCCATTTCAGATTAGGGTTAGGAACAGTGGCCAAAGCGGATCCACGATTGAGTGCATGATCTACACCCAGCGCATAGCTGAAAGCGTTCACTACTTGAGAGGAATAGCCCAGATCACCTATCCTGTCATTACCATTCACACCCCAGCTCGACCTGATTTTCAGGAAACTGATGGGACTCGTGGGGAAGAAATTTTCATCAGAAATCACCCAACCAGCAGACATAGAAGGAAAGAACCCCCAGCGGTTGTTGGCTCCAAACCGACTCGATCCATCGCGTCTAAGAGTAACACTGAAGAGGTACTTATCACGGTAATCGTAAATCACACGACCGTAGTAGCTCAATAATCTATAATCCACACTGGCCCGGCCAAAAGCCAAATCACTGGTATCCTGACCTGCGTCTATGTACTGAAACTGATCATTGAACTTAGCCGCATCGGGAATATTCAGTGTGGAACCTCCTGCTGTGCGGAATTCCGATCCCAAATAAGAAGTTCCCAGTACCACGTTCAGAGAGTGATTACCCAAATCTTTGGTATAGTTGGCGTAATTTTCAAACTGAATTCTTTGCCCAAATCCATATCCCTGTGAAATACTATTGTTCACACTAAAGAAAGATGGGTGATAATTGTAGTCTGGAGTAAAGGATCGGTAATCATACCAGCTAAAATCAATACCCAGATCACTTTGAAAGGTCAGTCCCTTGATGGGTTCAAACTTTATGTATGCATTGCCCTGAATCTGATCCGCATGCCCGGAATTGTCCGCTAAGAACAGGCGACTCAATGGATTGATGTATTCCTTCTGCACCCAATTAGACTGAGCAAAACCATATTCTGCATCAGCGTCGTATACATCGGTGGTAGGGTCATACGCAAAGGCATCGGCCACCATCGTTCCAAAAGCATTGTTCACTCCCAGGTTTTGATTTTCGGTACGGTTGAGGTAGAAATTCTGACCTACGGTGAAGTAATCATTCACCTTCTTAGTGCTATTCAGTCGGATGGCATATCGCTTATAGTTTGATTTATCACCTCCGATCACCCCTTGCTGATCCCAGTAGTCGAGCGATATGTATGAATTATTCAGCGTAGCTGTCAGGCGATGGTTGATCATAGTCGCCTGATCAGTGATCACATCCATCCAGTTGGTATTTGCAGTGGCATCCCCGGCATTTGGAAAGCCAAGTGCATCTAAAGCGGCTGTTCTATTGCTATTGGCGAACTTTTCACGTGTAAGCTCGATATACTGCTCGGAGTTGAGCATTTCGGGCATTTTCCATGGATTAGAAAATGAAGTGAATCCCTCATAAGAAAGCACTCCAGTGCCATCCTTACCTTTTTTAGTAGTAATAATGATCACTCCGTTGGCAGCTCTCGCCCCATAGATCGCCGTAGATGCAGCATCTTTCAATACATCCACCGACTCGATATCCGATGGATTGAGATTATCAATACCGCTTACTGTAAGACCATCCACCACGTATAGTGGAGAATTGTCACCATTGGTGCTGATACCACGAATGAAAACAGACTTACTAGATCCTGGCTGTCCGGAAGACTCACCGGCAATCACTCCAGAAACCTGGCCGTCGATAGCGGAAAGCACGTTGGCTACTTTATATCCTTCAATGTCCTTGGCGTCTACCTTGGAGATGGAGCCCGTGGCTACCCGCTTCTGCTGAACACCATACCCGATCACCACAACCTCACTGAGTTCTGATAGCGAAATGTCCAGAGACACATTGATCACGGACTGAGCTCCTACTTTGATCTCTTTAGATTCAAAGCCTACAAAGGAGACGATGATAACCGGATCATCCCCCGTGATGGTCAGTTGATACTTCCCATCGATATCTGTAATGGTACCATTGCTGGTACCTTTCTCCAGAATGGTAGCACCTGGCATCTCTGAGCCATCACCACCGTCTGTCACGGTGCCGGAGATTACTCTACCCTGAGCTGAGGCTGTAAACACAGCGGCACACAGCATCAGAAGAGTGAAAAATCCTCGAAATTGAATGATTTGTAAAATTCCCATCTAATCGACTTTATTAATTGTGTTTTTAATAATTAAACGATGACGTTTCTGAAGCCTTTTGCTTGAAAACGTTTGCACAATTTATCCGAAAGGGTCTCTCACAAGTCGAAAACACAATACATCAATACTACATCACACTACATTTTACACCTCATCAATACCACAACAATGGGATACAAAAAATGCCTTTGGAAGGAAATAATGGGTTTTTTACACTTTTCCTATTTATATTCATTTTCATAGATAACACAACATGCTCCAGAAGTACAGTTTATTTAAGAATCAAACCTCCATTCACTACTCACATTTACTTGTGATCGGTCTTTTTTTGGGAAATATTGCAATATCTCAACCTGATCATTATAGATTTTCCAAAATACCGCTCACCAACACCTATAATACTGACGATTATCAAGGGGGCATTCAAAACTGGGACATCAGCAGGGATAGCAGGGGTTTTATTTATGTCGCCAACAATTTTGGCTTGCTCGAATACGATGGAAATAGCTGGAGAAGGTATCTGATAGAAAACAACACCAGAGCTCGCTCTGTCTTTGTGGATGCTGACAACCGCATCTATATTGGTGGTCAAAATCAGATCGGATACTTCGAAGCAGATGCCAAGGGTAACCTGGTATTCGAAAGCCTCCTAGGTCTTCTGGATGAACATGATCGAAATCTGGAAGACATCTGGAAGATCGTCAAGTACGAAAACAATATTTTCTTCTGTTCTTATCTCGGTCTGGTGGTATATGATGGAAAAACTGTTCGTAAACTCCATCATGAGGTGGACTATGATCTTGTTTTCCAGGTAGCCAATGGGCTCTATGCATCTTCCCTTTCCTCCGGTTTAGCCAAATGGAATGGAAAGAGTTTCTCTATCATACCAGGTAGCCATGTCCTCCAAGATCATGAAATAACCGCAATTGTCCCCTACCAGAACAATAGCCTCTTGATCTTCCAAAAGAATGGAACTGTCTATCATTACAGAGATGGGATCTTTAGAAGATGGAACCTGCCCATTACCGATTTTCTATCCAATTCTCTGATTAACAAAGCCATTTTACTGGAAAACAGCAACATTGCCATTGGTACTCAGAATAACGGGATCGTCATTCTTTCTCAAAATGGTGCTGTTATTAACCACCTTACCAAAGGAAAAGGCCTCACCAATCGTACGGTTCTAGCCCTGCATGAGGATCAATTCAATAACCTCTGGGTAGGGCTGAACAACGGCATCTGCATGGTAGAACTGGCATCCCCTTTTTCTGTGATTAATGAACAGTCCGGCTTACCCGGCACTGGATACTGCGCCACCCTCCATGACAACAAACTCTACCTCGGCACCAGCAATGGGCTATTTTATCAGGGGGCCAATCCAAACCCAATTACTGAATTAGCCGATTATCAACTAGTAAAAAACTCTGGCGGGCAAGTATACAACGTTCAAAGCATCAACACGGACCTGCTCCTGGCTCATCATGCAGGGGCTTTTCTGGTGGAAGATGACCTGGCCACCCAGTTTTATGACCACACCGGAACCTGGAAGTTTGAAAACTCCATCGGAGATAACCGAATACTGGCCGGCACCTACGACGGCTTTGTGATTTTCAAAAAAGTGGATGGCCAATACCAGGTAGAAAATGAATTGGAGGAATTTAGTGAATCAAGCAGGGTGTTTGAATTTGCGGGAGACTCTATGCTCTTTATGACCCATGGCTACAAAGGGATTTTCAAAATTGACTTTAATAAAGAAAAAGATCGCATTAGAAACATATCCTTTTACGGGAAAAACAAAGGCCTGCCTTCTAACATCCTTATCAACGTGTTCGGTCTGGGGGGCAACAAACTTGTATTTCCTGCAGAAACGGGAATTTATAATTATGATGCCCAGCAAGACACCTTTGTGAGTGACCCGGAAATGGGACAGTACTTTCCCAAAGAAGCTCACATTACCGCCATGGCCCATGACCTCAGTGGGAATGTCTTTTTTCTCAATGATATGGAGCTAGGCTATCTGGAGCGCACTCAATATGGGAGTTACATCAAACACACAGCTGCTTTTACTAAAATAAAACCACTGCTTTCTGATGACCTGGAGAACATTCATGTGATTGACCATCAAAATGTTTTTTTTGGTGCGAAAGAAGGATTTGTTCATTTCAACCCCAGCATGAAGTACCTGAGAGATCAGCCCTTTAGGACATTCATTAGGAGCATAGAAGCTACGACAGACGAAGATCGCATGATCTATGGTGGGACCGGTCAACTGGCCTCAGATGAACCTGTTTCACTGTCAGCTTATTTTTCATCGCTTAAGTTTCGGTTTGCATCACCTTACTATGACGGTCAGGATCAGATACTCTTTCAGTACCAGCTGGAGAATTTTGAAAAAGACTGGTCTGAGTGGAATACTGCGACAGAAAAAGAATATACCAATCTTTCTGAAGGATTATACACCTTTAGAGTACGAGCCAAAAACGTCTTTGGGGATATCAGTGATGAAGCAAGCTTTCAGCTGAAGGTATATCCACCCTGGTACCGCTCTAAGCTTGCTTACGGGTTTTATGGGCTCGGTCTCCTCGTAGTTTTCGGTGCCTCTATGCTTGTGCTTAGCATGAGGCACAGCTATGAAAAGAAGAAGCTTACACTCAAGCAAAAGCGCGAGCTCTTACGAAAAGAAAATGAGATCGTGGAGGTGTCCAAAAAATCAGAAGAACAGATCAGTAAGCTTAGAAATGACAAGCTTCGTTCGGAAATCGATCACAAGAACCGTGAATTGGCCACTACCACCATGCACCTCATCAATAAAAATGAGTTTATGCTTCAGATTAGGAATGCCATCAAAGAAACTTCAAAGTCCGGATCGAAAGACAACTTCAAAAAGATCATCAGAGATATCGACCGAAACCTCTCTGAAGATGAAGGTTGGGAACAGTTTACCAAGCATTTTGATCAGGTTCATGGGGACTTCCTTTCCAACATCAAGAAGGATAACCCTACGCTTACCCCTCAGGAGATCAAACTATGTGCCTACCTGAGAATGAATATGAGCTCGAAGGAGATTGCTAACTTATTAAATATCTCAGTGAGAGGGGTGGAAATCAGCCGCTACAGGCTCAGGAAAAAACTAGACATCAGCAGAGACACCAATCTGGTAGATTACATGCTCGAGTACTCGTAGGGTCGTTGTTTGTTAACGAAAATGGGGGAAATTGGCCTTCAATATCTCCAACAGGCTTTCTTCATCCAGGTATTTATTGGCAAAAGCGCCCACATTGGGGTCACTCTCGGCCTTCACCCTATCATCGGGGTTGAGCGAAGTAGTGAGCATCACCACCACAATTTGCGCTTTCTGATCCTCTGAAAGCTTGTTATACTCTTCTAAAAAGCCCCATCCATCCATACCTGGCATGTTGATATCCAACAAAATAAGATTGGGTCGTGGGTGCTGTCCATTCACAGAAGACCTCAGGAAATCCAGGGCGTCATTTCCTGTCAAAGAAGCTTCGACACGGTCCGCACATTCCATTTTCTTAATCAAACGCTCGTGAAAGAAATTACAATCCTCATCATCATCCACAAGAAGAATACAATCGATTTTCGGTTTCATCTTTTACTCGTTAATATCTATTGTAAAATAAAACACACTACCGATACCCGGTTCTGACTCCACCCATATCTTACCATTGTGAAGCTCAACTATCTTTCTGCAATGTGAAAGCCCGATACCGGTGCCCTCATACAGCCTTCTGGAGTGGAGTCTTTTGAACATCACAAAAACCTCTTCAATATATTCAGGCTCTATACCAATTCCATTATCTCTAACCAAAAACATCCACCCGCTCCCATATTTTTTCCGCTCTATTTCTACAACAGGCAGGCGATCCGGGTGATGAAATTTAATGCCATTGGTGATCAGATTCTGAAACAATAACTCAATTTCAATCGGGTACCCCTTAATTCTTGGCAATTTAGACACTTTTACTGTGGCCTGACTATTCACAATCAAAGAATCCAGGCTTTCCAGCACATTTTTGACCGCCTCATTTAAATCCACTTGTTCCAGACTCTTCTGCCTGCTCAGCCTTGCATAATCCAGAAGCCCACCTATAAGCAGTTCCATCCTGTTCAAAGCATTCAAAATGGTATTTGAATACCTCTTGGAACCCTCACCCAATTTTTCTCCGTAATCCTCAAACAGAATATTAAGATAGTTCTTTATGGTCAAAACAGGCTCCCTCAAGTCGTGAGATGCAACATAAGCAAACTGTTCCATCTCGGCGCTTTTGGACTCCAGTATGGCATAATTCTTTAGCTTTTCCTCGTTCTCTTTTCGCTCGGTAATATCCACACTGACCCCCAGCAGGCCAGTCACATTCCCCTCCGAATTCTTAATTGGTATTTTGGAGGTCAGAAACCAATGCTTATTATTCTCTCCAAGGTCCATACTGGTCTCTCTGGACAAAATAGGAATCCCCGTCTTCATCACTTCCACATCTTCCTTTCTGGAGATATCAGCAGACTCCTTTGGAAACAACTCATGATCAGTTTTCCCTATCACCGTAGAGGAATTATCCAAGCCCATCAATTCCAACTCACTTCGGTTGATCATTGTTTTCCTAGAGAGCAAATCCTTGGTATATATGTTAATTGGAATGTTATCAATTAGGGTTTGAAGGAAAATACTCTCCTCAGATATTTTAATTTCAGCCCGTTTTCGCACATCTATGTCCTGAAAGGTACCGCGCAGCCTGATCACCTTATCATCCCTGAGAATCGGAGTACCGATGGCTCTAATCCATCTGTCCTCACCCGTAGCAGTGACTATCATCAATTCCACATCATAGGGTTTCCCCGTTGCAATGCATTCCTGCACTGTAGCTTCAATTCTGGATCGATGAGCACCCTCCTTAAAGAAGTTGATTCCTGTAGTCAGATCAGGCTCAAAATCAATTGGCACTTCATGAATTTCCCTGGTCATTTCTGACCAGGTCACTTTTCCAGCCTCCAAATCTACCTCCCACGTTCCAATTCTTGCTGCACTGGTAGTTGCATTCAAAAGCTCCATTTTATCCTTCAAAAGTGCCGTTCGTTCTGCTACGGTTTTCTCGAGATTGGCATTGGAATCTCGCAATGCCCTCACCGCTTCGGATCTCTTAATATCTGTCCTATTGAGCTCCATAGCGATCATGGAGATGAATGTCAGAGCAATGATCAGAATTGACATCCCAAAAAGTGTCAGGCCTGTCTCTGGACTGATCTCCCCTGTCTCCCAGTATTTTATCACCAGATAACCCAAAACAAGTATCAAACTCCCCATGAGTGGAAACATGCGTTTCGCAAGAAGATTGCCAGGCTTTTTACCAATCAAAAGCGCGGTGAAGCCCAATGAAGGATGAATCAATGAAGAGGCTATTGAACTCAGGAAGAATAAGGCTGAAGTATGGATGGCCATGGACGAAATGAACATGAGCTTTCCTTCTCCTGAAATTCCGTAGACAAAACCAATCATCGCAAAGAAGGAGATCACCGTCACGGAGTGGAGTAGGTATTGGCTCATTTTGCGCCACTCAACTGAATCAGCATAGATGACAAGATGAGCCAGGCCCATCAACGCAAAACAGAGGGCGGTTCCTGCAGACATGAGCCCCGGCACAAGCAACACGTCAAGACCCACTTCCAGGTCAGTAAGATTTTCTATAAATGATATGGATGCGACAAACAGCAGGACACCTCCCAAAAGAATCTTGAAGAGCTTCTTTCTATAAAGAGTGCAAAGGAGTACCCCCCCTAAAAGAAAGAAACACAGGGCCGTATTGAACTTCATAGAAGGCCATGATTGGACAATAATCTGAACCAACTCTATACCCCGCAGCCAGCCATACATCACCACCAGAGCGGTCAGGATGGTCAGATACGACACACTCCTGTAGATTAAGGAAAACTGGTAAATCATCTATTTCATTTTTACCATAGCAGCATTTGTAATATACAATGCCATCAACCGGATATCAAAACTGTAAGATGAGCAAAAACTTTACCTTTTCTAAAAATATCGAGGGGTTACGATCTTCGACTTGGAGAATACAAATCGGTAATTGAGCATAATCTCATGTGATCCTGTAGTTGCCTGACTTAGTTCTGAAAGGGTGTAGTCATAAGCATATCCCAACTTGAACTGTGCAGAGAGTTGAATATCCAGCAAAAGACTGAGTGCGTCGAAAGATCTGTAAGAAACACCAATCCATAGCTTATCATCAAGGATCAAGTTGGCATTAAAATCGAATTCTATAGGAGCTCCATCGACAGATTTCACCAATATACTGGGCTTCAATTTCACCAGCGGAGATAAGTCCACCAAAAAGCCGAATGTACCAAAGAAGTGTGGCACTTCCACTGAACTAAATCCATCACTATTATTGGCATCACCCTCTCCTGCCCAGGAGTTTTTGAGTGCTGTGGGCACAGATATACCGGCATAATAGCGTTTCCCATAGAGATAGAGCCCCAATCCAAAGTTTGGCAATAGCGCCGAGCCATTGTATTGAAGATTGGGATCATTAGCGCCGATCTCATCATAATTCACTTTAGAAGAGGTCAACCCTCCCTGAAGCCCCATAGAAAGTATGGCATTGCGCATCTCAATTCTATAGGCATATGACAAGTTCAAAGTATTTCTATTGGTCACTCCTATCTGATCATTAGAAAAAACTGCACCTATGGCAATATTTCTATCGGGAATCGGTGAATGAATTGAAAAAGTATGCGTGACGGGTGCCCCATCAATGCCTACCCATTGAATCCTGGAAAGCGCCGTAGCACTAATGGACTCATGGCTTCCTGCGTATGCAGGATTGAGCACCAATCCATTAAACATATACTGTGTAAACATCGGTCGCTGTTGGGCATTTGACGTCAGGTTCAACAAGAATAAAAGAGATCCGAAAAAGGTAATTGTTCGCAACAAGTTCATAGGTACGAAGCTACTCTCAATGCAGGGTATTCAGTCCCAAATTTCGACCACAGTGGGTACTTTCAGGTTAGAAATAGTTAATTCAACGGTAATCTGGCATTTGTTGCCGCTGAGATGCACTTAACTTTCTTTGAGTGGCACTTTATGATAAGTTCAATTCGGAAATTTCCTGACAAATTCCAGTCATTCTCAAAAGACCGTCATCCAAAAAAACCTTCCCGTGCTCTTTAAATTTTTTCACCCCGGATTTGCATATTACACGGTATTGAGTGTGATATTGGCCTCTTTCTGCAATCGCCCGATTGAGTAGTCCCCGCACTCGAGCCTCATCATCGGGGTGTATTATATCAAAAAACGTTTCGCCATCTCCCGTGAAGTCAGACTCGTCAAATTCGAAAAGCCGAAACATTTGATCATTCCACTCCAGTCGGTTATTTTGCTCCATCCAATGCCAAAATCCAATCTGACCAGTCTCGATGGCCATTTCCAATAGCTGCCTGCTCTTTCTATAGTCATCCTCAAGTTTCTTCTTGTGGGTGATGACTTCAGTGGACATGATAACCCCACCTATAACTCCGAATTTGTCAAACCATGGAAGCATCTCCCACTTAAGCCAAATCACATTTCCATCCTCTTTTATCAGTCGGTCCTCCTCATTGCGCAGCTTTTCACCCTTCAAGGCTCTTTGGTGATAAGACTCCCATTTGTGCTTGTCTGTCGCTCCTGAGAAAACATCATAGTAACTTGAACCTGTAATATCATTCTCAGACAGATCATAGTCTCTGTACCACCTGTCACTCACTACCAGAAATTTCATCTCCCGATCAAACAAAGCAATGGCTCCGGGGGCATACTTTACAAATACAGATAGTAGGTTTTGAGCGTGCTTCCTGTCCGATATCTCCTTGATGAGCTCATTGGAAAGTATATCGGAGCGTCCATCTATGTGTTTTTTATCTGTCATTTTTTCCATAATGTTCTCATTCTCTAAAATAGATAAACACAAATAGTCGCTCAGGGAACGACATTCTTACACCATGGTTGGAAAAAATGGTCGAGGAATTATAAAGTCTTTATGCTTTCCAGCAGATGGGATCTGTAAGAAGCACTCACAGGGATGATTTTATCCTCTATCTGAAGATTTCCCTGATCTATATTTTTAATCTTATCAATACGCACTATGAAAGAGCGATGCACTCTCACAAATTCACTTTCGGGGAGGCTTTCTTCTGTATCTTTCAATTTACCGTACACCACATGAGTCCTTTCTTTCGTATGGATCTTCACATAATCTCCGTAAGCTTCCACATAAAGAATTTCCTTCAGATTCAGATTAATGAGGAGTGATTCTGATTTCACAAAAAGATTCTTAGAATCAGAAGAGATAGGCTCCTTGTCATCAATGTTCGATTTGGCTTTGGTGACGGCTTTAAGAAACCGGCCAAAATTCTCTATTGGTTTAACCAAATAATCTGCTACATCAAACTCAAACGCCTTCACGGCAAACTTCTCCTGAGAGGTCACCAGAATAACCTGAGGTTTTGACTGGAGACTTGCTAAAATCTCCATGCCTGTTAGGTCTGGCATTTGAACATCCAGAAAAACGATGTCCGGCTTCAATTCGACAATAGCCGCTGCGCCTTTGATTGAGTTTTGATAGGTACCTACCAACTTCAGAAAATCCGTTTTTTCAACAAGTGAAGAAACAATCTTCAAAGCCACCATATCATCATCTATTGCAATACATGTAAGCCGTTCCATTAAATCAAATCTAATAAGTTTTCATTGCTTGATCTACCGCTTTTGTAAACATTTCTAAACTTTCTACAGGCTTGTAGAGGTACTCTGAAATCCGATCACTGAATATTTCGGATTTATAATTCCGCTCTGTGGTAACCACAATGATTTTAGGCATATAATCCAGCACCTCCAAAACTTCATATCCATCCAAACCAGGCATCATCAAATCCAGAAAAACAAGATCCGGCTTGTGTTTGGTAATCGATACTGCTCCATCAGCTGATCCCGAACACTCTTCTACGAGAATGAGCCTCTCATCTTGCCGAATCAATCCTTTTAGGATAGCTCTTGAGGCAAAATCATCATCTATTACTACGCACCTGATTTGCTTGATCATACTTTATACTTTTTTAAATTCTCCAGCGCTTCGTTAGCACTTCTAATAAAATCTTTGAGTTTCTCCTCCAGCCCGGCAAGGTCCTGACCAGTGGTAATCTCCTCGATATGCTGTAGCGATTCAGCTATATCCTTTCGTTGAAGGCTCGAAAAATTGGGTTTCATCTTATGGGCAACCCTCCCGATCAACTCCCAGTCTTCCTGAGCTATGGCTTTCTCAAAATCATCCATATCCATAGCAAGTGAAACGAGTATGGTTTGAAAAATATCCTTGACCAGTGAGAGATCTCCCCCGGTAATTCCGAAGAGGTATGGAAATTCCTTCTTACTCAAGGTCAAATTGGCCACCTGAACCGGCTCATGGTAGGCTACTGCACGGCAATCAAACAATAACTGCAGCGTCATTTCAGCAGAAATCCCAAATTCACCTTCATTTTCCATGGCCTTTACTATATCCCCATAGACATTGCTGTCTGGGGATCCTGATATTTCAACTTCTAATTGTTCTTCTTTGGGGAGATAGTTAAAATTCACCTGTACATGTCCACTTTTCTGATCTGTCAGCAGGAACCCCAAAACCTGAAAAACCACCTGAAGAATACCTAAACGGTCACCAATCAAAAACTTGGATTCGAATCCCACCACAGAGGCAAGCTTAAGCCCCCTTGATTCCATCATACTTTCAAAACACATCTCTACCGCTACACTAATATGTTCTACCCGAAAAGGCACTTCCTCACTTGGAAAATTGATCTGTGAATGATGCACTCCGTGAATGAACCGATCAAAATAAGCCATAATGAGCCCCCTGGCAGGTGACTTACCTTCTCCACCTTTGTCTGAAAGGGATAATTCTTTCAGAATATCCAGCGGAGTGGATATTTTTAAGATAAACTCATGCAATTTTTCTTCACTTTCTTCATCTTCGACGAAGGTGACCGAACGCGTGCGATCTTCCAGAAAAAAGATGATCTGATCCTCATTGGATCCCGTGGAAGAGAGACTCAAGTGTAAATCGTAAATAGCTTCTGTACCCTCCAGATTTAGACGAACACCATGTATATACAGGTCTTCATTCAATGCCAGCTGGTCCCTGAGGGAGGGATTTTGCAAAAATGAATTAGAATCAAACAGGTCATATCCAACAGGAATCGGTACCAGGGTATTGCATGATGCCAAGACTTTGCCATCAAAAGATGCCAAAAGAATCTGAGTGGAACCTTTAAGGTGTTGGTACTTTATCTCTTCGAGTGTTAATGGCATCTCCTGGTTTTTTGTTCAAAAATACCGCTTAAAAACTCCTGAAGAGTGGATACTCGGTGAGTGTTGCTCAATGTATGTTCAGTACCCCTCATTCCCAGTTCAGCTTCCCCTATCATGACGAGCAGTCAAAGTATGTATCAATTCATAAAGAGCAGCAGGAATTCTTTTGAGATCAGCCGCAGATTGCTCATCATTGAGCGCCTGAAGCAGTGGTGTTAAATCTGGCATGATCTCACCTTTGTTAAGCTTTGTAAGTTCTTCAATACTGGCATGTCTCATATCACGATCTTCCTGTTCCAAGGCGCTATGCAGATCACCAAGCAATCTGTGAAATTCGGATGAATAATATCTGTAGAGTTCCTCTTTGAATTCCTCATCTCCGAGGCTCATCTGTGTGATCGCTTCATGACTCAGTACATCCCTGGTTACCACAGGCGTTTCATACTCAAGTCGAATGGATTCACTCGTGATTTTGGCATAAAGTTCGTCTGGATCAAATGGTTTGCTAATGTATCCGCTCATTCCGGCAGTGATTGCCTTCTCCTGCACTCCCAGCAATACAGAGGCTGTCAGTGCATAAATTGGAATATCCTTTAGTTGCGGATTTTTCATTTTCCTGATTTCTCTGGTTGCTTCAAAACCGTCCATTACGGGCATTTGAATATCCATGAGAATCATGCTGTAATTCTTCTTACTTGCCATTTGAATGGCTTCAAGTCCATTTTCAGCGAAATCATACTTAAAACCCCACCTATCTAGAAATTTGGCAAGTATCTCCCGGTTTGTTTTGTGATCTTCCGCCACTAGTAAACGAATTCCGGTATTCGAACTTTCAGGTGCTACAGCACTTATCTCCGAATAATCCTGCTGGAGGGACTTCAAAGAACCAATGGGCAACTTCAGGTCAAAAGTAAAAACAGACCCCTCTCCCTCTTCACTTTCTACAGTCACGTCCGAACCCATGATTTTAAGGAGCTCTCTGGTGATGGCTAAGCCCAGCCCCGTGCCACCAAATTTTCTAGCCACGTTGGTACTCGCTTGGGTGAAATTTTCGAAAATGGCATCAATCTTATCTTTAGGAATACCAATTCCTGTATCTGTCACCGTAAAGCCCAGGATAACCTCCTTCCCTAATCGTTTCTTCTCCTCAATTTTAAACTTCACAATGCCTTCCTCCGTGAATTTGATGGCATTTCCCAACAGGTTTGTGAGGATTTGGGTGATCCTAACAGAGTCGCCAACAAAGTTTTCGGGTAAGCCATTTTGATAATCAAACAAGAACACCAGCCCCTTCTCATTAGCCCTTATCAGCATGGTCTGATAAACATTCATGGCCACCTCTTTCAGATTAAAATCAATCAGTTCCAGCTCCATTTTACCCGCTTCGATTTTATTAAAATCCAAAATATCGTTGATTAATACCAGGAGATTAGAACTAGAAAACTTCAACAGCTTTAAATTTTCCAACTGGTCGGCCCGGGGGTTTTCATACAGCATGATGTTCGAAATACCAATGATGGCATTCATTGGAGTTCTGATCTCATGGCTCATAGAGGACAAGAAAAATTCTTTCGCTTGTGATGCTTTCTCGGCTTCATTCTTCGCGAGTTTCAGCTCTTCTTCCTGTGTGATTTGCCTCGTGATATCTTCGGTGAAAACTATGATCCCGCCAATTTCTTTGTTAGAAGTATACCACGGCCGCACTTCCCATTTCAGCCAGCGAGTCTGGCCGCCCATCTCAAAAAGCTCCCTTTCCTTTCGGGATTCCTTGCCCTGAAGGCCTGATTCATAGGCCTCCTTCCAAGAATCAGGTATGTTGTTAAATATCTCATAATGATTCGCTCCGATGAGATCACGGTCTCCCAACTGATAATCCACCTTCCACTGACTACTCACGGCCAGGTAGGTCAGATTCTCATCCAACATGGCAATGGCTGCAGGGGCTGAGTGAACAAACGCGCGAAGTACATCCTGCTCGGAGCGCAATCGCTTCTCGTATAACTGCTTTTCAATATTAAATCCTATCCAGCCCGCCAGAATATCCACAAAGTCCGTTTCATTGGAATCGAAAAATTCTCCACGCTGTTCGGTAGAGCCAAAACTTATCGTACCATAGCGAACTCCATTTACCGAGATACTTGCACCTATAAAGGAACTTACCTTGAAAGCTTTAAAGCTACTGACTTCTTTGAAATCTGACTGGCTCACGTTCTCGATGGCCAGTGTTCTTCCATAATCGTAGATTAACTGACTAAAAGTATTTTCGAATGGGAACCTATCTCCCTCCTTGATCGGTACAGGCTCTGAGGAATAATACTTTTTAATCGTCACAAAGCCCTTTTCTACCTGACCGATAATCCCGGAAGGCATTTTGAGGTACTCACATGAGATTTTCAAGGCCTCTCCAATCTGCTGATCCATTGTCAGACTTGTATTGGAAAAGATGATATTAAGAAGCTGCAATCCCTCCCGATACCTATCTGCATTTCTTAGTATTTTCTTTTCGTAGGAGATGTCCCTTGCAAATACAGAAACCCCGGTGATAATTCCTTCCTGATTCCTTATGGGATTAAAAAACTTCTGAAAATACCGCCTCACTCCATTATGAGTCAGCTGGTATTCGATATTGAACTTTTTCCCGTCAAGGGATTTTCTATAATGCTGAAGCAGGTCTTGAAACATTTTATCACCAACATCCAGACCACTTTCACCAATTTCAGGTTCACGACCAACCAGCCATTTGATCAATGCTTTATAAGCACCATTGGCTATCTTATATCGAAATTTTCTATCCACCGACCAGATGGCGTCCTCTGTATTTTCTATGAGGGCTTCAATGTTCTCCTTACTCTTCTGAACTTGTAGCTCATTGAACCTTCGTTTAGAAATATCTCTGGATGAAGTCTGAAAGGACACTACTTCCCCGTCAATCACAATAGGTTTGGTGTACGACTCCAACCACAGGTAATTCCCAGCACTTGTTTTCATGCGATATTGAACCCCTCCTATTTCTTTTCCCTTGAGCGTTTGGGCATGAGGATTCTCCCTTAGGCGATCCCTATCTTCGGGGTGCATGAAATCGTACGGATTCCGACCGATCATTTCCTCCTGATCAAACCCTAAAAGATCTTTTACCGATGAGGACACATAGATGTATGTACCGTCGGGTTCATGCAGACAAATGAGATCTTTTGAGTTTTCTGAAAGCAGTCGAAATACGCGCTGTTGCTCATGCAATTCTGTAACGTCCCTTGCCACGGCCATCACACGAGAGAGTTTCCCATGTTGGTCAAAATCTATGACCACATTCTGACCAATCATTCGCTCCTCTCCCTGGCGTGTGATCATTGGAAATTCATAATAGCTTTTGGACTGCTTTTTGGTCCTCTGCTCATTGTAAAAAGCTATCATTTCTGATCTGGCATTTTCCTTAACGAGCGTCAAATAGGACATCTGAGACAATTCTTGATCACTGTACCCGCTGAGCTTCTGAAGCTTGATGTTCGAAAACTTAAAGTACCCATTTGAGTCCAGCTCATAGATCATATCATCCATGTGGTTGACCAAGTCCTGAAACTTCTGTTGACTCTTTATCAACTCGATGTTTTTACTACGCACGTTCAGAATAGCCATCACATGCTGGGCAAGAGTTCTCAGTGCCTCCTTCTGACCTATCGAAAGCTGATTGGGTTTATGATCTATCACACACAGTGTACCCAATGCATGCCCCTCCGGATCCACCAGAGGCACACCGGCATAGAACCTCACTAAAGGTTCCCCTACGGCCAAAGGATTATCATGAAAGCGTTCATCTTCATAGGCATCGTGCACCTCCAGAATCTCTTTGGGGTCATTGATCGCATGAGCGCAGTAAGCTACTTCTCTCGAGGTGTACTCTACATCGAGTCCATGATGTGATTTAAACCATTGCCGACCTTCGTCTATGAATGTAATGAGAGAGATGGGTACCTGACAAATCTCACTGGCCAATTTGGTAATATTATCGAACTCTTCTTCCGGGAGGGTATCGAGAATCTCCAGTTCACGTAGTGCTTCCAGTCGGCTTTGCTCGTTGGCAGGTATTTCAGGTATTCTCATTCAATAGTCTTCGCTAAAGATTAAAGATAATGAGCACCGTACAATTAGGGCAATATTAATAGATATATATAAAAAAAGCCTTCTGATAAATCAGAAGGCTCCATTAGTCCCAACCATAGATCATATCCAACCATGAATCTATACCTCAAAAGTAAGGGTTGTTCTTACCCCAAATTGATCCACTCGTTGAGTGGCAGCTATTACTCGTTGAGTCATTCAAAGCATTAGGTGAAGTGCCTGAGTCAGCCGTTTCTGGTCTCCAAACATTGCCGAATGAGCATAAAAAAAGCCTTCCGATAAATCAGAAGGCTCCATTAGTCCCAACCATAGATCATATCCAACCATGAATCTATACCTCAAAAGTAAGGTTTGTTCTTACCCCAAAATTATCCACTCGTTGAGTGGCAGGTTTTATTCGTTGAGTATCTTAAAGGATAAGGTAGAGTGCACGACTCCAGTCATTTCTGGTTTCCCAACATTGTCAAACCAGCATAAAAAAAGCCTCCCGATAAATCGGAAGGCTCCATTAGTCCCAACCATAGATCATATCCAACCATGAATCTATACCTCAAAAGTAAGGTTTGTTCTTACCCCAAAATCATCCACTCGTTGAGTGGCAGCTATTACTCGTTGAGTCATTCAAAGCATTGGGTGAAGTGCCTGAGTCAGCCGTTTCTGGTCTCCAAACATTGTCAAATGAGTATAAAAAAAGCCTCCCGATAAAAAATCAGAAGGCTTTATTGGTCGATCTTAACATCAACTCACTTCGGTCATTTTATCTGTTCACGACCACAAAACCTGAAATCGGATCACTACCGTCCCCAAGTTGAATCAGGTAGTAGTAGGTACCAGAAGGTACATTATTGTCACTTCCTATTCTCAAACCAGAGTTGACATCACTCTTCCATACATTATTCTGGTTGTCATATCCTTTGATTTCAAATACCTTATTTCCCCATCTATTGAAAATCTGAACAGTGTTATTCGGATAATTCTCAATGTCTTTGATGTAAAAGAAGTCATTGATACCATCGCCATCAGGCGTAAACCCTCTACGAGGCTCTACTTTTGGACATCGGTCTGTATCCAGATAGTTTGGAGTGCCATCCCCATCACAGTCATCGTTGGTAGGATCACCGTCTCTATCGCCATCTTCATCTTTTGTATCTATTCCATCACCATCGTCATCTGTATCCAAAAAATCAGGGATACCATCGCCATCAGTATCATCATTGGTAGGATCCCCGTCACCATTCACATCTTCATCTGAATCCAGTACCCCGTCTCCATCTGTATCGCAACTATCTGAATCCAGGAAGTTTGGAGTGCCATCAGCATCACAATCATCGTTGTATGGATTACCATCGCCATCTGTGTCTTCCGCCGCATCATTCAGACCATCTCCGTCTGAGTCGCAGGGATCAGCATCCAGATAGTTTGGTGTGCCATCAGCATCACAGTCATCATTGGTAGGGTCTCCATCGCCATCCAGGTCCTCATCCTCATCCAGGATGCCGTCTCCGTCAGAATCACAGCTATCCACATCCTGGAAGTTTGGAGTACCATCGGCATCACAATCATCATTATATGGATTACCGTCTCCGTCCGTGTCTTCTTCTTCATCGTTCAGGCCGTCTCCGTCTGTATCACATGGGTCAGCGTCAAGGTAGTTTGGTGTACCATCAGCATCACAGTCATCGTTGGTAGGGTCTCCATCGCCATCCAGGTCCTCATCCTCATCCAGGATACCGTCCCCATCCGTATCACAGCTATCCGAATCCTGGAAGTTTGGCGTACCATCCTCGTCACAATCATCGTTGTATGGATTACCATCTCCGTTGGTGTCTTCTTCTTCATCGTTCAGACCATCTCCGTCTGTGTCGCATGGATCAGCGTCCAGATAGTTTGGCGTGCCATCAGCATCACAGTCGTCATCGGTAGGATCACCATCTCCATCAGTGTCTTCATCCAATGTCAAGACACCATCGCCATCATCATCTGTGTCCAGATAATCAGGTGTACCATCACCATCTGAATCATCATTGGTAGGATCGCCATCGCCATCAATGTCTTCTTCTACGTCCGTTACACCGTCACCGTCGGTATCGGTGCCATCGTCGCAAGTGTCTGCATCCTGGAAGTTTGGAGTACCATCCTGGTCACAATCATCGTTGTATGGATTACCGTCTCCGTCTGTGTCTTCCTCGCTATCATCCAGGCCATCTCCATCTGTATCACATGGATCAGCGTCCAGGTAGTTTGGTGTACCATCAGCATCACAGTCATCGTTGGCAAGATCTCCATCTCCATCCGTGTCTTCGTCCTCTGTCAAGACACCATCGCCATCATCATCGGTGTCCAGGTAATCAGGTGTACCATCACCATCTGAATCATCATTGGTAGGATCGCCATCGCCATCAATGTCTTCTTCTACGTCCGTTACACCGTCACCGTCGGTATCGGTGCCATCGTCGCAAGTGTCTGCATCCTGGAAGTTTGGAGTACCATCCTGGTCACAATCATCGTTGTATGGATTACCGTCTCCGTCTGTGTCTTCCTCGCTATCATCCAGGCCGTCTCCATCTGTATCACAGGGATCAGCGTCCAGATAGTTTGGCGTACCATCAGCATCACAGTCGTCATTTGTAGGGTCTCCATCTCCATCAGTGTCTTCATCCTCTGTCAGGATACCATCGCCATCATCATCTGTGTCCAGATAATCCGGAGTACCGTCACCATCGGAATCATCATTGGTAGAATCACCATCGCCATCAATGTCTTCTTCTACGTCCGTTACACCGTCACCGTCGGTATCGGTGCCATCGTCGCAAGTGTCTGCATCCTGGAAGTTTGGAGTACCATCCTCGTCACAATCATCGTTGTATGGATTACCGTCTCCGTCTGTGTCTTCCTCGCTATCATCCAGGCCGTCTCCGTCTGTATCACAGGGATCAGCGTCCAGGTAGTTTGGTGTACCATCAGCATCACAGTCATCGTTGGCAAGATCTCCATCTCCATCCGTGTCTTCGTCTTCATCCAGAATACCGTCTCCATCTGTATCCACTCCCTCCAGAATGATGGTTAATTCTCCATCTGTAGCATCACTGGTGCTGTTGCCAGCGGCATCGGTTACCGTAGCGGTCACCGAATAAGTGTTTTCCGTCAACGCATTGCCTGCAGGGATCGTCAGGCTCCAGGTGCCATCTCCATTGTCAACCAGGTTGCCATCACCAGCAGTGTAGGTGA